>CAYQDZ010000095.1:0-11333 GCA_964416375.1 uncultured Bacteroidales bacterium
CTTGGATTTTATCTCATGAAAAATACGGGGTTTTTCACGTTCGACTATATAGTATATTATATGTGTGTTTAGGTTGGGGTTTCGTATATTGGCTATGAGAAATTGATCGTATATTAAAAATGCATTTCTAAAGAAGTTTTTATTAGGATTTATATTGTTGCTAAACGGTTGCGGGTCGAGTAGATAAGGGGAATTTCACCCCAAACCTCTCTCAGAACCGGACGTGACAAGCAGGACTACAACGGCGAAGCCCTCATGAATACAAACAAAATATTAAAAAGATGAATAAATTCGATAAGGAAGCTTTCCGCGGGAGCGGAATCTAGCCTTATCTTAAACTAAGGCATAGCTATTATGGAGAAAAGAGCATGATATTGACGCTTAACGAACCGCTGTATACAGCCTGTCCCGGACTTGATCCGGGATACGGTGGTGTGAGAGCTCTGTCAGTAGGTTAATAGCCTACTGGCTCGCTCGATTGGCGATAGTTAATTCATTAAATTTGCCTTTTTCTCAATCAAATTAGCAATCTCGTTATAGTTTTTTATTCCAATCAATTTACTATAGATTTTGTTCCCCACATCATCAGATTTGCCAGTATATATCATTATCGTACCTATATTTTTATCCTTCTCATAGAACGCTTGCCTAACTACTACTTTTCTAATTTCAGTAAATCTTATCTGTTCGTGTTTTTCTTTAAAGAAGGTATTTACTTTTTTTATATCAATCCAATTTTCATTTATTGTATAATTTACTTTATCATAAATCATGAAATTTTGAATAAGAGTATAGAGACTAACAATAGATGCAATTTAAAATTATTTTTTTGCTTAATAAGTTCTAATAATGATTTTTTCACTCTTTTGTATCAAGACAAAAGAGTTGAAATTCTACTCTATTAAATTGAGTGGCTCACTACTTCGTTTGACTTCATACTCAAAAGATTAGATTGGCACCAAATTCCCAGATTTTAGATTTGATCCATAGCTCTCGTCTTGAGTCATCCTATGCAGTAGTGTGAGTTTGAGTGCGATAAAAGAGAAAGCAGAGTAAAATGGCACTCTGTTCGCTCACTTTTACTCTGCTTTAGTCGGGGTGATCAAGCCTCAGCATGACAATGCTCACGCCAATGACGTGATACGATAGTCTTCGGACAAATCAATATCATTAAAGTACCTTGCAGCACCACATTTTTTTATCTGCTTTTCCAATTTCATTGATTCTGATCACGTCTCCAATTTCTTCAAAAAAGGAAATTATTTATTTACTAAATTTCACTGTGGTTTGTAAACCTTTTGAGGTTATTGAAATTAAATAATTACCATTGCTTAAATTGCTTACATCGATTTTTTCAAAGCCATTGTTAATCAGGCCATGTTGTACTTCAACACCAGTGATTGTTAATATTTTGTAATTTCCATTCACCCTACTTTCCAGCTGAATATTAAGTTCATCAGTAACAGGATTGGGATAAATATTAACATTTGATAATAGCTCATCTTTAATATTCGAAACAGCAGGTGTACCAACAAGAATAATATCATCAATACCAATCTGATTATCATTATAGCAAGCTGTGAATAAAATATCAAGGACATCTCCTGTTCCATCAATACTTAATTCAGCTAATGACCATGTATCACCTGTCAATGGATTTTCTAATTGTGTGGTATCAAGCTCAACCCAGTCACCGCCGTCAAGCCGATAATCAATATTCAGCCCACGGATATCTTCAGCATAAGTAACCCAGCCATTATATCTTTTACCCCAACCAAACTGGAGTTCCATATTTTCGTAATTTTCCACATTAATTCCCATGAAATAGGTAGTGTCCCATGCTCCACCATATCGTGTGGGAGCTGTCATATGAAGACAAAAAACAGATGATGTATCACTCCAAGGTTTAGTGTCAGATCCAGCATCAACTACGTAATTATTGATTCTTATGGATGAGTCAATACCACATACCCAATAACCATTTTCAGTGGTCAGATTGTTTACCACAGAATCAACCAACTTCCAATATCCGGTACTTGAATTCGAACCATGATATAAGGGGTCATTTGGATCAGGATTGGCATCGAAAGCAACTGTATCTCCAAAAAATTCCTTCGTTATTACATCTTGTGCAAACAGAGGCATTGATAACACAATAGCGATTAAAACCGTACTCAATTGTAGAATTCTTTTTTTCATAGCGTATAGTTTAGATAAATAATATTTATTTGCCTGGCAGAATTGATATTTTTATGTTAAATTTTTTATCTTCTAAATTATTGTAAAAATAATAGTTCAATAATGTAGAATATATAAAATTTTAGGATTTCTCTAGTAAAATTATTGCGATGGTGTTGTTTGCAGTCGTGATGGTCTTTTTTTATTTCCGTCTGCCAGCAAGCAAGCTTGCGCAGACAGAAATAAAAAAATCCCGATCGTTGCGCGAAACGGGATTTTGTTGAGGTCACGGGCGGATTCGAACCGCCGTACGCGGTTTTGCAGACCACTGCCTAGCCACTCGGCCACGTGACCAAAATTATTGCTGGGATTTCTTTTGGTCTAAAACAATCCTCAGACTAACAAATATTTTAAAGAACTAATTTTTATCATCCGTGGCGGATTATTCGCTTCACGTTGTTTCGCTCATGAGCTCACCCACTAAAAGTGGGTTCGGTTACTCGCTTCGCTCGTGAGCTCCCCCCGGTTACCCGGGGGTCGGTTCGAACCGCCGTACGCGGTTTTGTCCAGGTTTATTAGGACCTAGCCCTGCCTGCCGGCAGGCAGGCACTCGGCCACGTGACCCATTCGTTATTCGGCTTGCAAAGTTAGAAAATATTATGATTCAAAAAAACGCAGGAACTTCAGCTTCGTAACTGCTATCCCTGCGTTTTTCACTGTATATAACCATCCCTATTCTTCAACTTTATTTTTTTCAATACCCTTAAGTTGTTTGTCAAGAAAAACATGGATCTTTTTGTATGCTACCATCTGATTTTCCTTTTTGGCAAAGCCATGTCCCTCGTCATCAAACAATACATATTCTACTTCCACACCATTGTTTCGTGCAGCTTCCACAATTTCATCCGATTCCGCCTGCAGAACCCTGGGATCATTAGCTCCCTGCAATACCATAAAAGGTTTTACAATCTGATCGGCATGGAAGAGAGGAGAGATCCTATACAAACGGACTGAATCAGCTGCAGGATCACCCATCTCATCATACAAGGCTGTTTTGAAAGATTCCCACCAGGGTGGGATATTTTGTAAGGTGCGCAGCCAGTTGGTAACACCAAAGATGTTCACCCCAGTTTTGAATTCTTCAGGTTGTGAAGTGAGTGCTGCCATGACCATAAAACCTCCGTATGAACCTCCGATTATACCAATATTGGCTGTGTCAACAAAACCGGCTTTAACAAGGTAATCTTTTGCTTTTACACAGTCCATTAAATCGTTCTCGCCATGATTCTTATTGTCCAGTGAAAAAAATGTTTTCCCGTATCCACTGCTGCCACGATTATTCACTGCAAGAATTACATACCCTTTGTTGATCAGGTACTGGATTAAGGGAAAGTATGACAGGCGCGATTGTCCACCCGGACCCCCATGTACCCAAACCAGTGCGGGACAGGGTTTTTTTGCAGAAACCTGGTGTGGTTTATACAGAATGGCAGGTATTTCCAAACCATCGAATGAGCCATAACGGATCACTTTTCCCTCAACAAGATCATCAGAATCGATTTCAGGATTCAGTCCGGAAACCAATTCTTTTGCTTTGCCGGTGTTAAAATCATAGAGGTATAGAACATTGGGTGATTTGGATGTACCTACCCAAAAAGTCATCAGCTTTTCACTGTCCGAAATATTTACATTTCTTATATCACCTTTTATGTCTTCAGGAAATTCAATTTCTTTCTCTTCCTGATTGTTTAAAATTTTTATCACGGTTTTGGCATCCTCGTTAATGCCTGTTACCCGGTATGTGCCCATATGAGATAAGTACGAATACCAGATGTCCCAATCGTATTCCTCCACTTTCTCTTTTTTACCTGTGACAATATCATACCTTACCAGGTAAGTAAACTCATTGCCTTCGTTAGTTGTATAAAACAGGGCCTCACTTTCGAGACTAAAACCTGATGGTGAATAGGAGGCATTGCTTGTATGTTTCGATATGTGTTTCATTTTTTTGCCTTCTACCGAATAGAGGTACATCTCATCGTCTGAAGTGGTAATGGGTTTTACAAATACCATATACTTCTCATTCTTGGTAATGCCTTCATACTCCAGTCCTTTATCATTCTGATAGATCATTTTCGGTGTCAGGGTTTCAATGGTCATTTCATACACATCCATAAATCTTTGATCACGCTTGTTCGATCCATACAAAAAACTCTCCTCATCGAAGTTCCAGCCGTAAAAAGTGGAACGGGCAGCAGAATCGGGAGTAAGGTCGGTGACAGATCCATCGGTATCGCGTAAAAAGATATGGTGAACCTCGTTGCCGTGTTTATCACTTCGATATAGAATTCTGTCGTCTTCAGGGAAAAATGAAATGGCAAAGATGCTTGTTGAGTCAGATTGTGTAAGCGCGGTAAGTTCACCTCCCTCTACAGGAATGGTATACGCATTGTAAATACCCGATTCGTCGGTAGTGATCAGCAACTTCGATTCATCTGCTGAGAAATCACTTCCAATCATGTTGATGTTCGACATAAATTGTTCGATGGTATAATCTTTTACTTTACGGGTTTTTTCGGAAGAGATATTGCACGCAGTAAAAAAGATTAAAAGACAAAAGGAAAATTTCGCAATTGTTTTCATGGTTTTCTGTATTATAATTTTGGTAATACCAAGGTATGAAGAAAAGGAATGTTCTGCCATACTATCCAACTGAAATATTACAAAAACCAGGGCAGGAACAAAGCCCTGGTAAATGATTTGCCCTTGATTATTATCCTGATAAAGACGAAATGAGGTGTGGAATCTGTGAATTGAAGGATGATTAAATCATCTGCTGCAGGCTGACTTTTGAATGGAAGAGCTCTGCCTGATACATCGAATATTTGAATGACAGGAATTTCACCGGGAGGGTATTGAATATAGACTTCATTATCTTGTTTGAAGATCAATAGTTCATCAGGATTTACTTCGGAGTTTTGCAGAGGAATATAGCTAAATCCGCAATCTGTAAAACCTGTCATGGTTTCCTGACGGATCGTATTCAGCAGTGCATACACTAAAGTTCCCGGACATTCGGTAGCACAGCCATCACGGTGTCCGGCAATTATACCGAGGTTCTCATTTAAAGGATGTGGATACGTACCTAAGGGATTAAGGCTATCTTTCCCTAGTTTCCAGGTCAGAATCTCAACCAGGGACTCAATGGATTCTTCTGTGGGTTGAACACTGGTATAGTCACCCAGAATACTGATTCCCATGGTGCCTGTATTGTACCCGCAAAAATGTGCGCCTCTAACATTATCCTGTTCAAAATTTCCCGGATCGCGACCTTTGAATATAGTCCCGTCCTGTGCAATAAGATAATTGTATCCTATATCAGACCATTCCCGTATTTCTGTGTGGTAAATGTATATCCCTCGCACGACCTGCATATATTCCGTATCGGTGTTTGATCCGGCAGTATGATGGACAATACAATGGTATACTTTGTGTACAATGCGCTCGTAATCAGGTTCTGCAAGACCTTCACGCCACACCGACTGATCAATCATTTCGGGTTCGGAACAACCGGCACTTTTTTTTTTCGCCGGTTCCCCTTTTTTTTCAGGTAAGCGGGAATCAATAAAATAAAAGCTGACCTCACTTTCAATTTTACCGGGATAAAAACAGAATGCATCAATGAGTAAACTGAATGTTGCCAGGTTACTATGGATGCTTTCCGCCTCAGACGAGGAGTGGTCATCGGCTGCCAGACGAATGGTATCATTTTCTGCAACCAGGAAGGAATTTGTGAATTCATCATCCCCGGCAATGCGCAATACAATACCCGTGGTCGGGTAACCGGTGGCGATAGTATAAACAGAATCGATTGTGCTTTTAGCTGAGCTGAGGTGTTTATCGAAACTCATGGACTTGTGATGCTGGGCAAATCCTGGATTATGGATGAGAACAAGGAATAGAATTAAAGCTGGTATAAAGAGTTTTGTTTTCATAATGGATCGTATTTTATTTTTCCGCATAACCTGAAAGACATTCCGGACAGATACAATCATTATAATCCTGCTTAAGTCGCAGGAAATCCTTTTTATGAATATGATAGCTTTCGCACCAGCAGTCATCCTCTCCCTGGCAAGTAAAAAATTTTCCGCACTTCGGGCATTTTTTTAATGATCCTTTCATATATAGAAGGCTTTATTCCTTTAAAATGAATTCATTCCATGATGAGTGATTCATTGATCTCTTTCTTTTTGGATCTCAACACTAACAGCTTTAACATTTCCTCCCAGGGGAGGGTTCATTTTTGACAGTTTTATTTTTGCCGACCATATAAGAGGTGAAGCTTCCAATAATCGATCCAGAATTCTTGAAGCGACGTGTTCGAGCAATGAAGATTTTGTGCTCATCTCATGTTTCACTATATCGTAAGCCACCTGGTAATCGAAAGTATCTTCCAATTGATCGCTTTTGCAGGCATCCTCAAAGGCGGTGTTTATTTCCAGGTTAACAATAAATCTGCCTCCAATCTCATTTTCTTCCGGCAAATGGCCATGGCAGGCATAAATCTCAATATTATCTAAAATGATTTTCCCCATCAAAAAAGTATATCCTGCGAATTTATATATTCTGGGAATTCAAATTCATATTTTATTAGAATTATGCAAGGTATAAAATACTTACTTTTGCAGGAGCTTTAATAAGAATTTACAGGAATGAATAAGGAAGAAAATAACAAATCGCTGAATTTTATTGAGGCGATGATAGAGAAAGATCTGGAAAACAACATACACGATGGCAGGGTACATCTGCGATTTCCTCCCGAGCCCAACGGGTATTTGCATATCGGTCATGCAAAGTCCATTTGCCTGAATTTTGGCCTGGCAGAGAAGTATAAAGGCAAATGCAATTTGCGCTTCGATGATACAAACCCGGTGAAGGAGGATGTGGAATATGTTGATTCAATAAAAGAAGACATCCACTGGTTGGGCTTTGATTGGGAAGATCGAGAAAATTATGCTTCCGATTATTTCGGACAGCTTTATGAATGGGCCTTGTTGCTGATAAAAAAAGGAATGGCTTATGTAGATGAAAGCAGCGCTGAAGAAGTTGCTGCTCACAGGGGAACTCCCACTCAACCGGGGAAAGAGAGTGAATACCGCAATCGGCCGGTGGAAGAAAACCTGGACCTTTTAGAACGAATGAAGAAAGGCGAATTTCCCGACGGATCGAAAGTGTTACGCGCTAAAATTGCTATGGGATCACCCAATATGCATATGCGCGATCCGGTGATTTACAGAATAAAGCATGCTCACCATCATCGTACTGCCAATGAGTGGTGTATTTATCCTATGTACGATTTTGCTCATGGTCAGAGCGATTTTGTTGAGGGCATAACACATTCGCTATGTACACTCGAGTTTGAAGTTCACCGGCCATTGTACGATTGGTTTCTTGATAATATCATTGATGATCCTGAGATAAACCGCAAACGAACACACCAAACCGAATTTGCTCGTCTCAATATCAATTACACTGTAATGAGTAAGCGTATGTTATTGCAGCTTGTAAATGAGAAACATGTTGTGGGGTGGGATGATCCCCGTATGCCTACTATAGCCGGTTTAAGGCGCAGAGGATTTACTCCGGAATCCTTACGTAATTTTGCAGATAGGGTAGGAGTTGCCAAACGTGAGAATGTGATTGATGTTGGTTTGCTGGAACATTGTTTACGTGAAGACCTGAATAAGAAAGCACAAAGGATAATGGGAGTAATCAATCCTCTGAAATTGACCATTAAGAATTACCCTGATGATAAGGAGGAGTACCATGATGCAGTAAACAATCCGGAGGATGAAAGTGCCGGAACACGGAAAGTTCCATTTTCACGTACACTCTATATTGAACGGGAAGATTTTATGGAAGATCCACCCAAGAAATTCTTCCGTCTTGCCCCGGGCAGGGAAGTTCGATTACGGTATGCCTATTTTATAACCTGCGAGGAGGCAATCAAAAACAAAAACGGAGAGGTGACAGAATTGATCTGTACATACGATCCTGAAAGTCAGGGAGGCAATTCCCCCGATGGCAGGAAGGTGAAAGCCACCCTCCATTGGGTATCGGCAAAACATGCGCTGAAGAGTGAGATCAGGTTATACGACCGCTTATTTAATGCAGAGAATCCCTATCAATGTGAAGAAGGAAAAACCTTTCTGTCTAACCTGAATCCTGATTCACTGAAAGTTTCAAAAGGATTTGTTGAACCTTTTCTGAAAGATGCAAATCCCCTGGATAAAATTCAGTTTGAACGATTGGGATATTTTTGTGTCGATAAGGATAGCTCTTCTGAAAAACTTGTTTTCAATCGTACAGTTACCTTACGTGATAACTGGGCTAAAATAGTTCAGCAGAAATAAAGTATGAAAGCAAATACCAAGAAAAATCATAAATGTTTACTGATAAACTGATGCATTGATGAATTGATTAAATGAAGATTATAGTGAATCCTTTATGCATAAATAGTTAACTACATCGATTAATCAACGTCTCAATTCATCATTTTAAACAACAAACTATAAACTAGGCTTCAATTTTTTTATTCTTCTTTTGTTGTTCCTACAATATCATGAAATGCTGCAAATATGGCCAGCATGGTAGCTGGTATTGTAACCAGTAACCCGATGCCCAAAGCAATTGCTCCGGCAAGATTTATTAAGAACAAGACCAGGAAAAAACCAAAAAAAGAAAACCATTTTTTAGTAATTACGCGGCGGCTGAGCTCCATGGCGGGCCAAAATTCTTTGCCGGCAAATACGATAAACAGGGAAACCCATATATAACCAACTCCCAGGTATATTCCTGGAATAACCAAAAGCGCCATGCCAATGACTACAAAGATTGCTACAATTAAATTTCCCAGGAACAGATGCAGCAGGTAGTTAAAACCCTTAAAGAAGTCATTGAATTCATAGGGTTCATCGTGTAGGATTTTCTTTCCGACAATAAAAAATCCTGCGATCAGTGCCGGAAAAATAACAATATTGGCCAGATAGCGCACTACCGGAATGACTGCACATACAAATCCAATAACCATTACAATAAGCAGGTATCCGATGAATCCTCCTGCATTTTTCTTAAAAATATCAAAACCCTGGTTGATGTATTCACCGAATTTAAATTCGAAGCCTTCAGCAATAAGCTTTTCACATTTTGCATCATAATCAATATTTCCTGTTGGCGAAGCAGGCTTTTGGTCAGATTTTTTTTCTTCCATGAGTAAAATATTTAATTTGGTTTAAAAATCTAAAATATAATTTTCCGGTTACGATTACAAGCAAAATCATCAAAGCTTTTCTTTTTAAATATGTAGTTCAATAAGATCGCTTTTTTATTTGAAATTGTTATTTTTGTGCTCCCATTTTGCCTCGTGGTGTAATTGGCAACACATCTGATTCTGGTTCAGAAGAGTCCAGGTTCGAGACCTGGCGAGGCAGCTTTTTGTTAAAGCTTCGGCTGCCAATGGCAGCTTTAAATCAGAGTGAGGGTGAGAGCGAGGAACGAGCTCGGACTTCACTTTGATTTTTCGATACCCGCACTCAAGCTCACCCGGTATCCATGGAAATCCTTTCTCTGATACAACAACTATTATTCTTGGAATACCCGCAGAAATTACAGAAAGCTTTAAAGTCTATCCAAATCCTACCAGTGATTACCTGAGCGTGAAAGCCGGAGGAGAAATTTCTTCTGCATCATCACTAAGTATATATACCCTAATGGGCAGGTTGGTCTATGAGAATAAATTTACCGGGGAAATTGAACTTGACCTTGATGGCATGAATATTCAGCCTGGTATATACCTCGTGGTTATAGGAAACGGACAAGCTGTGAAGGTTGAAAAAATAGTCTACCAGTAAACCGGTACAATTGCTGATAATAAAGCTAATGCTTACCTAAGCAACAAGTAATCAGGCACCGGAGAATTCAAAGGCTACCCCACTTCTTAATGTTTTTTATCTGCAAATATTTCTTTCGATCCGGCACCGCAACTAATGATGGTTTTCATTCCATCTTCAGTATTTGTTGAAGTATGAATTACTTTTTCTTTGCTTACATGATAAATATTTCCCGATGTCGGATTTGGGCCGGTAGGGACGAAAACAGTGTAATAACTGTCGTGCTTGTCGGTTACAAATCCGGTCATCAGTGAACCCGAGTTAAAAATATCTACCAGAACAACCTCTGAAAAAAATGACTGGTTTTTCCCAAAAAACTGGCGGACAGTTTCTCTTGCCACTTTATATCCCGGAATTTTCATCAGGTATTTCTTTTCCAGCGCATGTTTAAAAAACCGTCCGATACGACTTCGAACTAACAAACCCGCTAGAAAGAACAGAAAGATAATAGCAATGGCAATCAATGCGGTTACCAGAATTTTTTGGATGTCGGTGTTCAGAGGGAAATATCTGGTTATAGGTTCAAGATTTCTGTAAACCAGTTTAAATAGCCATTGAATAACAATGATTATCAATGCCATAGGCAATATTGCAGCAACTCCTCCAAGAATGGTGGTTTGTATGAATTTTTTAACTCTTATAATAAAACCTTTGTTCATGGTGTTTTTTGTTTAAAGTTAATGATTTGTATTCTCCCTTTGGGTTGGTGATAAGCAAAATGAAGAATATAAATGTATTATTATTTACGTAATGATTCATGTTTTCATTATGCCTGGTAAATCAGGTTTTACATTTTTCTTTAAGGAAAATTAATCCTTTCAATAATTATTTGAAAAAGGTACCTTAAAATAACGTGAGTTCGAGATTAAAAATACTATAAATCAAGTATTTAAAAAATTCTTTGTGGAAGTTTAGTGTTTTGGTGTCCCCGCCTGAATGAAAGAATTCATTCTTTCGGGCAGGTTTGTGGCTGTTTTTGTATTACTCGGTAGCCAAAATGACTCAAAGACTTAAAAGTCCACATCGAAAAACGGTTGTTGAGATATAAAATAAATACAACGGAAAATTAAATTGAACCTCCTTTCATAAGGAGATATTGGGTAGGATTGAAAATCGTGCGTTTGTGATATGCACACGATTTTTTTTGTCCCATCTAACCTGCATTATTCATGCGTCAAGTTTGGGGCAGATGCGAGGCGTCGGAAG
>CAYQDZ010000096.1:0-11222 GCA_964416375.1 uncultured Bacteroidales bacterium
TAAATTATGGCTAAGACATTTTACCCAATTCTATTTATCCGACCTGTTTTTCAGCCATAAAAAAACCACAATGTATTTATTGTGGTTTCATACTATGATCAGAGAGTTATTAATTAAAATTACCTCTGTTATCTTTAACGTCAGCCATTTCA
This sequence comes from uncultured Bacteroidales bacterium, assembly GCA_964416375.1. Lineage (GTDB taxonomy): Bacteria > Bacteroidota > Bacteroidia > Bacteroidales > UBA10428 > UBA10428. The sequence goes on from CAYQDZ010000096.1 coordinate 153, forward strand.
ATAAGTACCTGAAAAGTTGATCTCATGGCACGATTTGTCAAATTTCTTTGCATATAATTTTGTGTCATATTCAGATTGTTAAACTGATTTTCGGGTTCATTTATATTCTCAATACTTACTATATAAACACCATTCGTACCTTTTACAGGATCAGACAATTGGTCGAGTTTGGAATTAAGAGCTGCAGCAACCAGTATTGGTTCGTTTCCGGCATTGGGAACAGAGGATGAAGTAAATCTTACACCTGCAGCAGACAGCACATTTAACTTTAGTTGATCGGCAAGCTCGTCAATCGTAGTGACATTTTCTTTTGCCTGCTTCATTTCTGTGCTGATAATTTGTGCTTTTTTATCTTTTGTAATTTCAAGTTGCAATTCAGATCTGATATCTTCCATGGGCGTATAACCCTTGTGATTTACTTTTGTTACAATGGCTATAATATACTTTCCTCCATAATCTTTTATGGCATCTATGATATCACCTTTTTCTGCCTGGAATGCCCAATGTACAATATATCGGGAATTTTCTAATTCCTGCACCTCGTTATCGAGAGGCTTCAGTCCGAACACAGGAATAGCTTTTGGTCCGTTTTGAGATGTGGCAGATTCAAATTTTTCGATGGTATTGTTTTGTGTTGCAAATTCAACAGCTTTGGTATAATAGACCTGATCAGTTTCGTTGCTTGGAATTACATCTCTGGCAAGTATTCCGACCTGTATTTTTTTCACTGGTTTTGATGTATCTGTGATCTTTATAATATGCAATCCGGATTCGCTGTATGTGATTTTGACATCTCCCTTATTAGCATAAAAACAACTGTCACTAAAATAACGGCCATTATATCCTTCTTTAATCCATCCTATATCACCTCCAGATTGAGCAGCAGACGGATCAGAAGAATTTTCTCTTACCAGACGGGTAAAATCAGTGCCATTTTCTGCCAGTGTTTTTAAACTGTCGGCAAACATTTGCATCTGACTTACGTTATTCTGGGTTACGGGAATCAATATCTGGCTGATACGAACTGAATCGGACAGGTAATTGATTTTTGCAAGTTTGGCAAGTTTGTAAGAATTGTCTTCGAAATAAGGGCCGTAAACGTCACCCAGATTCGCAGTAAACATAAAATCATCCAGGGTATCAGAGAGCTCATCTTTCTTGTAATTTGTCGGATCATAAGGAGGAGAATTGAAATTAATATATTGTTCTACATCCTCAATTTCTACAAACTCAGCATGAGCGTCATCTATCCATTCTTTTGCATTGTTGTAATCCTTTTCTGAAGGGATTACTTCAAATGCAACATATTTGATATCGCGGGTTTCTTCCTGCGTAAATCTTTCCTTATTTTCCTTGTAATATTCTTTCAGATCAGAATCACTTACGGTAACAACACTGTCAGGAATCATGTTATAGGGTTTCTGAACAAAACTGATATCAACAGAGTTATTTATCTGCTTCTGTCTCTGCTGAGTTTCAAGCTTATTAAAATACAATCCCTGTCGCACCAGATTATGGTATTTTGTGTAGAGTCTTTCTTTTGTGATCATATCCTCATAATATACCCAAAGAGTTTTCGGATCACCGGTAAGTTGGTCAATTCTGCTTAAAAATTCTGATAATTGCAATCTATTGAGCGTTCCTGTTTGCGGATCAGTGAACATTTGCCTAACGAGCTGGTGTGGGTTGAGCCCTTGTACGAGATCGAAAAACTCCTGGTCATGAACAGCCAGGCCCAATTTTTTATATTCCTTAAGCAGAATATAATTTTGAAGGAGTTCCTGCCAGGTTTGATTCCTGATATTGGCTCTCAAATTCTCATCCAATGAGTTCGTCTGGTATTGTATCTTTAAAATGTTTTCATAGTGCTGAATTAATTTTTGAAGTTCCGAATAAGAAATATTCTTTCCATTTATCTCGGCAACATTCAGTTTTGATTTTTGATAAATAAAGCCACCAGATGTAATAAAATCTCCAACAATGAATGCCAAAAGTGCAAGTCCGATAATAACTGCTACTAATAATCCAGCCCTGTTTCTAATACTTTGTATAATTGCCATTGAATAAGAATTTTAGATTTGAAAAATCAGGCTACGAATATAGCAATTAATAGCCTTATTAAACAATAACAACCCAAAAATTGAGAAATTTTAAGAGGGGATTGATTTAAGGTGTAAAAGATCAATTTTTGTACTTGATACTTTTAGTATTTTTATTTCAAACTGATTAATTTCAATTCGTTCGTTTAATTTAGGGATATTTTCATAATGGTGAAAAATAAATCCTGCAAGTGTCTCATAATCTTCTGATACGGGGATATTTAGTTGATGCTTTTCATTGATAAAATCTATCTCCAAACGCCCTGAGAAAATAAATTCCTGATCGTTTATTTGTTTGTCTATTAATTCAACCGTATCGTGTTCATCTTCAATTTCACCAAAAATCTCTTCCATAATATCTTCGATGGTAAGCATCCCTGAGAGTCCTCCAAATTCATCCACCACAACAGCCAAATTTTTCTTTTCATGAATAAACTTTTCAAGAAGCATATTTGCTGCCATAGTTTCAGGTACAAATGAGATATCAATTACCTGATCATGGATACTGCGAATATTTTTAAACATGGCCTTCGAAGTTATATAGCCAACCATATTATCAATATTTTTTTCGTATATCAGAACTTTGGAGAAACCTGTTTCAATAAACTTTTGGCGGAAATCATCAATTGCGCTGCCTACTTCGAGTGCAGCGATTTCAGTCCGGGGTACCATACAATCGCGCACTTTTACAGAAGAAAATCCTAAGGCATTTTGAAATAATTTGAGGTCATTATCCTGGGTTCTATCTTCAGATTTTTTTTCCTGAGATTCATTTATCATGTGTGCAAGATCAACTTTACCAAATACCTGATTTGTATTTACTTCCGGGTTTTCAGCATCTTTATGAAATCTATTGATTATGGATTCCGAAAGTTTTGTAATAGCTGATGTTACAGGATAAAGTAAAAAATAGAAAATAGAAACAGGGATTGAAAAAATATTAAGGGTATAATTTGGTATGGAACGAAAAACAACTTTAGGTAAAAATTCAGCTGTGATTAAAATCAGTGAAGTGGAAATCACTGTTTGAATAGCCAGAACCAAAACAGAAGATTGCAGGTAAATTTTTATTATGGGCTCCAGAATCAGAGACATTTTTATACCATAAATAACAAGCGCAATGTTGTTTCCAAGCAGCATAGTTGTTAAAAATTTACCGGGATGATTGATCCATGTGGTAACAAACTTGGAGCTAAAATGTCCTTGCTTTTTATCCAATTCAATTCTCAGCCTGTTTGAAGAAATATAAGCTATTTCCATTCCTGAAAAAAAGGCACTGAAAATTAAGGTAGTGACTATGATTAAAAAATCATTCATCAGGATTAGCAGTTGATTTATTACTTAATTTTCGTCTAATAAAAAATAGGAGAAAAGATAAGAAAGACATGATTAAAAACATATAAGATGCCTCAAATCCTCTAACCATAAAATTATAAATAGCCAAACCTAGTGTAAAAACGGCTAGTGTTAACCAGATTATTTTCAAGTTAGTATATTTTTAAGGAAGTTCTTCATCTTTTACATCAACAGTACCACTGGATCCGATAAGTTTATAATTTTCAAGATCCTGATCTGACTCAAATCCTTTTTCGCCATAAAACACTCCATCCTCGTTGGTAATTTTTGTGAATACATGAGAATATATGTGTTTGTTTTCCTGATCCCAATATAATTCTTCGGTTGTAAGTTGTTCCTTTGTTTGAACATTTATTGCAACAACACTATCAATGGCTTTCCAAATACTTGTTTTTTCGTAATAGTTGGCATAACCTGATGAAAAAGTAGATTCAAGTTTCTCTTCAGAATCGTAAAAGAATACTTTTATTCCATCTTCAAATTCATAATAAGTACCTTCTTCATTATCAGTAAGGAACTTCTTCATTTTCGGAGCCTTAAATATTAACTGCAAACGAGCCGAGTCTGTATATTGAACTTCAATATTTGTTCCTGTTTGCAATGGGTAGTTAGTGTCTTCTGTAAGTGCATTGATGACATCCAAATCGTTGTTGCAACCAACTGCAAACAATGAAATAGGGATAACCAGTACAAAACAATGGTAAAATATACTGTGAATACACTTTTTGCTAATCATTAAATCTTGCTGTTGTTGTCTCATTTATCCAACACCCTATAGTATAATTCTTTCCTTCAGTTACATCCTGAAAGAAAGCTTCCTCTTTGTCTGGAAAGTAATTTGAATAAGAGAGGATTAGCTTATTTGCTTTTTCCTGAACGGAAGCATCAATTTTTTTGGCTTTTATGAACATATCAACTGCAATCCAGTAAATTGAATTCGGAAGCGATAGGGAGCTGCAATCGAATTTACTGCTGGCATAAAGTTGCCCTATAAGGATGAAAGGTTCTCCCCAATCAGGTCTTACCTCATGAGCTTTAAGCGCATAATTGCGTGCTTTCAGTTTAGTATTCAATTCAGAATAACAAGCGGCCAGTCCGAAATAATAGTCTGCTTTTTTCTCTTCAGTTGTTTCAAGATTAAGTGCTTGTTGATAATATTCAGCAGCTTCATGATAATTGTTTGAGTTAAAAGCAAGTATCGCAATGTTTAAAGCCGATTCGGAGGAGGGTGAGAGATTATGTAAATTCTTAGATGCCTTGTAAAACAGATCGGATTCAGTACAATCTCTGTTACGCAACAAGGATGTCAACATTCTTAAAAATTCAATGCTTTCTTGTTTTGAAGTAAGTTCGCCGGCAAAATAAGAAATCAAAGTATCACAATTTCCGGGACCGTCCTTTACGAAGGCATCATCAACAGAAAGTTTAATTTCCTGCAAACCTTTTCTGTTTGGTTTTGTCTGAATATTTTTATCTATTATGGATGATACCAAAAGATAGTCTTCAATAGTTTTGTTGGCTTCGATCAGATTGTTTTGATAAAGTACTATTGTTGTTGAAACAAAACTTACCAAAACAGGATCTGAGGTTTTTGTTTTCCTGAGTTCTATGGATTCTTTCAGATAAGCATACGCTTCTTTCACATTGTCCAGATCACCTCTTCCATATTTCAATAAATCGACACCCTGTCTTCCTCTTACATTCCCTTTTTCTTTAAAATATTCCATTCTCCGCTCATAAATTAACATGAGGGTATCAAGCAATTCATTCTTACGTTCAGCAATTTCAGTTTTTTCCAGTTTATGTTTAATTATTTTAGCGCCATCAAGGTATATGTTTTTGGAAGCTGTTGGGCACTCATGAAAAGTGATTTTCCAATAGGGATAAGCAATGTCATAATCCCGATGCCTCGTAAATTCCCTGTATAGAGAAAGATTTCTTACACACCTTATGCTATCATCTCCGTGACCATACTTTGACCCATCATCTGCACCTTTTTGACCCAATAAGGAAAAGGATACTGAAAGAAATGCTCCAAAAAACAGAATTCTTATGAAAACAAATCTTTTCATGATATTAAAATTAATCATATTTAGGTTTATGGAACCAAAAATCGTGCAAAGTAAAACCAAATGTTATGATATGATAGTTTTCTTTGATTAAACCATTATCTGTTGTTCCTCTTACTCCATATTCATATGACAAATTAAAAGAAGAATATGTGTATAATTTACTTGGATTTCGCCATGGTAAACCAATTCCAACGCTAAAACCATAGTCAGTTATTTGTGTCCCTGCAATTTTCAGATAGGTATTTGTGTAATGTGCCCCGATACGATAATGTATTCTTTCAAAATACTTTGCCCGTGTCCTTCTTGTCAATGGAATAGGTATGTATTCCATGCCAAAACGAAAAGAATGGTATTTACTAAGGTTTTCGTGCTCTCCGTATATTGTAGAGCTGGTAAAATCCTGGCGAGTGAATTCTGAAGTAACAAGTAATTTGTTGTCATAAATGTAGGTAAAGCCAAGACCAAATTTCATTGGCAAAGTGAATGATGTTGAGGAATCACTTACTACCCTAAATGTATCAATATAGATTAAGCCTGTTCTGAAGAAACCCCTGCTGGCAAGAGTATTTTCCTTCACTTTTATATCTGTTTTACTATCGAATGTGGCACCAGCTATTACCCTGTGTTTCTCGGCAATATTTTTATATGCCTGCAGGCCAAACCGGAAATAGAAATCACTCACAACATATTCTTCTGACAGTCTTGTATAAGCAACTATGTCTCCAGGATTAGTAGTTTGAGTGTTCGGATCAGCATTATCAATAATATGTTCTTTATTCAGTGACCCGAACAGATAACAAGCATTAAATCCTATGGAGAGAAACTTCTTTATTTCGTATGAAGTGCCAAAATAGAATTCATTAAAACCTCCGTTGCCTTCGTAATCTATTGCTAAAAAATCAAGTTCTTCGGAGGATGGGGATTCCCGAAAAATATAATTTATTCGACTAAAAGGGACCAGACCTACACTGAATTTCCACCAATTGGTTATGGGAAAACCTAAGGCAAGGTATTCGAGATTAAAATTATTGGTCTTGTCCTCGTCCAGATTGGTATTAATTAATGAACTGCGACCGGTAATACCTCCCTGAAAAAGAAAAGACATTGTGTCCTGAGATGTGTAAGATGCAGGATTCAGATAGTTTATCTGATTTGAAGGCCGAAGGGCAACAGAACTTCCTCCCATCGATCTGTTATAGCTAAAACCTGTATTTATCAAGTCCCCGATTGCATATCTGGAATAGGGAGTATTGATGTAATTTTGTCCGAAAATTGATAATGGAAAAATAAAATAACAAAGGACAATTACCTTATGAAGTCTGTGCATTATATTCTAAAATGAAATTTAATCCTACAAGTGTTAAGTTTGAAACAGCAAAGATGGGTTTTTTTACTTTATTATCAAAAAATAGACTATCTCCACCAGTAAGTAAAACAACAAGTTGAGAATATTTATTGCCAATTTTTGTTAAATACCCTTCAATTTCAAAAATCATTCCATTTTGTACTCCATTCACTATGGCTTCATTGGTATTTTGTCCTATTAATTTCATATCATTTGAGCTTTCCAGGAGAGGTAGTTGTGATGTAAAATGATGCAGTGCTTCAAAACGCATTTTAAGTCCGGGAGAAATAATTCCACCCTGATATGTGTTTTTATCGTCAATAAGGTCAAAAGTCATTGCGGTGCCGGCATCAATGATCAATACATTTTTTTTAGGATGAAGAAAACATGCACCGGCAATAGCTGCTATTCGATCATTTCCCAAGGTTTCAGGTGTTTCATAAGCATTAATAAACGGCAAAGAGATATCCGCATCAAGTACTATGGTTTTAATGGACGAGTGCATAAGAAAATGGATATACTCAGGAAGAATTTCCTTAACCGAAGAAATGATACACCGAGAAATATGGGGGTGTTTGTTTCGTAAAATTTTCAGATCTCCCTCATTAAGATTGCTCAACACAAGAGATTCGATCATACTGTTTTTATCAAAAACCGCAAGCTTAGTTCTACTGTTTCCTATATCAATTACAAGATTCATGTATTTATTTCTGTGAGGTTTATTTTCTCATCATCCAAAATTTTTGTAAGAATTTGGATGGCTTTATCAACGCTTGTTATTTCAATTATACTCATAATAAGTCTGGCTTTCTCTTCCCTCATTCTGAAATTTTCTGGCTTCTTCTGAACAAAGTTGAGAATTTTTGTGAAAGTTACTGAACGAAAATAATAAGAATCCCTGTCAGATATAAAATACGCTAATAAGCGGTTGTTTTTTAAGATCAATTTTTCAAAACCTAAATTATCTGCAATCCATCTGAGTTTGACAATGCTCAATAAATCCCTTGCAGGAGTGGGAATAGGGCCAAAACGATCCACCAGGTCAGCTTCGAATTTGACAAGCTCTTTCTCTCTGGCAATGGAATCAAGTTGTCGATACAGGCGGATTCTTTCCGACATATTCGACACATATTCATCCGGGATATGAATCTCCAGATCAGTGTCTATTACACAATCTGTGGTATATTGCATTGTCCCTTTTTGAAAATCTGAGATACCAGCTTCTTTTTTGTAGAGGTCTTTCAATTCATTTTCCTTCAATTCTCTTAAGGCTTCATTCAGAATTCTGTTGTATGCCTCAAATCCAATATCAGCGATAAATCCACTCTGTTCTGCTCCGAGTAAATTTCCTGCGCCTCTGATATCCAGATCCTGGAGGGCAATATTGAATCCACTTCCTAATTCAGAGAATTCTTCAATTGCCCTTAATCTCCTTCTGGCTTCAGGTGTAACAGAAGTGAGTGGTGGCGAAATCAAATAACAAAATGCTTTTTTATTTGATCTTCCTACCCTTCCTCTCAATTGATGCAGATCACTCAATCCAAAATTCTGTGCATTGTTTATGAAAATTGTATTCGCATTTGGTATATCCAATCCCGATTCCACAATGGTTGTGGATACCAGTACATCATATTGACCACCGATAAAATCCAGCATAACCTCTTCCAGTTTTGAACCCTCCATTTTTCCATGACCAACAGCTGTTTTTACAAAAGGGCATAATTTTTTAATCAGTGCTTCCACCTCATTTATATTTTGCACCCGGTTATGTATAAAAAAAACCTGTCCGCCACGACCTACTTCAAACTCTATTCCTTCCTGAATGATGCTCTCATTAAATGTATATAGTTCAGTTATTATCGGATGCCTGTTAGGTGGCGGGGTATTAATAATAGATAAATCACGTGCTCCCATCAATGAGAATTGCATGGTTCTCGGTATTGGAGTTGCGGTCATGGTTAGCGTATCGACATTAGTTTTTAGCTTTTTAAGTTTTTCCTTTGCGGTAACACCAAATTTCTGTTCTTCGTCAATGATCAATAATCCCAGGTCTTTAAACTTGATATCCTTACTTAATAACCTATGAGTACCAATTAAAATATCAAGTTTTCCGGATTCTGCTTCTGCGATGATTCTTTTCTGGTCGAAAGTTTTTTTCAGTCTGCTGATATATTCAATAGTACAGGGAAAATTGTTGAGTCGTTCCTTAAACGTGGTATTATGCTGAAGTGCAAGAATTGTTGTGGGAACTAATATGACTACTTGTTTACTATCTGTTATGGCTTTAAAGGAAGCCCGTATGGCTATTTCAGTTTTTCCAAAACCTACATCACCACAAATGAGTCTATCCATTGGTATGCCCGATTCCATATCCGATTTCACAGCAACTGTAGCTTTCAATTGATCCGGAGTGTCTTCAAAAAGAAAAGAAGCTTCAAGCTCCTCCTGAAGGTAAGTATCTGGAGAAAACGTAAAACCTTTTTGTGATTTTCGCTTGGCATAAAGTACAATAAGATCTTTGGCAATATCTTTAACTTTCTTTTTGGTATTCTCTTTTAGTTTTTGCCAGGCACCGGTACCAAGCTTATAGATCTTTGGTTTTTCTCCATCTTTCCCTTTGTATTTTGAAATTTTGTGTAAAGCATGAATATTTACAAACAGGATATCGTTGTCGCGATACACGAGTCGTATGCCTTCTTGAATTTTGCCATTTACCTCAATTTTCTCGAGACCGCCAAATCTGCCAATCCCATGGTCAATATGCACAATATAATCTCCCGGTTTCAGATTTTTCAATTCATTCAGAGCAATGGATGCTTTGCCTGAAAAATATTGGTGGAGCCGGTATTTGTGATAACGGTCGAATATCTGATGATCAGTATAACAGCAAATTTTAAGATCGTCATCAATGAACCCGGCATGAAGTGTCTGCAAAATAGATTGAAAAGTGATATCCGGATGGATATCATGAAATATTGCCTTAAGGCGTTCTATTTGTTTTTCATTCTCTGATAATATGAAGGTATCATAATTCTGCGCACTATGCATTATTAAATTGTCGCCCAGTAAATTGAAATTCTTCCGGAACAGGGGTTGCGGTTTTGTTGAAAACTCAAATTTTCTCGAATGGATGAAAAATGAAGCAGCACCAAATTCGATGGTGCGTGTCTGGTCAATATCCTTCAGAAATTCCCTGTCTTTATACAAACTATACTTACTTGTTTTTTCATCAGTTAAATCCCTTGCAACAACAGATTCTATTTCCTTTAGTTTGCTGCTTACATAGGCAATATCATCTACCCAGAGACATGATTTTTCAGAAACAAAATCAAATATGGATTGATGTATTTCATCTTCTTTATATTCGTGAATATTTGGAAGGATAGATATTTTCTTGAATTTTTCTTTAGATAACTGACTCTCCGGGTCAAACGACCGGATTGACTCAACTTCATCACCGAAAAAATCAATGCGATATGGAAATTCTGTTGAAAAAGAAAATATATCAACAATACCTCCTCTTATAGCATATTGCCCTGGTTCATATACAAAGTCTACCAATTCGAAATGATAGGATTCTAAGACTTCCCTGATAAATTCAGTGCTCACTTTTTCTTCAGCATGGAGATGCAAGGTGTCTTCTGATAGTTTGGTTTTGTTAATTACCTTTTCTGCTATGGCTTCAGAATAACTTACCAGGGTTAGCAAGCCCGATGAATATTCGCTCAATTTGTTTAAAGCATTGACCCTGAGAATAATGCTGCCATTATCAGTTTGGTGATATTGGATGGACCGTTTAAAGGAAGACGGAAAAAATAACACCTGTTTTTCGTCCATACAGGTAAGTAAATCGTTAAAAAAATAGGCAGCTTCTTCCCTGGTATTGAGTACGAAAAAATGAATTCCCTGTAAATCTGATAACAGGTTCGAAATCAGCATACTTTTTGAAGATCCGGATAGGCCGGCCAAATGGATTCTTCTTTCCGATTTTTCTTCAAATAGCGATAAAATATCTTGGTAACAAGAATGGATTTTATATTTCTCAGCTATAGGCTGTAAAAGTCGCGTCACAAGTTATACTATTTTCGATGGACAAAAGTCGCACATTGTTTTAAGTATTCCAAAAGAAGAAAAAAAGGAACATAACCTGCATTATTCATAAAAATGAATGAATTTTAATTATTTATTTGTGATACAG
>CAYQDZ010000097.1:0-8995 GCA_964416375.1 uncultured Bacteroidales bacterium
TATAACTTACAAGGAAGAAAAATCTCCGCTCATGAACAAGATAATTCTACTTCTGCTGATTCTTTTTCATGCCTTGCTACAGGATCATTACGAAGCGGAAAGGAAACGGATGGTAGATGATCAGATTGAGGCACGTGGTATACGCGACCCTGAAACTCTGAGGGCTATGCGAACCGTTCCCCGCCATATGTTTGTGCCAAAAGAAAGCAGATCTCGGGTTTACGGCGACCATCCCCTGATCATTGGCCACGGTCAAACCATTTCTCAGCCTTACATTGTGGCCTATATGACCGAAATTCTGGATCTTGAACCAGCTGATAAAGTCCTTGAGATTGGAACAGGTTCCGGCTACCAGGCTGCAGTCTTATCTGAAATCGTATCGGAAGTGTTTACCATTGAGATTGTTGAGCCGCTTGCAAAAACGGCAAAAGCCCGGCTTAAGGAACTTGGGTACGAAAATGTGCGGGTATTCAGCGGTGATGGATACAATGGTCTGAAGGATTATTCACCTTTCGACGCCGTGATGGTTACTGCCGGGGCGGAGAATATTCCTCAACCCCTGATAGAACAGCTGAAGGAGGGAGGTAAAATGATCATTCCCGTCGGTTCACAAAGCTATACACAATACCTGGTGCTTGTTGAGAAAAAAGGAGGAAAGATCAAAACGAAAAAGGTGCTTCCGGTTCGTTTTGTTCCCTTTACCAGAGACAAAAAGAAATAAATAGATTACCTGCTATGTACTATTTTGTTGCACAAATAAAAGTAAACGATCCTTCTCAATCCCCCATGCATGTACCCACTCTTCTCGCACATTCTAACCATGGATGATCAAGAGGGACAATTTTTCGTTTGCCAACTACTTTTTCAAGTGGCACAGGTTCCACACCGTCACCGCGCGCAGCTACCATGATCCCAAACTGTTCGTTTTGCAGGTATTTTGCACAGGCGGTACCCAGGCGTGTTGCGAGCAACCTATCATAGGCCGATGGTATCCCGCCGCGTTGCAGATGTCCCAGAATGGTTACCCTTGATTCCACCAGGGTAAGCTGTTCCAGTTCCTTTGCCAGTTGCATGGTATTTCCGATAACTTTCTTCCTGTAGTTTTTCAGTTCCTTCTGTATGGTTTTTTGTTTTTCCTTATCATCAGTTTCCTTTTCTTCTCGCTTTCCGAGAATATCCATTTTTTGAGCCGATTCTTTTGAAATGGCTCCTTCAGATATCGCCACAATACTGAAATGTTTGCCTGCTCTTTCGCGTTTCAGTATGGATTCTGCTACCAGATCAATATCGTATGGAATTTCAGGAATCAGAATCACGTCGGCACCCCCGGATACACCGGCACCCAAGGCAAGCCAACCCGTGTTGTGCCCCATGATTTCAACGATGATGATACGATGATGACTATCCGCCGTGCTATGCAGGCGGTCAATGGCTTCTACAGCAATTCCCAGGGCCGTATCGAACCCAAAAGTGACATCGGTTTCGCACACATCATTATCAATGGTTTTAGGCAGGGTGATTACATTCATGCCTTGTTTCATTAAATGAAAGGCATTTTTTTGTGTTCCTCCGCCACCTATGCAGACAAGGGCATCAAGATGTTGCTTGTGATAGTTCTCGACAATTACATCGGTCATGTCCATCACTTTTCCTCCCACCTGCATTTTATTTGGCTTATCTCTGCTTGTACCCAGAATGGTACCTCCAAGTGTTAGTATTCCGGAGAGATTATCACCACTCATTCGTATGGAGCGGTTTTCCATTACCCCTCTAAAACCATCCATAAAGCCGGTAACCTGCATATTGTATATTCCAAGTGCTGTTTTGCCAATGCCACGGATGGCAGCATTGAGCCCGGGGCTGTCACCTCCTGCCGTTAAGATTCCAATGTGTTTGTTCATAGTAGAATTGCTTGTTACTAAATTTACAAAATTTATCCTGATCATGACCGAAAATCATTTCAGAACACCACTTTTGCATTTTTACCCAGGTAATGCCTGACATTCTTCTTTTGATAATCGGAGAAACTATTCTTTTCCAAATGGCATTCTTTTAATTTCTTCAATCCGCTTATCTCTTTCTGCAACAAACGAATATTGTTGTTGCTTAAATCCAAGCTTTCAAGATTTGATAAAGTACCAATGCTTTTTGATATGGAATAGATCTTATTGTAACTAAGATCGAGGGACTTCAGGTTTTTTAGTTTTCCAATTCCCGTTTCAATTCGTTCAATCCTGTTACGGCTCAAATTCAATACCTCGAGGGAAGGAATGTCAAACAGCGGATCAGGAGTCATGATCCGATTGTTTTCAGCTTCGAGTTTTTTCAGATTTTTCAGTTCGTTTGTACTGAATTTCAGGGCGCTGAGAGTATTGGAACTTAAATCCAGTTCTTCAAGCGCCGGCAGATTTAGTGCAGTGGGGCCTATTTTGTTTAGCTTGTTGTTTGAAACGTCCAGAACTCTGAGCTTTTTCAGGTTTCCCAGGTCGGCGGGCAATTCTGTCAATAGGTTGTTTCGTAAGTTGAGCACTTCGAGCATTAGTAACTCACCAAAACCGGCCGGCAGTAGCTTTATTTTATTGCCGGAAAGAGTAAGAGTACTTATTTGTTTCAATCTGCCTAAGGAGGAAGGAAGAGAACCAAGAGCATTGTCCATCAGTTTCAATTCAGACAATTTTTCACAGTTGCCAATCTCTTCAGGCAGGGATTGAAGCTTGTTTTTTTCAAGCCATAAGGCTTCCAGATTTTTCAAATTACCTGTTTCTTTTGGCAGGAATTCCATCTTGTTCCAGTTCAGGTCTATTTTAACCACCTCCTCAAGCTGTCCTATTTCAGGAGGAAGACTTACAAGTTTATTATCAAACAGATCAAGCTCTTCCAGGTGATTCAGATCTGCTATCCGGGACTGAAGGGCCTGAATTGAGTTTTCTCCCAGCATCAGCTTTTGCAGGTTGGTAAGTTCAAACAACCAGTCGGGAAGAAAAGCTATATTGTTGTTCCGGAGATAGAGTTCCTGAATATTTCTGAATTTGGTAATGTCTTCAGGAACAGAATTCAATTTTTGATTGTCGAGATTGAGTACATAGACTCTCTTTTTGTTCAGCTTAGCCTCGTCAAGTGAAGTGTATACCTTTGATTTAGCTAGTTGCTCCGGTGATTTCAATTTTTTCTGGGCAATGAGCACATCTGAAGACTTCAGTAAAATAAGGAGCAGGGCGAGGATTTTGATTTTGTATATCATAATCGTTTTATTTACGCCTGCAAAAAAAGGAAATTTTATTGTACTATGCCCGCCTGCAAATAAAAAACGGATATTTATACTGTGAATTTATAAATACCCGCTCTGTAGAATTTATTTTGATACCTTATTTCGACTCCATAAGCATGTTCCGCAAATAGTATACTGTATCGTCTTTCCAGGTTTTTCCACAAACATCAATATCTCCGTCACCGTCAACATCAGCTGCAACGGCATCGGTGCATTCCATTTTGAATAATACTTCATGATCTTCCCACTTTTCCCCTTCGCCTTCCATATTTTCAAAGATGTAGGTACGTTTATACAGATTACTGGTCATGGGTCCGCCACCCGAAAGGATATCCAGATCGCCATCGTTGTCGAAATCTGCCACACAGAGTGAATGCATATCCTGTTCCAGTTCGGAGGCCACCGGGTGAGTATACCAGTTAAGTCCTTTTCCATCCTTGTTTTCATGCCAGATTACCCTTCCATCCTCATTGTTTGATTCACTTTGTACCAAGTCAACATCGCCGTCTCCATCCATATCTATAACATAGACCCTTGATGAACGCGCAAACGCACCCTGACTTTCAATGTAGCCTATTGTGCGGTGGACGGACCACTTTGATCCATCACCATTCAGGTTATCGTACCATATATCGCTTCTCACAATATCATTATCTCCGTCACCATCCAGGTCACCAACACCATTTGGAACAATGCCTCCCGGAACCCCGTCACCAAGCTTTATTTTTTTCCACTTTTTTTCAGGATTTGGTCCTATGAAATAAAGATACGAACCATCCTGTGGACTGACGGATATCAATTCATTTACTCCATCCTGATTAAAATCTCCATGCATATTGTCATACGCGTATATTGCCCCATTTTCAAAACGTTCCCATACGTCTTTGTTGTTGCCCGGATTTCTGTACCAGCTACCACCGGAAACCTGATCAATTTTTCCATCGCCGTCAACATCAAAAGCTGTACCCCCTTTATCGGTTAATGCATTATCTCCCAATACATGCATTTCCCATTTTTCGGCATCGATGTATTCAAACCACCAGATCGTACTGCCACTTGCTCCAATGATAAGATCCTGGTCACCATCACTGTCCAGATCGGACAATGAAGACTGTCCCAGCATCATCTGATCGGTATGGCCAATCTCGTAATACTTAAATTCAGGGAATTGACTGTATGATTTGCCGGCAGCAAGAGAAAACAGGCATGTAAACAGCAAAAAATTTAAATAAGAAGATCTCATATAAAAATTCTTTTAGGTTAAAGAATAAATAGAAACTTGGTCAGAATGAATGTACGAAAAGTCATTCAATTTGTTATCATTTAACAGCTAAAGTTATTTGTTTGTTCGTATGTACCATGATCAAAACCATTCTCCGCCCAGATTTTTCCAGGGCCAGTGAATGGAGAAGAACATTACGAAAACAGCAAGAGAATAAAATATGATTGTGTTTAGATGTTTTCGGGAAAGGAAGTTGATTTAACTCCCAAACCTGTAACCGCACAGTCAGTAAATTCTTTTAATCGAGGACTTCAAAATCCCAATTGTCGGGATTGATATTGCCTTCAATTTTCTTTTCCACCTCGTCGTCGAGAGTTGGAAACAGGTCAATACCGGTTTCTTTTTCTATTTCGTCGATGGAGACAGCATACGATTTAATGCTACCGGAAGAGGTCCCATTCTTAAAAATAAAACCAATGGCTTTTTGATTGGCAGGGTCGTATACTGCTTTGTAGAAACGTTTTGGCACACTCACGTTGTTATCGCCAATGGTTGGGAAAGGAGCATCGGTTAAAATGGGACCACAAACAACGTAAAGACCGTCTGTCCCTGTTGTCCATAAGCGAATCATTTTTTCGGTCGTGAGCCAGATATGATTGTAATAAGCCAGCTTTACCGGAGAAATATTACTGAGGTAGAAAGTTTCTTCAAGGGCACCGGGAATTTGTTTAACATCCAGGTAGCTAACAAACTGAGACATAAGGTACCCGGCATGCTTATAATCTTTTTTGCTGGCCGATCTGACCGTGATCATAGGATCAGAAACATATTTTCCTTTTACCTGATCGTTCATGTCTACCTGTGCTTTCGTTACTTTGTATGCGACCCATGATGGCATCAGGTAGCTTGTATTGTAAGAGAGTGAAAAGCCCTTGTGGTGTATGATTTTTTCTCTCTCCATCTCCGATGGCAAAAGAACATCCGTCATTTGTGCATGCATACCCGTTACCATGCATGCCAATACCAAAACAGTAAATATTCGTTTCATAATGCGATTTCTTTGGTGTTTTCATACTAAATATACGAAAACAACTGCATTATTCAAAGGCGGAGATAAATAGCTGAATTATACAGCCGACAGCTCTGTAGAAAAAATATCAATGGGTTTAGAATAGATTTTTTTGCCTATATCGAACGCTTTTTTTTGAAGTTTTAATCTCAGGTTATCAATGATCCGGTGGAGTGTTTGCAATTCTTCTGCTCTGAATATTAAATTCCTGGACAAATTGTCCTCCAGTTCAGCATAATCATGATCCGTTCCCAAGATTTCGGTAAGGACATGTAGCTGATTCATAATTTTATCTTGCGGATGGATCTCCAGGGGAAAATATTTCAATTGGAGAAGAAGATACTTATTGTATTTTCTCCATTTATGGATGACTTCCTTTTCCAGCGAAAAGCAGGAATCGTAGTAGAGACGGCCTGCTTTACTGTAACTTTTAATGAGTGCACTGAACAATTGATCCGGGGTTTCATTTGCCAGAGCTATTGATTGTAATGTACTTCGAAATTCATGCAATTGAAACAGAACTCCTTCTAATTTTCTGGTTAGGATACCTTCCGTATTATGGTATGTCCATTTGTATTGATTTTTCAATTCAGTCAGGGCATTGAATTGAATTTCTCTTGGCAATTTTTCTATTGATATCGAATCCAGGTTCAAAAGCGATCTTAAATTCACTGTTGCATCGCGCTGCTTCGATAAAGAGTTACATGCCAGGTTCAGTTTATTATCCAGATTGTAGAAAACACTTTCATTCATTGATGATCTGATCAGGCGCAGGATAGCACGAATACGTTTTATCTTTTTACGGAATTCATGAACATGTATTTCATGTGCCTTTGGTTGGGACAATGTAAGCTCAACAGCACTTTCTATTTCCTGTGAAATAGAATCTGTTATTTTCACATGTATGTCTGCTGTTGCTTTCATCATGAGGACTGATTTCCTGTAATGTAAAAATACAATAGCAATGTAATCTAGTCATTAAGTTAATATTAAGATAATGTAACTTAATGAGACAGGCATTAGCAGGGATAAGCAGTGGTATGAAAAAAAACTGCAAAACAATTGAATCAGTTGGCTTGTTTAAGCTATATCCTTTCTGATTGTGAAAGAAGTATTATCATTACCGGAAAAAGAGAATTAAGAAAATTAAGATTCAACTTGTTGAAATGCAAAATCAAACCTATATCTATGGTATTAATTTACTATTCAATTTTTACTGGTTGTTAATAATTTATACATTTAAATTTAATTCTTTCATTGAAAATTTTCATGCAAATAAAAACCAATAGCTTTTATGCGAAGTAGTCCGTTTCTATTTATCATCATTTTGGTTGTATTTATCATGACCATTGATTTGTATTCCTTCAGGGGAATTAAAATTCTGATCTCAGATTTGCCATTTTGGATACAAAAGGGAATTCATATTACCTTCTGGGCCGTGCCTTTTATTATTCTGATTCTCACCGTTTTTATGAGTTTTAAACTGCGTGAAGTGCTTACAACAAGTAAGTTTCGGATCTGGTATTTTCTTATGGGAATGTTTGTCCTCTTCTATATACCTAAACTGGTCTTCATAGCCTTTCAATTAAGCAATGATCTGGTTCGGTTTATTGGCTGGATAGTGAACAAGCTAAGTGCACCTGAAACTCATGCTGCCACAAGGGGAATGGCCATGTCAAGAACGGAATTTCTCTCAAAAGTTGGTATTGTAGTTGCTGCCATTCCTTTTCTATCTGTAATTCATGGAATTGTAAGGGGTAGGTTCAATTATCAGGTGAAAGATATTAAGTTGAATTTTAAACATTTACCAAAAGCATTCGATGGCTTTAAAATTCTCCAGATCTCCGATTGGCACATCGGAAGTTTTCATGGTTATTCGAAAAAGGTTGAAGAGGCAGTGCAATTAATCAACCGGCAAAATGCAGATTTGATTCTGTTTACAGGTGATATTGTGAACAATGTGGCTGAAGAAGTAAAGGAATTTATTCCCATCCTGAAGAAAATAAGTGCAGAACATGGTGTATATTCCATTCTGGGCAATCATGACTATGGAGAATATGTATCCTGGAAGAGTGAAGAAGAGCATACAGAAAATATGCAAAGACTATACGATTTTCAAGAGCAGGCCGGTTTCCGGCTTTTACGTAACGATTCTGTGGTTCTTGAAAAAGATGGTGAAAAGATAGGCATTGGAGGAGTGGAAAACTGGGGTTTGCCTCCCTTTCCTCAATACGGAGATCTCGTGAAAGCACTGAGTAATATTCGTTCTGTATCATTCAAAGTCTTAATGTCACACGATCCCTCTCATTGGGATGCCGAAGTCGTAAAAAAAACTGATGTAGATCTTACGCTTTCCGGTCATACACACGGAATGCAATTTGGCATTAATATTCCCGGAATAAAATGGAGTCCTGTAAAATGGAAATATCCTCGTTGGAGTGGCTTGTACAAAGAGAATTCACAATTTCTGTATGTGAATGTGGGAATAGGGTATATCGGATTTCCCGGAAGGGTAGGTTTCATGCCGGAGGTTACTGTATTTGAATTGAAACGGGATACAGTGTAGTCTGCATCGATTGTTAAACTGAATGAAACAAATTTCGGATCAAGTAATTTCCTGATTGTTAGAACCATTTGTATATTATCGCGTAAAAGCCTGAAAACACTGTTTTTATGTTATCCAGAATTATACTGATATGGGCTGTTGTGTTTATTTCATTTGTGGCAACAGATTGTTATGCGCAAGATAATTCAGGCAATGATTCGCGTTCAAAAAAAACATATAAAACACAAAAAAGAACGGATTATAGTATTGATAAGGTGAAAATACCCTTGCACAAAAGAATTGAGCAAAAATTCGTAAGAATGTCTGCCAACATGGACAGGAATAGAGAACAAAGAGTGGTTAAGAAAGAAAAAAGGCAAATAGAAAGGGCAGAGATCAGGGCAGCAAAAAAATCCGCTAAAGCAGTAGAAAAATCCCTGGCAGAACAGGAAAAAAAGAACAAGGATGCAGAAAGATTGGCTGAACATTTATCCAACGAAATTTCAAGGGAAAATGAAGCTATTCTGGGTGATAAGCAGAAGGGGGTAAAGGATCAATACAAAGAAGACGAAAAAAATAGTGCAGAAATACAAAAGAATAATGAACAGGTGCTGGCAGAACAACAGGCAAGGCGTGAGGAGATAACCAATGCCGACTCGAAATACAACAAAAAGCTCGATAAACTGTACAGGAAAGAGGCTCAGCGTATAGAGAGCATGGAAGAGAAAAAAAGAAAAGAGCAAGAAAAATACTCCGCTGAAATACGAAAAAACAACGAAAAACAAAGAGAATTATCTGAAAGTGTTTTTGTAGAATCGCAACGTGAGGATGAGAAGGTCAGCGCAGAAATACAGAAGCACAACCAGCAGGTACTGGCAGAGCAGGAGGCAC
>CAYQDZ010000097.1:9095-11201 GCA_964416375.1 uncultured Bacteroidales bacterium
GTCAGCGCAGAAATACAGAAGCACAACCAGCAGGTACTGGCAGAGCAGGAGGCACGGCACGGGGAGATAACCGATGCCGACTCGAAATACAACAGGGAACTGGCAAAGCTGAATAAAAAGGAATCTGAACGAATAGCCCGTGAACAGGAACAAAGAATGAAAGAACGGGAAAAGCTGAGCGATGAGATTGCAAGGGAAAACGAAAAGCTAAAGCAAGTAAATGAAAAGGAATTTGCAGAATCGCAGCGTGAAGATGAGAAGATCAGCGCAGAAATACGGAAGTCCAATGAAAAAGTCTTAATCAACCAGCAGTCCGATATAGAAAAACGTATGGATGAGCAGTCAAATTACAAAAGAGATATAGCGAAGTTGAATAACAGAGAGCTTAGAATCAGGGAAAAACAGTTAGCAAAACAAGAAAGAATCAGGATGAATGAAAGCAGGCAAATTAAAAGTTATAATCAGAAAATGAAAAGGATTCAGAGTAAAGAAATGCTAACAAAACAAAAAGAAATCGATAACGCAAGTACTCAGATAGCGAAATACAATCGTAAAGCCGAAATCAACAGATCAAAGACTCAACAGAAACTTGAAAAACAGAATCTCAAATACCAAAAGAAAATAAATCAATTGAATGAGGCTGACAGAAGAACACGTGAGAAGAAGCTTGAAAAAGAATCTTCGCAGCCTCAGTAATTCCTGTTTCACCACCAGTATTACACCTTCCTTTTCATTTTAAACACTACCTGAATTCGTTTGTTTATTACACCATGTCATTCACAAACTTTCTAATCATTTGAATTTCTTATGTTTTTTTCAATAAACATGCCTATTTTCACCCAAATAAATGATAAGCACAAGGATTGAGTGAGATTGTAATTATGAAGAAAATCCTCAACAGACTTTTTTACAGATCTCTTGATTTCATCGAAATAGCCGGAAACAAACTTCCGCATCCTGCTACACTTTTTCTGATTTTTGCATTGCTGGTACCCATTGCTTCATTGGTAGCCTTCCTGTTCCATTGGGATACGATTCATCCGGCCACCGGAGCATTGATTGAACCTGTTAATCTGTTGTCAAGGGAAGGATTGCACTTGATCATCACTGAAATGGTCTCTAATTTCACCGGATTTGCTCCCCTGGGTGTTGTTGTTGTGGCCATGCTGGGTATTGGAGTTGCTGAAGAGAGCGGACTTATTTCTGCCCTGGTGAGGCTGCTTGTAATGTCAGCACCAAAGAGGATTTTAACTTTTGTCATTGTATTTACAGGTATACTCACCAATGTTGCCAGCGATGTTGGCTATGTATTACTAATACCACTGGCTGCTTTGATATTCATTGCTTTTCGCAGAAATCCGATTGTAGGTATGGCTGCTGCTTTTGCAGGTGTATCAGGCGGATTCAGTGCAAATCTTGCTTTGGGGACCATCGATCCCCTCTTGTCCGGATTATCGGAAGAAGCAGCTCAGATAATAGACATTAACTATACGGTGAATCCTACAGCAAATTATTATTTCATGGTAGTATCTACATTTTTCATTGCAGCTGTAGGAACTTTTATTACAGAAAAAATAACAGAGCCACGTTATACCAGCATTCATCCTGTTACGGAAGAGAACAAAATTGAGAAGCTTAATCCCAAAGAAAGAAGGGCTTTACGTGCTGCAGGAATTACTCTTCTTTTCATGATAGTTCTTGTCCTGGTAGGTCTGATTCCCAACAACGGCATTTTAAGGGGTGAAGGCAACGGCTTGTTGAATTCTCCGGTGATAAAAGGAGTAGTAGCCTTTATATTTATTGTTGGTGCTGTGTGTGGTGCGGTCTACGGATTGGTTTCAGGAAAATTCAGGACGGATGCAGAGGTTATGAAGGGAATGGAAAATGCCATGGGAAAAATTGCAGGTTACCTTGTACTGGCATTTTTTGCAGCACAGTTTATTGCTTATTTTAAGTGGAGCAACCTGGGAATTATTTTTGCCGTTAAGGGGGCAGGGTTTCTCACAAGCCTGAACATTGGTCTGATTCCTTTGTTGATATTGTTTGTTTTGCTTTCAGGAACCATCAATATGTTCATTGGAAGCGCATCAGCAAAATGGGCTTTGC
>CAYQDZ010000098.1:0-11051 GCA_964416375.1 uncultured Bacteroidales bacterium
TAATTAAAAATCAATAGCATACAACATTTACATTATATCGAACTCACGTTAATTATTCATTATTAATTAAGAATTCGGTTGCTTAAGAATCCATTCTGCCAGCCAATCCCCCAATTCTGATGTACCTGCAGATTTATCCTTATCAATATCTTCTGTGACCATTCCTTCATTTAATGAAGCATCCACAGCTGCACATACCTGAGTTGATTCCCTTTTCAGGTTCAAAGAATCGAGAAGCATTGCTGCAGATACTTTATATTCTTTCCGCAACCAGGTCACCAACTTCCGTAGTCGAATAGCCCATTCTGCCTGCGCCCATATCCTTAAGTTTGTTGGCAGTAACATCCATGGTTGCATTCTCAATCGCCAGCGCAGCCTTTTCTTCACCCAAATGATCAAGCATCATGGCACCCGATGCGATGGCAGCTAAAGGATTAATAATGTTCTTGCCTGTATATTTGGGAGCTGATCCGCCAATGGGTTCAAACATAGAAACGCCTTCAGGATTAATGTTTCCCCCTGCAGCAATACCCATACCACCCTGAGTGATAGCACCCAAATCAGTAATTATATCACCAAACATATTGCCGGTTACTATCACATCAAACCATTCCGGATTTTTAACCATCCACATGCAGGTTGCATCCACATGATAGTATTCGCGGGAAATATTCTTATAGTCCTTGTCTCCTATTTCATGAAATGCCCTTTCCCACAAATCATATACATAAGTAAGAACATTGGTTTTCCCGCTAAGCGCCAGGGTATTCCGTTTGTTCCTTTTTTTGGTATAATCAAAAGCATACCTCAAACATCTCTCCACCTGCATGCGATTGTATACCATACTTTGTATTGCTACCTCATCAGGAGTTCCTTTCATAGTAAAACCACCAATACCTGTATACAAGCCTCCTGTATTTTCTCTGACAACTACATAATCAATATGCTCAGGCCCTTTGTCTTTGAGAGGAGTAGGTACACCGGGATACAATTTAACCGGTCGTAAGTTAATGTACTGATCCAGTTCAAAACGCAGACGCAATAAAATTCCTTTCTCTAAAATTCCCGGTTTCACATCGGGATGACCAATGGCGCCAAGAAAAATGGAATCGAATTTTTTCATCTCTTCCGAAGCGGAATCCGGCAGTACTTCTCCGGTTCTTAAATAGCGGTCTCCGCCATAGTCAAATTCTTCAAAATTCAACTTAAATCCGAACTTATCAGCAGCGGTTGAAAGTACCTTTTTTCCTTCAATTACTACTTCCGGACCAGTGCCATCACCTGGAATTACTGCAATATTGTATGTTTTACTCATAATAAAAAAGATTTATATCGGCGGAACATTAATTTTTCGAAGCGCAATAATACTATAAATTCTTAAAATATAAAGATGGTAACTTTAGTTTTATACTTTTTTAAAGCCTTCAATGATGTTCAGCATCTTGATCGTGGCAATAATAGCGGCAACGGTCTGATCTGAATCCAGTCCACGGGTTTTAAACTCTTTCTTTCCAAGAACCCAGGTTATAACAGCCTGAACTAAAGCATCGGTTTTGCCTCCGGGAGGAATGGAAACATTGTAGTCCAAAAGCCTGGGCATGTCCTTATTTAACTTCTTATAGATTTTTTTTAAGGCTTTCATAAACGCATCGTATTGACCATCGCCAATGGAGTTTTCTTCATAATCTTTTCCGTCAAGTTTAATTTTCAGGCTTGCAGAAGGTCTTAAACCCTTAGCAGTTGACAAAGAGAAATTCAGAACCTTTATTCTTTCCTCAATGGATTTACTGCGAATAACATCAGAAATAATATAAGGAAGATCCTCTTGTGTAACCATTTCCTTCTTATCTCCCAGTTCAATTATTTTTTTGGTTACTTTTTTCATTGATCCCGGATCAAGCTCGATTCCGAGATTCTCAAGATTTTTAGCAATGTTTGCCTTCCCCGAAGTTTTACCTAATGCATAACTTCTTTTTCGCCCAAATCTCTCAGGCAGGAGATCGTTGAAATACAAATTGTTTTTTTTATCTCCATCGGCATGCACACCACTTGTTTGTGTGAAAACATGATCGCCAATAAGAGGCTTGTTTGGTGGTATACGAATCCCGGAAAAAGTCTCTACTATTTTGCTTACAAGATTAAGTTTCGATTCATCCACTGTCATTTTGTATCCAAAATGATCCTTCACAACAGCAATTACACTTGATAACGGGACATTTCCGGCCCTCTCTCCCAAACCATTCACTGTTGTATGTATACACCTTATTCCGGCTTTTAATGCAGCATATACGTTTGCTGTAGCCAGATCATAATCGTTATGCGGATGAAAATCAAAATTCAAGTCAGGGTAATTCACAAGAGTTTGTTTGCAAAAAGCATAAGTTTCATCAGGATTTAAGATCCCAAGAGTATCAGGAAGCATAAACCTGTCGATGGGCTGATCACTTAATTTATCGATCATGCTGTAAAGGTATTCAGGCGAATTTCTCATACCATTCGACCAATCTTCCAGATATACATTTACGCGGATATTCTTGCTTACAGCATAATCTATCACTTCTATGATATCGGCAATATGTTCGTCCGGAGATTTTTGCAGCTGCTGGGTTACATGCTTATGCGATCCTTTGGTTAAGAGGTTAATGACTTTGCATCCGGCTCCTACAATCCAATCGACGGAAGTTTTTCCATCCACTAATCCTAACACCTCAATTTTTTCCAGATAATTGTGTTCTTCAGCCCATCTGGCAATCTTCTTAACTGCAGTAAGTTCTCCTTCAGATACTCTGGCAGAAGCAATTTCAAGCCGGTCAACTTTTAAGTCCTCAAGGAGCAACTTCGCCATACTAAGCTTCTCATCGAAAGTAAAGGAAACTCCGCAGGTTTGTTCCCCATCCCGGAGTGTGGTATCCATTATTGAAACATTCATATTCAATCCTCCTGATCTGTAACTATTCTTTAATTAAAAACAGGTCGCAGTCTTTCTGCTTTGAGATGTATATTTAATTGTTCATTTCCGCTTCAAAAGCCTCAATTCTGCTTTTTATACTAAGCAAATAATCTATATCGTCATATCCATTTAAAAGACATTTCTTTTTGTATGAATTGATTTCAAAACTTTCCGATTCATCACTTGCAAGCATTGTGATCTTTTGCTCCTCCAGGTTCACTTCCATTTCAGTATTTGAATCTTTTTCAATGGCTTTAAAAATTTTGTCCAGAAAGCCCGGGGAAACCTGCACCGGAAGAAGTCCGTTATTTAATGCATTGCCTTTAAAAATATCAGCGAAAAAACTTGATACAACTACTTTAAAGCCGTGATCGTAAATGGCCCAGGCAGCATGTTCACGACTTGAGCCGCTTCCGAAATTTTTTCCACCTACCAGGATCTGACCTCCATAAGAGGTATTGTTAAGAACAAAGTCCTTAATGGCTTGACCTTTTTTATCGTATCGCCAGTCGCGAAACAGATTATCACCAAATCCTTCACGGGTTGTGGCCTTCAGAAATCGTGCAGGAATTACCTGGTCCGTATCTATATTCTCAACAGGTAGCGGAACACAACCTGACCGTATGGTTACAAATTTATCTATTGGCATAATTTACTTTTTTCAAATTTAACATCCTAAAAAAAATCTCTGGGATCCGTAACTTTCCCCGTAATAGCAGCAGCTGCTGCTGTAAGCGGACTGGCTAACATTGTACGGGCACCGGGTCCCTGACGTCCTTCAAAATTTCTGTTGGTTGTAGAAACCGAATAGTTGCCTTCAGGTACCTTGTCGTCATTCATGGCCAGGCATGCAGAACAACCTGGCTGACGCAACACAAAACCTGCTTCTTCAAGCTTTTTATCAATTCCCTCTTGAATTGCCTGTTTCTCAACCTGTCGCGAACCGGGAACAATCCAGACAACCACATTTTCTGCCTTTTTTTTGCCCTTCACAAATTCTGTAAATTCCCGAAGGTCTTCGATGCGGCCATTTGTACAACTTCCCACAAAGACGTAATTCACTTTTTTTCCTATCATGGAAGTCCCGGCTTCAAAATCCATGTATTTGAGTGATTTCTGAAAGCTTGTTCTGGCACTTTCTTCAATCGAAGCCATGACAGGAATTGAATCCGTAATGCCCACGCCCATACCGGGATTTGTTCCATAGGTGATCATAGGTTCTATATCTGCAGCATTGTATTTTAGTTCCAAATCAAAAACTGCATCATCATCAGATTTCAGTGTCTTCCAGTAGCTAAGTTTTTTCTCCCATTCTTCTCCCTTAGGAGAAAATTCTCTTCCTTTCATATATTCAAAAGTTTTTTCATCAGGAGCAATGTGGCCACCACGGGCACCCATTTCAATGCTCATGTTGCAAACGGTCATACGCCCTTCCATACTCAGGCTATGAATTACAGAGCCTGAAAATTCAACAAAATATCCCGTGCCTCCACTAGTAGATACTTTGGAAATTATAAACAATATGATATCCTTGGCAGTAACTCCTGGTTTTAATTCTCCATCAACACTTATGCGCATTTTTTTTGGTTTCGGTTGCAAAATGCATTGTGAAGCCAGAACCATTTCGACTTCACTGGTTCCAATGCCAAATGCAACACTGCCGAATGCTCCATGAGTTGAAGTATGCGAATCACCACATACAATGGTCATGCCGGGTTGTGTAAGTCCCAATTCAGGACCAATAACATGAACAATACCCTGGAAAGGATGATTTAAACCATAATGATTGATTCCATGCTTCTGAGTATTATCTTTCAATTTATCAACCTGAGTACGTGAAAGCATGTCCTGAATTGGCATGTTCTGATTCACGGTAGGAACATTATGATCAGGGGTTGCCACCGTATTTTGTGGACGGAAGACTTTTATACCTCTGCGATCGAGCCCGGCAAATGCCTGAGGGCTGGTCACTTCATGGATCAGATGTCTGTCGATATATACAACACTGGGACCACCTTCAATTTGCGTAACCACATGCGAGTCCCATACTTTATCAAACAATGTTTTTCCCACTTTCTGAAATTTTACAATTATACAATCTTATTTACTGCATCAATAAAAGCTTCAACCGAAGCCGTAATAATATCCGTATGACCGGAAAAGCCATAATAAATCGAACCTCTGTTTTCAATTTGTATATGCACTTTCCCCAGGTCGTTTGACCCGCGTGTAATAGCCTGTACAAGGTATTCTTCAAGACGAACCTTATGACGTATCAGGCTTTTCACTGCTCTTATGGCTGCGTCGACAGGCCCATTCCCCGATTCCGTTGCAGTAAATAATTCTCCACCTATATTTAAGGTAACAGTAGCCATGGGTATGGTTGATTTACCTGCGAGTACCTGCAAATGTTCCAATTTTATTTTCCCATTTTCACCGTTATCTTTCCTTCCAACCAATATGATCAGATCTTCGTCCTGAATATCTTTTTTCCTATCTGCCACAATAAGAAATTTCTCATATACCTCATCCAATTCCTTCGACTTCATATTAAAACCCAGTAAACTTAACCTGTGTTTCAATGCAGCTCTTCCACTTCTGGCCGTGAGAGATATACTCGATTCATTAATTCCAACATCAGCAGGATCAATAATTTCATAGTTTTCACGCCTCTTCAATACTCCATCCTGGTGTATTCCTGAGGAATGTGCAAAGGCATTTCTGCCAACAATAGCTTTATTCGACTGGACAGGCATGTTCATCAGAGAAGAAACTAAACGACTCGTTTTGTATATGCTCCTGGAATGAATCCCTGTTTCAATTCCAATATGCTTTCTGCTTTTTAGTATCATCACTACTTCCTCCAATGATGTATTGCCGGCACGCTCTCCAATACCATTGATAGTTACTTCTGCCTGCCTCGCTCCATTCATAATTCCTGCCATAGTATTTGCAGTAGCCATGCCCAGATCATTGTGACAATGGGTTGAAATAATTGCCTTATCAATGTTTTTGACATTCTCCTTTAAATAGCGGATCTTTTCCCCAAACTCCTGAGGAAGACAATAACCGGTAGTATCAGGAATATTTAATACAGTAGCACCTGCAGCTACAACTGCTTCAATGACACGAGCCAAATATTCATTCTCTGTACGTCCGGCATCTTCAGCGTAAAACTCAACATCTTCAACAAATTTCTTGGCATATTTTACTGCTTCAACAGCACGTTCCAGGATTTCCTCTTCGTTGGAGTTAAGTTTGTATTTGATGTGGTAAAAGGATGTTCCTATTCCCGTATGAATTCTTTTTTTCTTTGCATATTTTAAGGAGTCGGCAGCAACTTCAATATCTTTTTGTATGGCCCGCGTAAGAGCACAGATAACAGGCTTTTTAACTGCTTTTGATATTTCAACTACCGAATTGAAATCGCCCGGACTTGATACGGGGAATCCTGCTTCGATAATGTCTACTCCAAGCACTTCAAGAGCTTTGGCAACTTCAATTTTTTCCAGTGTGTTCAACTGACAACCCGGGACCTGTTCCCCATCGCGAAGTGTTGTATCGAATATGTATAATTTTTCATTCATAATTGACATTCATTATTAGATTGTACTTTGCAAGTATATTTTAACATATTATATTCCAATGGCAATAGCTTATGTTTTGTGCCGATTTAATTGATTCCCCCCTAACAGGGGTAGCAAAGTATCAAATATTTTCAATAATTCTCCAGGATATCGTCCCATACTCTATGTTTTATTAAAAGCGAAAGCCATCCTCGTATTGAGAATGGCCCTCTTATGTTTTTCACCTATAAACACACCATCCTCAAATCGGTATTTTTAGAATACCAAGCAAGAGAATGATACGAAGTATAGATATATTAAATCTCATATTTTATGTAATGAGGCACAAATTTATTGATAAAAATCAGTTTTCAAAAACAAAGAATAAAAAATAAATTTATTGCATTACGTAATGCTTTGATTATCAATACTTTATGCATAAGATTTTTTATTCCATAGCAGCCATTACTTCTTCTGTAAGTTCAAGATTATGGTATACGTTTTGCACTTCATCGATCTCCTCGAATTCTTCAATCGTACTAAGAACTTTTTTAGCATCAGCAGTTGAAAGGGCTTTTGTGTCATTAGGGATTCTTTGTAATTCTGCATTTTCAACCTCAATAGTCATTTCATCAAGTTTTTTCTGTACATTCCCAAAATCTTCCATGGCCGTTGTAATGATGAAAACATCATCTTCTATCTCAAACTCTTCCACGCCTGCATCAATAATTTCCATTTGGAATTCTTCGGGGTCAATATTTGCATTTTTGATGGTAAAAACTCCTTTACGATCGAAAATAAAACTCAGGGATCCATTGGTTCCAAGGTTTCCGTTTTTTTTATTAAATATTGCCCTTACCATACTCACTGTTCTTTGATTATTGTCTGTCAGGCATTCAATAAAAACAGCTACTCCGTGTGGAGCATAGCCTTCGAAACTAACTTCCTGCAAGTTTGCCCCATCTTTATCTGCTTTGCTTATGGCTCGTTCGATATTATCCTTTGGCATATTAGCTCCTTTTGCATTTTGCAAAGCCATACGCAAACGGGGATTTAATTCGAAATCAGCGCCCCCTTCCTTTACAGCAATAGAAATTTCTTTCACAATACGGGAAAAAACCTTTCCTTTTTTAGCATCGATTGCACCCTTCCTTCTTTTTATAGTTGACCATTTACTATGTCCTGACATATCTATTCTTGTTTAAGAGTTGATGACAATTTGCAGGCATAAAAATAAATATTTCTAAGCAACCTTAAAAATGTAAATGTATATTGGGTCAATAAATTCATAAATGTGAATGGTTTGGAAAATCTGCGTGAAAAATAAAGTAGCGGGAGAATCTTTCAATTCTATCTGTTTGAAAACAACCCGGCAGAATTTTATCATCCCGGGTTTTACACAAACTGAATTCGCAGAAGCTAGAGACCGGAATAAAAAACCGGAGTTTGATTTCTAAAATCAGAGTGAATTTTAACCTGAAAAACTTGCGAGCTCACTAATTTCCATGAGAGTGCAAATACCAATTAACTTTTTATCATCATAGGTAGAAATCTGATTCTGAAGTTCAGCATCAACATTAATCAAAACCAGTTTAATGCCAATATTGCCCGCAATACCACTGAGAAGTTTAAGGGTTTCAATCGCGCCCGGATTAATTAACCGAACACCTACCATATTGATAATTATTTTTTTGCAAGACTGCTTCATTGATTGCAGAATAAGCTTGCGTAATTTCTCAATATAAATTGTGTTTATTCGACGAATATTGTAAGCTGTAATGATTACTACACGATTATAATACTCTACTGAAAACATGAGTGTAAGTTTACGTTTTTCTGGTACCAAATATAGCAGGATTTCCTTGAAAATAGCAGCCTGTCTATTTTTCTTATTAACACGCAATAGTTAATAAATTAATCGATTCCTTATCCAACTTCAATACATCAGTCAAGTAGTTTAAATCCCTTACCATGAATGTTAATTATTTCAACTGAGGGATCCTCTTTCAGATATTTTCTCAGCTTGGCTATATAAACATCCATGCTTCGAGCGTTGAAATAATTATCGTCAATCCAAATTGATTTCAGGGCAAAATTTCTTTCCAACACAGAATTTTTATTCAAACACAATAGCCTGAGCAGTTCCGATTCTTTTGTGGTTAATTTAATAGTCTTTTCGTTGATTGTTAAATGTTGTTTGTCAATTTCGAAATGATACTTCCCGACAACAAACTCTTTCTGAGTATTAAATTTTCCGTGTTTGCTGGTGCGTCTCAATATTGCTTCAATTCTGTACAGCAGTTCTTCCATGCTGAAAGGTTTGGTGATATAATCATCACAACCTGCTTTGAATCCTTCGAGCACATCCTCTTTTTGTGATTTTGCTGTGAGAAAAATTATAGGAATTTCAGCATTTGTCATCCTGATTTCTTTTGCAAGTGTATAACCATCTTTTACAGGCATCATAATATCAAGGACACACAGATCGTAATTCTTTTTAACGAATTTTTTGTATGCCTCTTCTCCATTTAGACACCAATCGGTTTCGTACTTTTTTGCAATAAGATATTCCCGTAAAAGGGAACCGAGGTTCTTATCGTCCTCTGCAAGAAGGATCTTTATTTCATTCATATTAGTTAAACTTTAAAGGAAGACTTACTTTAAAAACTGTGCCTTCATCCTGTTCTGACTCAACCGAAATGGTTCCATGATGTTCTTCAACTATTCTCTTCACATAGCTCAAGCCCAGTCCAAAACCTTTAACATTATGCACATTGCCGGTAGAAACACGAAAAAATTTATCGAATATTCTGCGCTGATTGACCTTGCTTATTCCAATACCATTATCTCTTACTACAATAAGAATATTCTGATCCACATTCCGGGTTTCAATAAAAATCTCAGGTTTCTCGGGAGTATATTTCACAGCATTGTCCAATAAATTGGAAAATGCATTTGTAATATGCACCGGGTCAGCTATTACCAAATCATGATCTGCATGGAGTGACGGTATGAGCATCCCTTGTTTTGAGTCAACCTGTAACATAAAATTCGTAATAACAGATTCAATAATTTCATGCACGTTCACTTCCACGAATTGAAGATTTAGTTTGCCCTGGTCAAATTTCGCCATTTGAAGAACTCTCTCAACCTGGTAACCTAATCTTTTACTTTCTTCCCGAATTAAGTCAGAAATTCGATTGAAATTTTTTTCTTCAACAGGTATTGAGTTATCACTTAGCATCTGAGAGGCTAAAGATATTGTTGATATAGGAGTTTTTAGCTCGTGGGTCATATTGTTTACAAAATCACTTTTCATTTCCGAAAGACGTTTTTGCTTTAAAATAACATGTAAGATAAATGTGAAAGTAAAGATGAGAAAGATTGTTAATATTGAGGAGGATACACTCATAAATCCAAGAGAGCGAATGATGAAGTTTCTCCTGGTCGGGAAATATACATTCAGGTAATTTGAATTATCAAAAAAGTCATCCGGAAAAAGCTGAATGTTGTAAAATCGGGATTTTTTATCCGGTTTAAATTTATCAGAGCTCATGATAATATTTTTACTCCGGTCAGCCACTGCAAATTCATAGTTTATATTTATATCGTTGTTTTTAAATGCTTTATTAAGAGAGGATTGTATTAACTCCGGAGATATTCTTTCTTCTATTTCAGGAGACAATGAAAACATTCTGGAAATTATCTGGTTAATCAGATCTTGTCTCTTGCTGATCTTATTTTGAAATGTTGGATCAATAAAAAAATCGGAAGCATTTTGATTGCTATTCGCTGTTGATAAGGAAATATTAGTTTTCACCTGTCCTTCTTCCGATGAATGAGAAATTCTGAAATTCTGAGAAATAACCACTTCATTACCGGTATCAATCTCATAATGGATCACCGTATCAAAATTGAATTCTTCCGAAGGAGTATAAAATGTAGTATCCATATTCACAGGAGGGCTTGCACTAAAAATAAAATTCATAGCTTCACTCCGCTCCATGTTTAATGCTGCCTCAGAAAGTGCTTTATGCACCAGTTGATCAAAATGTTTTTCCTTAACCTTAAAAGCATTATTAATCCAGAAAGATTGAAAAATAATAAGGCTAATGAGTGTAACACTCATAAAAACTGATGCGATAATGATTAGCTTCCTGCTCATTGCTTAACAAAGATACATTGCCATCTTCTTTAAAATTAAACCTTTAACAAACTTTAACAAACCTTATCAAAACTTAACTATAGCAAGAGCTACTTTTGTTTTATGAGAAATAAAAACATATTTTTTAAAAAAATAATTCAGGTAAGGCAACTTTTCTTGAATTATTTCGTCTAATAAATAAAATAATATACTCTGATACAAGAAATTAAAACAAAATATTAGGTTAATTAGGTTTCTGATTCTTTTCATAGGTAAAAATGGGTTAGGGTTAACAAAAAAGGAGGTTTTTAACCTCCTTTTTTTATTGACAGGATCCTTAACCTGCATTATTCATGCATCAAGTTTGGGGCAGATGCGAGGCGTCGGAAGC
>CAYQDZ010000099.1:0-10725 GCA_964416375.1 uncultured Bacteroidales bacterium
AGGAAAATACTAAATGCAGCATAGGATAAATTTAAATGTTTGAACACCCTACCCGGAAGGGCCGGTCCAGTAATACGTTAGCGGCCAGTTTCCTCCTGTTCCCGGATCGGAGTTATTGCTTAATGTAATGATACCTCCAACTGCGACAGGGCTTGTGGATGATAAGGATGTAATATTAGGCGTTGGTGTGCATAGCGATTCCAGGAAATCACTGATAGGACTGTCTTCCGCATCAATAAGGTCTCCGTAATTGCAATCGGTATGCTCATGATCACCTGTCCCACATTCCAGAACAGGAAAATTTTCTATATAACTTCCGCCCGGAAGATATATATCTCCGCCTACATATACCTGTGCCGGATCCTCAGTGCTGGTAAAACTGCCCTGATTGCCGCTTCCCGAAAAATTTAGATCACCGGTAACCACCAGAGAACCATTAGCGGCAATATCCACTTTATTCGCCACTTCCATATTGCCGAAAACAATCAGCATTGAAGATTCTCCAATGGATAGATCCGCATTATTCCCAATAATGAGGTCACCATATAGAACCAAGGTATCGGTTGTATTGATGATCAGGGTACCTTTCAGGAATTCCAGTTCATCATTGCTGGTAATATACCCTCTTATGGTTACTGTTCCGCCATTTACATTATAGGGTATATTGGGGTCATCCTCACCTACCCAACTTTCTGCTTCATCCCACATCCCGGTATTATTCTCGAGGGTAATTTCCTGTGCCGATGACTGAAAATTTAAAAAGAAAAAGAAAATAAAAATCGTTCCGTAATACTTCATTCCAAAATTCCTTCTGCGCATTTTCAAATAAATTAATCTGCAAGCTATGTAACGGTATTTCTTCTAGTTAAGTTACAAAATATTCCTGGAATTTCCATAAAACTACCAGATTACATGACAGGAAGAATTTAAAGATCTACAAATCACCTCAGATTCAGGCAATTTCTGATATTTATCATATTAAAAAGAGGCTGTCTAAAAAGGTAATGTATATATTAATTGTCACATTGAGCATAGTCGAAATGTGTTGAATATCAATAAAATAAATTCTTCGACTACGCTCAGAATGACAATAAAACGGGCTTTTTAGACAGCCTCTTTCACAATAGGCGTATGTTTTTCTTATAAATTTTTTATCTCAGCAACCAGTTTCTGCAGGCTGTCCTTTGCGTTACCAAATAGCATCCGGGTTTTGTCGTTATAAAACAGGTAATTTTCTATAGCAGCATATCCTTTCCCCATCCCGCGCTTCATGACAATGATATTCTTTGATTCATGCGCATTGATGATGGGCATACCATAGATCGGGCTCGACGGATCATCAAGTGCTGCAGGATTCACCACATCGTTGGCCCCGATGACCACCGTTACATCGGTATTGGGCATATCAGGATTGATATGATCCATTTCCACCAGCTTTTCATATGGTACATCTGCCTCGGCCAGCAATACATTCATGTGACCGGGCATACGTCCTGCCACAGGATGAATGGCATATTTCACCTCCACACCCCGTTCTGACAGCAAGGTATCCAACTCACTGCAAACATGCTGTGCCTGTGCGGCTGCCAGTCCATAACCCGGAACAATGACCACTTTTTTTGTGTAGTTCAGAAGAACTGAAGCATCGCTTAGCGATATTTCTTTGATTATGCCAATTTCTTTATCCCCTTTCACGACACCACCTCCTCCAAATGCACCGATGATGACATTTATGAGAGAACGATTCATGGCTTTGCACATCAGAACGGTTAGAATGGTACCTGCTGCACCAACAAGAATTCCTCCCAGTATCATTGCCTGGTTGTTGTATATGAAGCCTGCCATTGCTGCTGCAATACCTGTAAATGAATTCAGCAATGAAATGACCACAGGCATATCGGCTCCACCAATGGGCATGACAAAAAACACCCCATAAACAAGTGCTGCAAGGAACAGTATATAAATAATAACTTCCTTGCTTATGATCGGATTTACAGCTACCATCAGATAGACTATGGTTGCCGTCACCAAAGCAAGCATAAACAGGTTGATGTATTTCATGAGCGGAGACATCCAGTCTTTCACCCATCCGTCAAGTTTTCCATAGGCAATCATACTGCCACTGAAGGCAATGCTGCCAATCACTAACCCCAATAAAGTAACCAGGGTAGATGTATTTTCCGGATTCGAATATTCCATCAGCGCTACAAGTGCAGATGCAGCACCACCTGTTGCATTATAAAATGATACAAGCTGTGGCATGGCAGTCATTTTCACCCGGCGTGCAACAACCGCCCCAATAATAGTTCCTACGGTTATCACAGCCAGAATTACCATGGCATTTGGAAGCGCAATACCATTTCCGTTTGCATCTTTGTGCAGAATAAGGGTAGTGATCATAGCCAGAACCATCCCCGCAGCAGCAAAGAGATTGCCCCGCTTGGCCGACTCAGGTTTACTTAATAATTTCAGGCCAACAACAAATAAGATGGCTGCCAGCAGGTAGCTGAAATCCAGTATAATTTGTCCGTATTCAATTGTATTTTCAGGCATATCTTTAATCTTCTTTAGATCAAACTAATTCTTTTTCTTGAACATATGCAGCATTCGGTCTGTCACAACAAATCCGCCGGCAACATTCAGTGTTCCAAATAACACAGCCAGGATCCCAAGCGCAAATTCCAGCGAAAATTTTGACAGATCGGCATGCCCCAATAGAATGATCCCCCCGATAATGATTACACCACTAATGGCATTAGCCCCTGACATAAGCGGCGTGTGCAAAACAGAAGGCACATTGGATATAACTTCAATGCCAAGAAAAACAGAGAGAACAATAATGAATATTGCTTCTTTGTTTTCATTAAAATAAAGTAATACTTGTTCCATACTTTTGATTTTACTAAGATTCCATTGCTGATTTAACCCTCTCATTCACAATTTCTCCATCATGCGTAAGGCATGTATTTTTTACTACCTCATCCTCAAAATTCAGATTCAGGTTGCCCTCCTCGTCTATCATAAGTTTTATGAAGTTGAGAACATTCCTGCCAAACATTGAACTTGAATCATAAGGCATATCGGAAGGATAGTCTGAATTACCAATGATGCTTATGTTGTTGTGTTTTATTGTCTCTCCGTCTTTTGTCAATTCGCAGTTGCCTCCTGTTGAGGCTGCCAGATCAATGATCACCGATCCTGATTTCATTCCGTTTACTGTTTCTTTACGAATCAGAAGAGGAGCTTTCTTCCCTGGTATTTGCGCGGTGCAAATGATTACGTCAGACAGTAATGCATGATCGTGAATGAGGGTAGCCTGTTTCTTTTTGAATTCTTCTGTTTGTTCCACAGCATATCCTCCGGCAGTTTTATCTTCAAGGGCTCCTTCCACTTCGATGAATTTTCCACCCAGACTTTTCACTTCCTCCTTCACAGCAGCACGCACATCAAATACTTCAACCACAGCTCCGAGTTTTCGTGCAATTGCTATGGCCTGCAATCCGGCAACCCCGGCTCCAAGTATAAGCACCTTGGCAGGTTTAATGGTGCCGGCTGCCGACATGAACATGGGAAAGAATTTTGGCAAATGCATGGCGGCATCGAGAACGGCTTTGTAGCCTGCAACAGTGGCCATTGAAGACAATACATCCATAGCCTGAGCCCTAGAAATTCTTGGTACCAGTTCCATACTGAATGAAGTAATTCCTTGCTTTGCCAATGTTTGAACCATATTCTTATTAAAAAAGGGGTCCATAGCAGCCACCACTACCTGTCCTTTTTTTAAACCGCTGATCTCATCTTTAGTCAATGGATTGATCTTTAAGATCAGATCGGAATTTTTCAGAATTTCTTTGCCTGAGGAAATCGAAGCTCCCGCATCAACATACTGATCGTCAGATATGGTAGCCCTGATCCCTGCTTCTTTTTCAACAAAAACTTTTGTCTTCAGATTGATCAGTGACTTAACAATTTCGGGCGTGACAACAACCCGGTTTTCCGATTCGGCTTCATGTAAAACGCCAATATTCATTTGTCTTCGTATTATTTAAAGTCAGCAAAGATAAAGAAACCACATAAATCACCAAACTGTTTCATTGGATGAAATTTAAGCGATGAGATAAAACTATCTGCTCCTAAGTTTGTTACACCTTCATCTTACAGTCAAATAATACACTATGAACTCAGGTTGGCTACATAAAAGTTTACTAATTTTAACCGTTAATTGAGCAAATCACCAATAAAGCATGGATGAACTTTCATTTCTTGGCAGCAATGAGATAGAATCGATTGAAAAATTGTATCAGCAATACAAGGATAATCCTGAAAAGCTGGATCCATCATGGAAAATGTTTTTTAAAGGATATGAATTTGCGCTTGCTGCATATCCCGATAGTGCAGATAACAGAAATACAATTCTTGATGAGGAGTTTAAAGTAATTAATCTGATTAACGGATATCGAAAAAGAGGGCATTTGTTTACCAAAACCAATCCTGTACGCAGCCGGAGAAAATATACTCCAACCCTCGATATTGAAAATTATGACTTATCAGATAAGGATTTAAACACCACCTTTCAGGCTGGAAAAGAATTAGGTATCGGCCCTGCAACATTGCAGGACATTATCTCACATCTTAATGCCACCTACTGCCAGTCCATAGGTTCTGAATTTATGTTTATTCGTAAACCCGAAAAAATAGACTGGGTGCAAAAAAGAATAGAAGGGAGTAAGAACAGTACCGAATTTACAAAGAGTGAAAAAAAGAAAATTTTTATTTTGCTGAACCAGGCCGCTGGTTTTGAACAATTCATCCATAAAAAATTTGTTGGTCAGAAGCGTTTCTCACTGGAAGGTACAGAAACTTTAATTCCTGCCTTGCATTACATCATTGAATCGGGGTCCAACCTGGGCATTTCCGAATTTACAATAGGAATGTCTCATCGGGGGCGGCTGAATGTGTTAGGCAATATTCTGAAAAAGCCTTATGAAAACATATTCCAGGAATTCATTGCTGAAGAATACGACAATTCCATTCCTCTCGGAGATGTTAAGTACCATCTGGGATACGGAAACCGGTATGAGTTGGAAAATGGAAATACCATCGATTTAAACCTTGCTCCCAATCCTGCGCATCTCGAAGCAGTTTCTCCTGTTATCCAGGGCATTGCACGAGCAAGAATCGATCATAAATACAACAAAGATTTTACGAAAGTTGCCCCTATCCTCATCCATGGCGATGCCGCCATAGCCGGACAGGGGGTTGTCTATGAAGTAGCTCAGATGATGGATCTGAGCGGATACCGTACTGGTGGTACCATACATATGGTAATCAACAACCAGATCGGATTTACCACAAACTACCTCGATGCCAGAAGCAGCATCTATTGTACTGATGTGGGCAAAGTTACCAAATGCCCTATTTTCCATGTCAATGGTGATGATGTGGAAGCCCTGGTACACACGGTGAAACTTGCCATGGAATACAGGCAGAATTTCTACACCGATGTGTTCATTGATATCCTTTCGTATAGAAAATATGGCCATAATGAAGGAGACGAGCCCCGGTATACTCAGCCAACACTATACGATGCCATAATAAAACATCCCAATCCGGGAGAGATCTATGCCAATCAATTGCTTAAGGAGGATATCTACAATAAAGAAGAAATTGAAAAATTGAAAACTAATTTTGAGGCATACCTTGAAGAAAAACTCGATATTTCAAAAACCCTGGGAAAGGTAAAGATCCAGCAATTTCTTCATAGCGACTGGAAAGATTTTAAACATGCGGAAGCAGGCGATTTTAACAAACATTTTCCCAATGGAGTTACCAGGGAGCTTCTGGAATATATTGGCGAAAAAATATGTTCTTTACCAAAAGAGGAAAACTTTATACGCAAGACATACAAACTGGTTGAAGACCGGAAAAAAATGCTGCAAACGAATCGTCTCGACTGGGCTATGGGTGAATTGCTTGCCTATGGAACTCTTTTGTATGAGGGATTTCCTGTCAGAATAAGCGGTCAGGATAGTGTAAGGGGAACTTTTGCGCACAGGCATGCTGCCCATACCATAGAAAAAACAGACATGACGTTTACACCGCTTAAATATGTGAGTGAGAAACAGGCTTCGTTCGACATTTACAACTCACCCTTGAATGAATATGGTGTTCTCGGATTTGAGTATGGTTACGCTTTGGCATCACCAAAAGGGCTGACAATCTGGGAAGCCCAGTTTGGCGATTTTCAAAATGTTGCCCAGGTAACCATCGATCAGTACATTGCATCTGCCGAAGAAAAGTGGGGCCTGATGAATGGTATTGTATTGTTCCTTCCACATGGATTTGAAGGCCAGGGCCCCGAACATTCCAGTGCCCGCATTGAAAGATTCCTTTCCCTTGCAGCACGCAACAACATGCAAATTGCTGTGCCAACAACTCCCGCTAATTTTTACCATCTGCTCAGGCAACAGATGTTTCGTAATTTCCGCGTTCCGCTGATCATTTTTACACCAAAAAGCCTGCTGCGCCATCCCGATTGTACTTCAACATTAGAAGAGCTGGCCAATGGCCATTTTCAACCGGTAATTGATGACAAAGATGTGGATGTGAAAGAGGTTCGCCGGATTGTTTTTTGTTCAGGCAAGATCTACTACGATCTGCTGGCAAGAAAAAGAGAGTTTCAGGCACGGGATATAGCACTGATAAGAATTGAACAATTGCATCCTTTTCCAAAACCGCAAATTGATGCCATTATAAAAAAATACAAACATACGATGCTCAATTTGTGGGTACAGGAAGAGCCAGGAAATATGGGAGCATGGAGGCATGTGTACGAAGAATTCCAGGGACATGAAATCTATCCTATTGCACGCCTTGCAAGTGGCAGTCCGGCAACAGGACTATCAAAGATCCACCAAATGCAACAGGAAGAAATTCTCTCCAAAGTATTTCGTGAATGCATTTGTGAATTGAAGAATAAATACTGCGGACTTCAATGTGCAGACGGCAGTATCAGGAAGAAAATTTTAAAACAGTATAAGTATTTTGAATCGTTCAGCTAATGACTAAATTTTGAATATGATTATAGACATTACCATACCATCCCCGGGTGAATCGATTGCTGAAGTAGAACTGGCTGCATGGCTTGCAGAAGATGGTGCTTATGTGGAAAAAGACCAGGAAATTGCCGAGGTAGAATCGGACAAAGCCACTCTGCCTTTGATCGCTCAGAAAGCAGGTACACTAAAACACCTGGTAAAAGAAGGTCAGACCATTCCTGTGGGTACCGTAGCCTGTTCAATCGATACATCAGCAAAAGCTCCCGTCAAAACATCAACTTCTAATGAAGGATCTGCGAAAACAGCCCGGAAAGAGGAAGCAGAAATGAAAAAAGAAAGCCCAAAGGAAGAAAAACCGGATATTAAAGCTACTCCTCTTGCCCGCAAGATGATGGCCGAGCATAATCTTAGGGTTGAGGATTTAGTAAAAGGCCTGAGAAAAATCACCACGAAAGACATCAACACTGTTCTGCAGCAAAAAAATAGTATTGCTCAAAAGTCAGAACAGCCTGTCAGCAGGGAAGTCCACCGGGAAAATATGTCGCAGTTGCGAAAAAAACTGGGCAGGCGACTTGTGGCTGTGAAAAATGAAACCGCCATGCTCACCACCTTCAATGAAGTGGATATGAGCACCATCATTTCCCTCAGGAAAAAATACCAGAAAGCATTTACGGAAGCTCATGGAGTGAAACTGGGATTTATGTCGTTTTTTACAAAAGCAGTTACCGAAGCATTACAGGTATTTCCGAAAGTCAATTCCATGATGAATGACGATAAAATCGTAAACCCGCAATATGTTGATGTGGCCATTGCCGTACAAACAGACAAGGGGCTTATGGTGCCCGTTTTGAGAAATACCGAGGCGATGTCACTGGCCGATATGGAAAAACACATTGTGGACCTGGCAGACAAAGCACGAAAATTCAGGCTTTCCATTGAAGAAATGAGCGGAGGTACCTTTACCATCACCAACGGAGGAGTATTTGGCTCCATGCTTTCCACACCCATCCTGAACCCTCCCCAGGCTGCCATTCTGGGAATGCATAATATTGTCGAACGACCGGTTGCCATCGGGGGCAGAGTAGAAATCAGGCCCATCATGTACATTGCCCTGTCTTATGACCACCGGCTGGTGGATGGTCGTGATTCGGTAAGTTTTCTTGTGAAAGTAAAAGAACTGCTGGAGGCACCTTTATCCATAATACATTCTGCTTCTTCAAAGGAAACCATATGAGAAGTTCCGTATTTTTTCTTTGAAAGTTTTTTTTCCTCTTTTTCACTTCCCCCTGCAGGTCAATAACAACATCATGATCGTAGGTTTCTCCTGATATGGTTATGCTTCCAAAGCTGGTCATATCGATTCCTGGTTTCATGATTTCGGGATATTAAGATCAAAAATTAAAGGTACAAAACTAATTTTCCCCGGACTTCTTTCATTGAATTAAGAACTTAATGTAAGTTCAAGATAAAACAATAGTAATCCTTTTTAAAACTTCACTGACATCAATAGTTATTAGTAGTCCTCGCCGGACCAATGTCATTAAGTTAACGCGTTTCTGCCCTCGCTGACCCTTAAATTCCCTAAAGGGAACTGCGCGCAAGGTAAGCCCCTTTAGGGGTTTGGGGTAAAGCAGGAGTTGTAAATAAAACAATTTTATTCTTAACTTAATGACATTGTCCCGGCTTGAGGGAAAATATCATATCTAACGTGAGTCGAAATCTCATTATCATAATAATGTTCTATTATCAATTATTTTCAGATTGATTGATGGTTTCTTAGCAAGAAATGAATATGCAATTAGATGCACAAGCAGATTTATTATGAAATTAGCAAAACTTCTGTGTCTGTTATGATCATTCTGGCAGATATTCTTTAACTCATCATATACTGTTTCAATTATTGCTCTCTTTTTCAGTAAAATTCGATCTTGAATATGCATTAGTCAATTCTTCATATTTTTCCTCAACTTAGTAATCAGATGAATCACATCGATGAATAATAGTCCAAAAAAGGATTAACTTATTTGCAAGTATTACAAATATCATATTGTTAAGCAAAAAAAAAATGTAATTTTTGCCACACATCAAGCTATAGAATTATGCCCCAATTTAACAGAGAAGAAGCACTTAAATACCACTCACAAGGTCGGCCCGGAAAGATTGAAGTAGTACCCACGAAACCATACAACACCCAGTATGATCTTTCCCTGGCCTACACACCGGGCGTTGCCGAACCTTGTAAAGAAATCCGGAAAAATCCTGAAGATGTATATAAATACACAACTAAAAGTAATCTTGTAGCTGTTATATCAAACGGAACAGCGGTACTTGGTCTTGGCGATATCGGTGCCCTTGCAGGCAAACCTGTAATGGAAGGAAAGGGGCTGTTGTTTAAGGTATTTTCGGATGTTGATGTGTTTGATATCGAAGTGGACCAGAAAAATGTCGATGATTTTGTAAAAACAGTGAAAGCCATCTCCCCCACTTTCGGAGGAATTAACCTGGAGGACATAAAAGCACCGGAATGTTTTGAAATTGAAGAACGCCTGAAAAAAGAATTGGATATTCCGGTATTTCATGACGATCAGCATGGTACAGCTATAATTGTTGGTGCCTCTCTGTTAAATGCCCTTGAATTGGTAAAAAAGGATATTCACAAAATAAAAATTGTTTTCAGCGGGGCCGGATCTGCAGGAATAGCGGTTGCAAAAATGTTTATCTCCTTAGGAGTCTCCAGGGAACAAATTACACTGACTGATATTCATGGCGTTGTTTACAAGGGAAGAAAAGAAGGCATGAATCCTTACCTTGAAGAATTTGCTGCAGATACTTCAAAGCGCATCTTGTCCGAAGTGATGAAAGACGCCGATGTATTCATTGGTGTATCTGCCGGTAACCTGGTAACCAGGGAGATGATTCGTTCAATGAATAAGAACCCTCTTGTATTTGCACTGGCAAATCCTACTCCGGAGATATCCTATGAAGATGCTATGTCGGCCAGGAAAGATCTGATTTTTGCTACCGGACGTTCCGATTATCCTAACCAGATAAACAATGTGCTTGGGTTCCCGTATATTTTTCGTGGTGCACTTGATGTCAAGGCAAAGGCCATTAACGAAGAAATGAAAATTGCTGCTGCTTATGCTCTCGCCGATCTGGCAAAAAAAGAAGTTCCGGAAGT
The DNA here is from genome assembly GCA_964416375.1 of uncultured Bacteroidales bacterium. GTDB lineage: Bacteria > Bacteroidota > Bacteroidia > Bacteroidales > UBA10428 > UBA10428. The sequence goes on from CAYQDZ010000099.1 coordinate 10,240, forward strand.
GGTAAATGCTGCCTACCATAGCAAAAACCTTACATTTGGCCCTGAATACATCATCCCAAAACCTCTAGATCCGCGGTTGATCACGACCGTAGCTCCTGCAGTTGCCAAAGCCGCTATGGACACAGGAATAGCGCGTAAACCTGTCACCGACTGGGAAGCTTATGAAATTGAATTAATGAAACGCATGGGCATTTATAACCAATTGGTAAATGCCGTCAGGATGAAAGCCAAACAAAATCCCAAAAGAATAATATTTGCTGATGCCGATAAATACCTTGTATTGAAAGCCATTCAGATCATACGTGATTTGGGTATTGCACAGCCTGTTTTGCTGGGAAGTGAAAAGAAAATTAAAGAAATTGCTAAAGAGAACAAGCTGAATATTGATCAGCTTCCCATTATTGATCACCGCTCAGAAACTGAATCAAAGAGGAGAAAGAAATTTGCGGATGCCTTCTTTGAAAAAAGAAAAAGAAAAGGTCTTAC
>CAYQDZ010000100.1:0-10666 GCA_964416375.1 uncultured Bacteroidales bacterium
GAGGCTCTTAATTGAGTCTATTTGGATGCAGTCTAATTTTGATGGTCTGCCAAACATAATCGCCAGTTAAGTTTATATGTTCCCAGCTTAGAGGAGATAAGTGTTGTAAAAGAAATTCATCAACCTCTTGACCTTGTCTAAAGGATGGGGGACTTCTGGAATAAGGCCATAAATGAATTTTTCAATACCTTAGCGTGGGTTTTGTCGGAACGGCGCAGCCCTCAACGAAGTTAAATGTTGGTGACACCCCCATCACGACTGCAAGGCAACACCGTCGGTAAACCTTTGGTGGCCAAAGGGAGTGAAAGGGATTTTGTTGAAAGGCCCTCCATTACCGGATCACGAGCGAAGCGAGTAACCGAACCCCGAGCAATCGGGGGTAACTCAATACATTCAATCTCAGGGATTAATAACCAGAGTTTTTTACTCCCCCAAATATTTCATCACAGTTTCGAGCATTTCATTTTTTTTGAGAGGTTTAATAAAATACTCATTGCAGCCCATTTCAATGCATTTTTCTCTGTGGTAAGTCCTGTCATAGGCCGTTTGAGCTATCACAGGAACGTTTTTATTCGTTTCACGGATGATCTTCATGGCGCTTATACCATCCATGCGTGGCATTTTCAGATCCAGAAAAATCAGATCAAAATCCGGTTCTTTCTCAAATATTTCGAGCATTTCCACACCATCTTTTGCCCTGTAAAGCGTAACACCGGTATCTTTAAAGAATGCTTCAATCAACAGGTAATTGGATTCCTGGTCTTCGGCAACAAGAATTCTTTTCCCCGGCCACTTATAATCCTTTTTTACAGAGGAATTATTTTGCAAATACTCCTTACTATCCGATTGAATATGCGGAATGGTAAAAAAGAATTTGGAACCTTTCTTCACTTGACTTTCGACCCAGATCTCGCCTCCCATAAATTCTGTAACCACTTTTGCAAATGCCAATCCCAATCCCGACCCATGTTGAGTATTCTGTTGATCTTCTTCCCGGACAATATAAAAACGATCAAAAATTTTATCTGCATGTTCAGGATCAATTCCAATGCCTGTATCTTCTACAAGAAATGTGATAAAAGAATTGTTGTACTTCTGTATCCCGATGCGTATATATCCCTCCTCTGTATACTTTACAGAGTTCTCAATCAGCTTGGCTAATATTTGATTTAGTTTATTCTTATCCGTAATCACAATGATTTCTTCATCGGGCAATTCGGCCAGGACATTGAGTTTGGATTTCTCTCTTGCGATTTTTTCACGGTGTATACTGACCAGACCTTTGATCAGTTCTGTTAGATTGCATACCCCATATACAGGCTTTAGTTCACCGATCTGAATCAATGAAAAATCAATAATATCTTCCACAAGCCTCAACATGCTTTTCCCGCTTTCATTGATTATCCGCAAATAGTAATCAATGCTTTTCTGATCGTCCTTTTTCTCAATCAGTAAATTGATAAATCCCAAAATGGCATTCAAAGGAGTACGGATCTCATGACTAATATTTTCCAGGAACGCAGTTTTCAATTTGTCACTTTCCTCTGCTATTTCTTTTGCTTTAATAAGCTCATAAGTCTGGTCTTTAACAAGCTTTGCCAGGTTCTTACGATGGAGTTCCAATTCCTCGTTTTGTTTTAGAATCTGATCTCTTTGCGATGTGGCAAAATCTCTCTGCTCCGCTATTTGTTTATTCTGTTCCTCTATCTCCGTGCTATGTACCTCGAGTTCATTTGTTCTTTCTTTTACCAGTCTGATAAGTTTCAAATTCATAAAACGTATCCGCCTGTGGCGATAATGATAGATAGCAGAAAAGAAAAAAATGATGCCAAGGATAATAAGGCCTATAAACCACCATGTTCTGTAAAATGGTGGATGTACGATAATATCAAGGCTCCGGCCTTCCAGGTTCCAAACATTATCGTTATTGGAGGCTATTACTCTAAATCTGTATTTCCCAGGCATCAAGTTGGTATAGGTTGCATTGTTCTGATTGCCTACATCATTCCATGATTCTTCAAAGTTCTCCAGAATATATTTGTATTTATTTTCCCCGGGTTGCGTGAAATTTAAAGCCGCAAAGTAAATGGTAAAAACCTGGTGTTTGTGATTCAGATGAATCTCTTTTAATTCGTTGATGTTTTCTTTTATCGGTGACATAGGATCATGTATGTCTGCTTCTTTATTAAAAATTGCGAAGCCGGTAAATACAATAGGTGGAACAAATGAATTGTCCAGTATATCCGAAGGGTTAAAATAAGAAAATCCCCTGGTCCCTCCAAAATACATCTTTCCTTCTTTATCCATATGAACTGCATTGATACTGAATCTGTTTCCCTGCAATCCGTCAAGTACATTAAAATTTGTAACATCCAGACTATCATAATTGAATTTTGATAATCCATTGTTTGTACTCAACCATAAATTCCCGGATGGATCTTCCAGAATTCCATTAATTACATTGCCTGGCAGTCCATCGTTGATATTATAACACTCGAATTTATTCTCAGATTCATTCCATAGATTTAATCCTCCACCATTTGTCCCAATCCAGATCCTGCTTTTGCTGTCTTCATATATGGATAAAATCCATCTGTCAGAAATGCTTTTCGGATCATTAAGATCAGACAGGTAATAGGTAAATGTTTCGGATAATGTATCATACACATTTAACCCGTTAATGGTTCCAACCAGCATTCTTCCCTTTGAGTCCTTTTGAATTTTCCAGATGCTTCCCGTACTGGTTCCTTTATTCATTTTAGTGCCCACCGGCATGTGTGTAAAGACCCCTGATGTTATATTCATGACATCAAGGCCCGCATCAGTAGCAAGCCATAGATTTCCGCCGTCTAAAATCATGTCCCATATTTGTGTCCCCCGCGGTGTGAATTTTGATCCGTCAGGATAATAATGAATGAACCTGTCGGTATTTTTATGATAGCAGCTTAATCCCCCTTCATAATGTCCTATCCATATATTCCCTTCCGTATCTTCAGTCAGACACAAAGGTTTATTATTCGGAATACTATATTTATTGCCCGGATTATGTACATAATGTTTGAAGTGTTTTGATTCCGGGTTGTATAAATTTAAACCTCCCCCATCTGTTCCAATCCATAAATTCTTATCAGAATCAACAAGAATTGATGTGACGTGATTGTTGTTTAAACTATTATCCGAATAAATGTTATGTTGAACATTGTGAAATTTCTTTTTATGGTTATACACATAATTTACAGGAGCATTAAAATTTCCAATCCAGAAATTGCCGGCATCATCTTCAAACAATACCCTCACAACATCTGAGCTTATACTGGATGGATCTGTATTACTATGCCTGTATTGTTTGAATGAATTGGTTTCGGGAATATACAGGTTTAACCCGCCATTGTCGGTGCAAATCCATAAGTTTTGTTTTGAATCAAGACTGAAACTCCAAACAATATTGCTGCCCAGAGAGTTTTTATTTTTAGGATTGCTGGTAAAATAAGTAAAGCTACTGGTGATCTTGTCATAACAAGAAATACCATGGCCATTTGTTCCAAACCAGATTCTTCCCTGAGAGTCTTCAATGATAGTCCTTACATCTTTGCCGTATAAACTACGCCCGTTTTTTGGCCCGGGGAGAAATGATTGTCTGTATTTGGTTCCCGGCAAAAAACAATTTACACCTCTATCGCTTGTGCCAAGCCATATAATCCCTTCAGAATCTATAAATACGGTACGAAGGTTATCGCTTGATATCTTTTTCTCATCTGTACTATTTTGAGTGTACCTTATAAAATGGTCCTTTTCACGATCATACATGCAAAGACCCCCATTAATAGTTGCCATCCACAAGTTCCCATCTTGATCTTCTGCTATTTCGTTTACAAAATTTGAGCTTATCGATGTTGAATCCTCCGGAATATTGAGGTATCGGACAAAACAATCCTGCTGTTCATCATAACGATTAAGTCCATTCTCTGATGCAACCCACATGTTTCCATTGCTGTCACCGAAAATTTTGCGAACAACACTATTGCTGATACTATTCGGATCATTTTGATCAAAGTAATACGCCTTAAAGTGTATTCCATCATACCTGAATAATCCATCTTTTGCCCCAATCCAGATAAATCCATGCGCGTCCTGGAAAAAATCCTCCACTATACCGAAAGAATAATTGTCTTCCGGATACAATTCATGAAATACCAGGTCTTCCTGCTGACAAATTCCAAGTGAGCAGAATCCTAAAAACAAAAGGCAAAAAAACCTAAAGGAGGATATCATGCTATGAATAATTCTTTTCAACCCCATCTGTATTATTAACATTTTTCATTTGCAAATACAATCATGGTTAATAATTTGACTATCCTTCTAAGGAATAGAAGAGGGCTATTGAATTTTGCTTTTACACATCATGAAAAGTAACTCATTCTTTTCATTCATGGTCATTTAGGTCACAACAAGATAGCAAACTTTAGTGAATAACTTCACGAAAATGGAATTAAAAAACCATGAATACCCACGTTTTTATGTTATTAGAACCTGAAATTTAACTTGTTGAGTACTTATTGGTTGATTGAGAAAACAATTTTTTTCTTTCAGTACGCAACTTTTTGGGCATTGTTTTCATCTTTAAATAACAGATTAGGGTTTTAGGGCAGCTTTGATGAGTTTTTTCGGCAAACTCTTCATTTTTCAGGGCATCGTAAGATGCCCATTTTAAACATCCTGATCAACGAATAAAGAAAAGCTGTGCTATGAATGAGAGTTACACATGAAAAATAAAAATTTTTTAATCAAACTGTCAGACTTGGTATTATTGTTGATTGTCATCTGGTAAAAAGAATAGCATGAGAGAGGTTTTAACAAATACTCTTTTGATTCATAAAGCAGGCATGAAAGTATCGGTGTCTTTCATGAATACTGATAAACTCACAGGGCTGAACATACAAATGATAAGGCAGGTTTTGATAAAACTTATCTGTAAACACGGAACTCATCTGGAATTGGACTTTTCAGGAATTCGATTCATGGATGGAGACGGATTTGATACATTGAACCTCATTCACAGACTGGGTAAAAAATACGGATCGATAGTAACACTGAAAGGGGTTGAAACAGAAGTATTGGAGATGATAGATCTGGTGAAAAAGTATCATGTTTTTCACATCCATCAAATCAAGCCCGCCTGCTAACAAAGCTCCTCTTTATTTCTCTATATATATACCCAAATTCCCGCTGATCATTGGCGGGAATTTTTATTTATTCAAAGATCCATTTGATATCCTGTGTGATGAATCCCTAAAAACTACAATGTTTGCAGTGCCTTTTCAATTCTTAATACGGTCTCTTCTTTGCCAATGATTTCCATAATATCAAAAAGATGTGGCCCTTTCCCTGCTCCAACAATTGCCAGTCGTAACGGATTCATTACCTTTCCGAAGCCAAGATCATTTTTTTCGATGTATTCTTTTATCTTTTCTTCCATATCAGTCGAGGCAAAGTTTTTTATCACTTTCAATATTTCCAGGCAATCTGTAACAATTTCAGGGGTTTGTTCTTTCCAGAATTTTTTCCTTGTTTTCTCATCATAATCATCAGGCGCAATAAAGAAAAAATAGGATTGTTCCCAGAAATCGGAAACAAAGGCCGAGCGTTCCTTGACCAGGCCAACTATTTTTTCAATTTTAGACCGGTCTTCATGGATGCCCCTTTTTTCAAGAACTTTGTTAAAAAGATATGCCAGTTCTTTATTGCTTTTTTGTTGCAGGTAATGTTGATTAAACCATTTCGCTTTCTCCAGGTCGAAGCGTGCCCCTGCTTTGGTAATCCTTTCAAGAGTAAATGCTTCAATCAGTTCATCGAGAGAAAAAATTTCCTTTTCCGTACCCGGATTCCATCCAAGCATGACAAGCATATTGAGCACTGCTTCTGGAAAGTAACCCATTTCGCGATACCCGCTTGATACATCTCCATTGGGTGATTTCCACTCAATCGGAAATACGGGAAAACCTAATTTGTCTCCGTCACGCTTGCTGAGTTTACCCGAGCCACTCGGTTTCAGAATCAGTGAATGGTGTACAAACCGGGGCCTGTCATTTTCCCATCCCAGGGCTTTGTAAAGCATTACATGCAAAGGCAAAGAGGGCAACCATTCTTCTCCCCGAATGACATGTGATATTTTCATCAGATAATCATCTACTACATTTGCCAGGTGATATGTCGGTAATCCGTCCGATTTGAAAATAACCTTATCATCAAGCGTGGAAGTATTGAATTTCATGCTGCCGCGAACAATATCTTCTGCCAATATCTCAACATCTTCGGGCATTTTAAACCGGATTACATAAGACTCTCCATTTGCTATTCTCCGTTGTATATCCCCCGTATCCATGACAAGGGAATTCTTAAGTGATGAACGGGTATGAACATCGTAGGAAAATGTATTCTTCTCTGCCTCATAATTTTTCCGTAATTCATCCAATTCTTCAGGTGTATCAAATGCGTAATATGCCCAACCGGATTCAATCAACTGATCGGCATATTTTTTATATATCTCTTTCCTTTCCGATTGTTTGTATGGACCATAATTACCCCCTTGTTTCACTCCTTCATCAGGAATCAATCCCAGCCATTCAAATGCTTCATTAATATATTCTTCAGCTCCTTCAACAAACCTCGACTGATCAGTATCTTCAATTCTCAAAATGAAATCTCCGCCATGTTTTTTAGCAAGCAGATAATTAAATAAGGCTGTTTTTGTTCCGCCTATATGCAATGGTCCGGTTGGACTGGGGGCAAATCGTACACGTATTCTTTTTGACATGATCTTTTTTTTATAATCGCCGCAAAGGTAATCAAATGAAAGCTGAAGTCTACTCCAGAATTTACTATCCTGAATATTATCATACTGTTTTTATTGAAGAAGTTATAATTTTATTCACCTGAATAAATGTTTAGCTATGGAAAATATTCTCATTATTGGTGCCGCTGGTCAAATAGGTTCGGAGCTAACCCTGGCTTTAAGGAAAATACATGGTAATCAGCATGTATTTGCTACCGATATTAAGGAAGCTCCCGCTGATATTATGGGCAGCGGTCCTTTTCAGCTGCTGGATGTAATGGACGATAAGCGACTTATCCATTTTGTGATCCGGCACAAAATAACTCAAATCTATCATCTTGCCGCCGTATTATCGGGAAACGCGGAAAAATTGCCCATTCAAGCCTGGCATATCAACATGAACAGTCTGATGAACGTACTGGAAATAGCCAAACTCGTTGATGAGGTAAAAAAAGTATTTTGGCCCAGTTCCATTGCAGTATTTGGCCCGTCAACACCCAGGGAAAAAGCTCCTCAGCTTACCACCATGGAACCAACAACAGTATACGGCATCAGCAAGCTTGCCGGTGAAAGATGGTGTGAATATTATTATAAAAAATTTGGCGTGGATGTGAGAAGTATCCGATACCCCGGATTGATCAGTTATAAAACCGAACCGGGAGGAGGCACCACCGACTGGGCCGTTGAAATTTTTTATGAAGCCCTACGAAAAGGCAGCTATACCTGCTTTCTCAATAAAGACACAAAACAACCCATGCTCTTTATGGAAGATGCTATCAGTGCTACCATCAGACTCATGGAAGTGGAAAATAAACGGCTGAAACTGCATGCGGGTTATAACATCATGGGTGAAAGCCTTAGCCCTGAAGATATTGCCAATGAGATCAAAAAACATATTCCTGATTTTAAAATTTCCTATTCCCCCGATTTTCGTCAGGATATAGCCATGACCTGGCCGAAAAGCGTGGATGATAGCATGGCCCGGATGCACGATGACTGGAAGCCCCATTATGATCTGAAAAGAATGACTGAGATCATGCTGCATGAAATCAAGAAAAAAATAAAGGAATCGTAATTAACATCAATAGATGAGTTATGTATGGGAAAATAAAAAAACACCTGAACAGAGAACTGCAGAATATTAAAAATGCAGGACTCTATAAAACCGAACGTATCATTTCATCGCCACAAGATGCTGTAATCAAAACGGAAGATGGAAAAGAAGTGCTTAATTTCTGTGCCAACAATTATTTGGGGCTTTCATCTCATCCCAAACTGATTGAAGCAGCTAAAGAAGGTCTTGATACACATGGTTTTGGGATGTCATCGGTACGGTTTATCTGTGGTACAACCGATTTGCATACCAAACTGGAAGAAAAAATCGCCGGATTTTTTGGCACCGAAGCTACCCTTCTTTATGCTGCCTGTTTTGATGCCAATGGCGGAGTTTTTGAACCTCTGCTTACCGAAGAAGATGCTATTATTTCAGATGCCCTGAACCATGCTTCCATTATTGACGGAGTGAGACTATGCAAAGCAAAACGCTACCGCTATGCCAATACAGATATGAAAGATCTGGAAGAAAAACTGAAAGAAGCGCAGGCACAGCGTTTTCGATTGGTAGTTACTGATGGTGTTTTTTCCATGGATGGTAACCTGGCACCTATGGACCAAATTACCAGGCTTGCTGAAAAGTACGATGCACTGGTGATGGTAGATGAATGCCACTCAGCAGGAGTTGTAGGCCATACAGGTCGTGGTGTAACCGAGCATTTTCAAATTCGTGGACAGGTGGATATTATTACCGGAACCCTGGGAAAAGCATTCGGAGGGGCCATTGGCGGTTTTACCACAGGAAGAAAAGAGATCATTGAACTGCTCAGACAACGCTCAAGACCCTATCTGTTCTCAAATTCCCTGCCTCCTATGATTGCTAGCGCAGGCATAGCTATGTTTGATATGATGGCAAAAACGGATGTCCTGCAAAAGCAACTTCATGAGAATACAGCCTGGTTTAAAGACCGGATTGTTAAAGCAGGATTTGATATTAAACCTACACATTCTGCCATTGTAGCCATCATGCTCTATGATGCAAAACTATCGCAAAACTTTGCCGCTGCCTTGCTCAATGAAGGCATTTATGTGATCGGATTTTACTATCCGGTGGTTCCGCAGGATCAGGCACGAATCAGGGTTCAGCTTTCGGCAGCACATACCAGGGAACATCTTGACAAAGCACTTCAGGCTTTTATTAAAGTTGGTAAAAAGCTGGGGGTTGTTAACAGATAAGATCATTTAATTCAGAGAAAATAAATACAAGTTATAGGAAATAAAAAGCCCCGTTTGGGGCTACCTTAAAGCGTCGCTGCGCTGATCCTATATTGAAACATCTCCAAAGAGATAAGCTTAGATTGTTATCAGGAATAAATGTAGATACTTCGAACAACGAAAAAATTAATTCTATGTTAACTCTTCTTTAAATAATTCAAAACCGTATTTGTAGCCCCCAGGTTTCTTTTTACAAAATTCTTTGTGGCTTCTGAAGCAGTCAGGTAATCCGATTTCTTTGAGTACAGATCATCAAACCTCATCTTACATTCTTCATAAGAACCAATGGTGAATGCTCCTCCCTCCTGAAGAAGTGCAACAGCTTCATGAAACCGTTTATAGTTGGGCCCAAAAATTACAGGCATCCCGTATACAGAGGCTTCCAGGATATTATGAATTCCGTTCCCAAACCCGCCACCGATGTAAGCCACTTTCCCGTATTTGTATATAGCAGATAACATCCCGATGTTATCAATGATCAAAACATCAGCCTCTTTGATTCCATCTTTTGCCTTTGAATATAAAATGACTTTCTTATCAATCCTGCTCAATAATGCTTCAAGGTGCGATTGCGAAATTTCATGAGGAGCAATAATGAATTTACACCCTGCTGTGTTCTGGTTGATGTATTTTGCAATTATTTCTTCGTCTTTATCCCAGGTACTGCCGCAAACATAAGTAAACCGATCAGAAGTGAATTTTTCAGCTACCTCGATTTTTGCAGATTCCTCAGCTATCTGTGCTACCCGGTCGAAACGCGTGTCGCCACTAAGAGAAACATTCCTTACAGAAATCGATGATAGCAATTCCATGGAGTTTGTATCCTGAACGAAAATCTGATCAAAACAATGCAAAAGACGGCAATACCACCTGCCATAAGATTTGAAAAAAAGCTGCTGCGGCCTGAATATTGCCGAGATCAGATATACTCTGGTCTTACTTTTTTTGAGTTGATTCAGATAATGATACCAATAATCGTATTTGATAAAAAACGCTATTTCCGGTTTCGCAATTTCCAGAAATTTTTGAGCATTTTTATTTGTGTCAAGAGGCAGATAAAATACATAATCAGCACCCAGATAATCTTTACGGATCAGATACCCTGACGGAGAAAAAAAAGTCAGCAGAATCTTACATTCAGGCCTTGTCTTTTTGAATGCCTCCATCAATGGACGCCCCTGTTCAAACTCACCGAGAGAAGAAGCATGAAACCAAACAATACGATCTTTACCTGATATTACACCCTTCAGATGTTTTAACAATCCTTTTCTTCCCTTTACCCATTCTCTGGCCTTGGTATCAAAAAATGATGTTATAATTACCAGGAGGTTAAATAACCTTATTCCCAGATTATACAAAAGTGTCATTTACTATCCGCTTTGAAAAAACGTTCCAAGATAGCAGTTTTATAATAAATAGTCTGCACGATTCCCCGAATTCCAAAAAAAGCAAGCTGGGCGAGTAATAATGCATGGTTTCCCAAAGCATTCCGTAATGCATAGTAAA
>CAYQDZ010000101.1:0-10631 GCA_964416375.1 uncultured Bacteroidales bacterium
AACAATAAATCACTGAACTATAACATATTACGAGTTTTTGCGCAGGCACTAATTAGGATTTTTATACCTGGTACAATGATTTAATATGGATGACAAGGTAAGGAAGGGATATGAGTCAGTCTTTGTATCTTAACCATTTAAATAACTCCCTGTAGGAGATTTTTTTCCCATACATCAAAATCCCTGTGCGGTATATTTTTGCTGCTAACCAGGTGATGATTAAGAACGTAATGATTAGCAAAGCCATGGAAAGAATCACTTCTTCCAGTGGTGGCTGAAAAGGAATTCTGGCCATCATCACTACAGGAGAAGTAAATGGGATCAGGGAAAACCAGAATACCAGCTGTCCTTCCGGATTGGTAATGGCATTGATCATCACAAATATGCTAAGGATCAGAGGTATGGTGACCGGGAGCATGAATTGCTGCGTATCAGTTTCACTGTCTACGGCCGAGCCAATAGCGGCGAACATAGCGCCATACAATAGATAACCTGCAATAAAGTAAAACAGGAAGATACCTAACATATACAAATATTCGCCTGTATTTAAAAGGCCCATGATATTCATAATTTCTGATCCGTTCTCAGAAATACCCATATTGGCTGAAATTTCATTTGAATTACCCATAGAATTTTCAGATACCATTTCCTGATTTTGGGCAGGCATTTTATCTGTGATGTAATAGCTGAGGGCAAATTGATAAATTCCAACAGTCAGAATGATCCATGCAATAAACTGTGTTAAAGCAACCAGGGCAATTCCTAAGATTTTGCCCATCATCAGTTGAAAAGGACGCACTGATGAAATGATTACCTCAATGATTCTGTTTGTTTTTTCTTCAACAACTCCTCTCATCACCTGGGCGCCGAAGAAAAAAATGAAAAAGTAGATCAGAAATCCCGCAGCATATCCAATACCACGTTTTAAATCCACCAGTTTTTGTTCTTTAAATTCCCCCTTATCGTATTTGTTTGTTTTCAGGATGATACTGGGCTTAAGGGCGCTGATCTCATCAGGCGATAAATTTATTTTGAGCAAATTCCTGTCGTAAATAAAGTTTTCAAGCGATTGTTTAATATACAATTCTGTGCCCATACTGGGTTGTTTTCTAACAAACAACTCAACTTCTCCTTCTTTCTGTTCCAGCAAATTATGATATAAAACCAATATGCCATAATACTCTGTATGTTCAATCAAACTTTCAATGCCATCGTATTCAATGTGATTTAAATAATCGAATTTTAAGTTTTCATTTTCTTGTAAAACATTCTTGAATTTTGATAAATCGGTTGAAATCGGTTGAAAATCTTTGTCGAATTCTGCAATGCCTATTGTCTTTACTCCGCTGTCCTCAAGTTGAGTCAGCCATACAGGAAGGATCATAAAAGCTGCAAAAAGGAGGGGCCCCAGAATTGTCATGATGATAAAAGACCTCTTTCTGACCCTTGTTATGTATTCGCGTTGAATAATTAGAGAGATCTTATTCATTTTTACTATGTGTTTTATTTTCGTTTACAGCTTGAATGAAAATCTCATTCATTGTAGGAAGGACTTCGCGAAATGCATTTACCCTGACACCATTTATAGCGAGTTTTAAAAGATCATTTCCTTTTCCGGAATCTGTAAGATGTATCTTTGCTCTGGATTTCTCTTCCTGTAATGGAACTAAATCAATAAGCTCAAAGTTGCCTTTAAGTTGTTTCTTGAGACTCTCCGGATCACCTTCAAATTCAAGCTCATAACTGTTTGATTTATATTGTGCTTTGATATCATCCATTTTGCCTTCAAGGATGGATCTGGATCTGTCAATTAAGGTAATATGGTCACAAAGCTCTTCAACAGATGCCATATCATGAGTAGAAAAAATGATGGTCGTGCCTTTATTTTTGAGTTCAAGTACTTCCTTTTTCAGCATGCTTGCATTCACCGGATCGAAGCCTGAAAATGGTTCATCGAATATTAATAGTTTTGGTTCATGTAATACGGTGATGATGAATTGCACTTTTTGAGCCATGCCTTTTGATAATTCCTCCACCTTTTTATTCCACCAGTCGATCATTTCAAACTTTGTGAACCAGTGTTTTAACTTCTTCATGGCATCGCTTTTCGTGAGGCCTTTGAGTTGAGAAAGGTACAGGGCCTGTTCACCCACCTTCATTTTTTTATATAAACCCCGTTCTTCAGGCAGATAACCGATGTGCAACAGGTCGTTTCGTGTGTAGTTTTTACCCATGAACTTTAAATGGCCTTTATCGGGAGCTGTGATTTTGTTGATGATTCGGATTAATGTAGTCTTTCCCGCTCCGTTAGGACCTAACAATCCATATATACTACCTTCGGGAATATGAATTGAGACATCGCTAAGAGCGGTATGTCCGGTAAAGTTTTTATCGATATGAAGAGCTTCAAAAAAGGACATGCCTGAAAAAATAAATAGTAAAATTGTTATTCAAAATAATTTCGAATTTTTTCAAAGAAGCCTGACTCAGCTCTGTCAGGATCGGGTTTGAAATTTTCAGAATCCCGAAATTTCTCTATCAGTTTTTGTTCTTCTTTTGAAAGGTTCATAGGGATCCAAACATTTATGCTTACCAGCAGATCACCTTTACCATATCCATTAATGTCAGGGATGCCTTTACCACGTAAGCGTAAAATTTTGCCAGGTTGTGTACCAGGCTCAATTCGAATTTTTACTTTACCATCAATGGTAGGTATTTCAACTGTAGTGCCAATGGCGGCATCAGGGAAACTTAAAAATAGCTGGTATAAAAGATCATTTCCATCACGAATTAGTTCAGGATGATTCTGTTCTTCTATCAAAACAATCAGGTCTCCGTTCATACCTCCACGCCGGGCAGCATTTCCTTTACCAGACACATTCAATTGCATACCCTCTGCAACGCCAGCCGGAATATTAATCTTTATGATTTCTTCTTCCTTAATAATTCCTTCTCCATGGCAGGTTGTACAACGATCTTTGATAATTTTTCCCTCGCCATTACATGTCGGACAAGCAGAGGATGTTTGCATTTGTCCTAAAAGTGTATTCGTAATTCTCGTGACATGACCTGAACCATGGCATGTCTCACAGGTTGAATAACCATCGCTTCCCCGTGCACCACTTCCATGGCATGTAGTGCAGCTAAGGTATTTTTTTACCTTGATTTTTTTCTCAACACCTTTTGCAATTTCTTCAAGATTCAGATTCACCTTAACTCTCAGATTGCTTCCTTTATTCACCCTTTGTGAACTTCGGCTTCGACTTCCCCCGAAACCAAAACCGCCAAATCCTCCAAAATCGCTAAAAATATCACCAAACTGATTGAAAATATCTTCAACAGTCATTCCTGCTCCTGAAAATCCTCCACCTGCAGATCCACTTACTCCGGCATGTCCGAACTGGTCATATCGCTGTCTTTTCTGAGGCTCTCTCAAAACTTCATATGCTTCAGCAGCTTCTTTAAATTTTTCTTCAGCCTGCTTATCTCCCGGATTCTTATCGGGGTGAAATTTCAGGGCCTGCTTCCGGTAGGCTTTTTTTATTTCATCTGCAGAAGCGCTCTTTGATATTTCCAATACTTCGTAATAATCTCTTTTTTTCATTCGATTGTTTTTTCAGAAATCATTCTCCCACCACGACTTTTGCATAGCGAATGACTTTTTCATTAAGAATATAGCCTTTCTCAATTACATCAACCACTTTGCCTTTTAATTTTGCAGAAGGAGCAGGTATTTTAGTAACTGCTTCGTGAAAATCAATATCAAAAGGTTTCTCCATAGATTCAATTTCTTTCAGGCCTTTTTGTTTAATAAAATCATTGAACTTGTTATATATCAAATGTATACCTGCTCTTAAAGCATCCAGATCTTGAGATTTATCAATGGTTTCAATTCCTCTTTCAAAATCATCAACAACAGACAAAATATCTTTCAGCAAATCCTCATTGGCTAGTCTGAGCAAATCTGCTTTTTCTTTTATGGTACGTTTCCTGTAATTATCGAATTCTGCTGATAATCGCAAATACTTATCATGCCAATCCTGTATTTCCTGTGCTATTTTGTCTGCTGATGCAGCTTCAGCTTCTGCCTTTATGTCTTTTTTTTCCCGTTTCTTTTTGTCGGCATTATTTTTCTGCCCTTTTACAGTTTCTGTGCGCTTTTTATCTGTGGTTTTTGTTTTTTTTATGTCACCACCAGCATTCATTGTTTTCTTACTCATATTCTGTAATAATTTTCATAATAACTTACTACTTCATGGTCAATCCTTGTCAAAATACCTGCCAACAAAGAATAACAGTCAAATTGACAGACAATCGATTCTTAATCGATAGATAATTATTCCAATTGTGTATCAAGCATTTGTGCTAATTGCTCAGCTCGCAGATTCCATGCTAATATTTTTCATTCAATCGTTAATCCTTGTTATTTGTGCTCCAATTGCGTTTAACCTTTCATCAATATTTTGATACCCTCTGTCTATCTGGTCAATATTTTGAACCAGGCTTTTCCCTTCGGCTGAGAGAGCAGCGAGCAAAAGGGCAACCCCGGCACGTATATCAGGAGAGGTAAGCGTGGTAGCTCGAAGCTTAACACGTTTATCCTGGCCTATAACAGTTGCTCTGTGAGGATCGCAGAGTATGATTTGAGCACCCATATCGATTAGTTTATCGACAAAAAACAGCCGGCTTTCGAACATTTTTTGATGTATTAATATGCTCCCTTTTGCCTGTGTGGCAACAACAAGAATAACACTTAACAGATCAGGTGTAAGTCCCGGCCATGGGGCATCATCAATTGTCATGATGGAACCGTCAATAAAAGTCTCTATTTCATAATGATCCTGCGAGGGAATATATATGTCATCGTCACGCCGTTCAAAATTTATTCCCAATCTCTGAAATGATCTGGGAATAATCCCGAGGTTTTCGTAACTCACATTTTTTATGGTGATTTCTGAGCCGGTTAAAGCAGCAAGCCCGATAAAACTCCCAACTTCAATCATATCCGGCAGGAGCGAATGCCGACATCCATGGAGTTTATCAACTCCTTCAATGAAAAGAAGATTTGAACCAATTCCTGAGACCCTTGCACCCATATTGTTGAGCATTTTACACAGTTGCTGGATGTATGGCTCACATGCTGCATGGTAAATGGTGGTTTTGCCCCTGGCCAAAACAGCTGTCATAATCAGGTTTGCCGTACCTGTAACAGAAGCTTCTTCCAGTAACATATATGCTCCGTGAAGTTCTTTGGCTTTCACCGTATAATAGTCTTTTCTGTGATTGTACACAAATTCAGCTCCAAGGCTTATAAAGCCGTTGAAATGTGTGTCAAGACGGCGGCGACCTATTTTATCCCCTCCTGGTTTAGGAATATATCCTTTACCAAACCGGGCCAGTAAGGGACCGATAATCATCACCGAGCCTCTTAGACTTGCACCTATTTTTGAATAGTCATCGGTGAGTAAATACTCAAGATTGACAGATTCTGCTTTAAAGCTATATTGTGACGGGGAAAGCTGTTTGATCTGAACACCCAGATTTGTAAGGAGAAGAAGCAGGTTTTTGATATCGATGATGTCAGGAATATTATCAATGATTACCTCTTCTTCTGTGAGCAAAGTAGCGCATATTACCTGAAGCGCTTCATTTTTAGCCCCTTGTGGATTTAGGCTGCCCTTTAATTTATGACCTCCATTGATTAGAAACGAACTCATGGATCAGGTAATGATTATTTTTTCCTCAAATTTCGTTTGTTTCTTTTCTTGCCAATTATATCGCGTACTTCATTAAGCTTAATATTTTCTGTATTGATACGGTCTTTGGATAACTTTTTCAGGTCCTTTAGTACCACTTCATCATTTACCGTATCGCGATTCCACATGAGGTATGATTTTTTCATGTGATTGGCAACAACATTGATCATTTTTTCTTTTTCACCTTCATCAGACATCTCACATATGGCATCAATCATAAGCTCAATCGCTTTTCCATAATGCCGGTACTTAATTTCATGTGTTCCATATTCAACAATTCGTGGAGGTGTTTGAAACATTTCAGCTTTAGGTATCTCATAAGGAAAATCTATATCCAGCTCAAAATCTGCTATAATTGCAAGGTGATCCCAAAGTTTGTGTTTAAAATCATTTATGTCCCTTAAATGAGGATTTAAGTTTCCCATAATGGAAATAATAGCGCCTGACAATCGATTTCTTTCATCGCGGTCCTCAATAGATTTTATGTAATCTATCATTTTTTGAATGTTCCTGCCATATTCAGGCAAAACAAGCTTCTTTCTGCTTGCATTATAGTCAAAACTCATAAGTATATTTTTTCATCAATAATTTCGATATCAATAATCAACCTGCCTTAAATTAGTAAGACAATCTGGTTTTGTGTAAAGGCAATAAAAATCATAAAGAGAATCCATTACAAAGCTAAGAGAAATAATTAAGCAACCAAAAGCTAAAGAATTCTTACACTACAACAGAGTAATCATCCCACTCATGAATTTTGTTTAGTTTTGATCAACAATCCTGAGTTTGGCAAATTTAAGAAGAAGTTGTTTCTCTTGCTTCATTTGCTGGAAAAAAACTGTTGCTTTCCTGTTTGGTATGTCACCTTCTATGTGCACTACCTTCCCCTGGCCAAAACGCTGATGCTCTACAAGCATACCGGACTGTATTTTGGAAGGATCAGATGGTTTAAAATTGGTATTGCTTATTGAGTTGTCTGCTTTTTTTGTGAAGGTATTCCGGTTTATCCGGGTAAATTTATTTCCCGGAGCACTGAAAGAATTAGCAAAAATTTGAGAGTCAGACTTTTTTGCTCTGGAATCTTCCTCCAAAAATCCGGCAAGCTTTGATTCTTCATCCGGCCAGTCAACAAGATTTTCGTCAATGTCTTTTAAAAATCGACTGGGCTGACAATCATTGGGTACTCCCCATTTATATCTTGACCGGGCATAACTGATTATGACTTTTCTCTTAGCCCTGGTCACTGCCACATAAAACAGGCGTCTTTCTTCTTCCAGGCCATGTGAACTATCAAGTGACATAGGCGAAGGAAATAATTCCTCTTCCACGCCTGCAATGTAAATGTAATTGAATTCAAGTCCTTTGGCAGAGTGCATAGTCATTATGCTAACCATGTTTTTATCTTCTTTCTTATCGTTGTCAAAATCGGTTAGCAAAGCAATATTTTCCAGGTATCTGCTAAGATCTGCAGGAAGGCCCTCTTCTATTGAGCTATCTGCAAAATCGCGAATACCATTTAACAATTCTTCGAGGTTTTCATATTTGCTAATTTCTTCAGGTGTATTGCCATTGTATAGTTCTTTAAGGATTCCTGTGGATTTGGCAATGTGTTGGGCAAGCTCGTATGCATTATCGGTTTTCGTCTTTTGCTGATTGTCTTTTAAGAAATCGGTAAAAGTCCTTAACCTGGAAAAGGTTCCACGATTAAACTGAGCAGAATACGTATCCAGACTCTCTAAAACCTGAAAAATACTCATATCATGATTGTTAGCCGCTTCTTCCAGCTTATTGACCGTAGTCTTTCCAATTCCGCGGGCCGGATAATTAATGATTCGTTTGATGGCTTGATCATCGTTTGCATTCACGAGAATCCGGAGATAAGCAATCATATCTTTTATCTCCTTCCGCTGATAAAATGAAATGCTTCCATATACTTTATATGGAATATTCCGTTTTCTCATGGCTTCTTCAAATATTCTTGATTGTGCATTGGTACGATACAGAATGGCAAAATCGCTATAATTCACTCTATCCTGCATGGCTGTATCGAGAATGGAGTTCGATACTACAAAACCTTCTTCAATATCTGTCAGTGCCCTGACAACTTTTATTTTCTCACCTTCTTCTTTGTTTGAAAAAACTGTTTTATGGATCTGATCACGATTTTTATGAATTATGCTGTTTGCAGCATTCACAATATTTTGAGTTGACCTGTAATTTTGTTCCAGTTTAAAAAGTTTGTAAGCGGGATAGTCATTTTTAAAATTCAGGATATTTTCAATTTTCGCACCTCGAAATGAGTAAATGCTTTGTGCATCGTCTCCAACAACACAAACATTGTGATGATGTTCTCCTAAACGTTTAACAATAAGGTATTGCGAATAATTTGTATCCTGATACTCATCCACAAGTATGTATTGAAATTTCTCCTGATAGCTTTGCAGAACATCTGTACAATCCCTGAATAGGATGTTTGTATTCAACAACAGATCATCAAAATCCATGGCCCCTGCTTTTTTACATCGTGAAGCATACAACTTGAAGATATCGGCAAGCATTGGCCGACGGGTAATTTTATCCCTTTCCCTGAATTTGGAAGAATTGTAATAAACCTGTGGTGTGATCAGATTGTTTTTTGCCGAAGAAATTCTACCTGAAACTTCACCGGGTTTATACACTTTTTCATCAAGTTGCAATTCCCGGATGATTGATTTAAGCAAGCTCTTGGAGTCATCCGTATCATAAATTGTAAAGGCAGAAGGATATCCTAGTTTATCAGCTTCTTTTCTGAGTATGCGCGCAAACATGGAGTGAAACGTACCCATCCATAAATAGCGTGCTACATCATCACCCAGCAATTGGTTGATCCGCTCTTTCATTTCGCGGGCAGCCTTGTTGGTGAATGTCAAAGCCAGAATGGAGGAGGGAGCAACTTCTTCTTCAAGCAAATGAGCAATACGGTAAGTCAAAACGCGCGTTTTTCCGGCACCGGCACCGGCTATTACCAGGGATGGACCCTGTGTGTTTTTCACAGCATCTACTTGTGCCGGATTCAATCCTTCATAAAGTGAACTCAAAGCATTAAAAATTTAGAGCCGTAAAGTTAGGATTTGTAATGAGGGCAAAAAGGTGTAAGAACAAGTTTTTATAAATAAAATTTAACATGCAAATAACAGATGGTAAGTTTCATCACGATAAATCAGGAAAGTTATAATTATGCTTTGTGCAAAGACAAGCGGAGATTATATATTCTTGCTGCCAACTACGGCTTTGATACCATTAGTTATTTTTATATCATTGCATTCTTGAATATACTAAAAGATCTTTTTTATAGTTATTTCAGAATAAACAGGCAATAATGCGCATTACTTATCTCTTCTTAAATATAACATTTTTTTTACTTTTTTCCTTCATGGTTAATGCACAGATAAATCCTGGAACAGCCAATGGAGTGGATACAACACAATATACTATTGGAGGCAAAGCTGATTCCATTTTTGTGTTCAATGTTGACAATTCGGATCACTACCTGGAAGCTGTATCGCCAAGTGGAACCATCGTGGATTTTGACTGGTATTTTTATAATCCTCAGTCCGATTCCTATGAATTTTTAAAAACAGAATCAGATACAATTTCCAGGGTTAATATAACTGAATCAATGGGATTCAGGCTTACTATTTCAGGTGGTTATGAATCGCGGTTCTGGGTATTAATCAATGATTATAGTATCACAATAACCACCACAGATGAAGAAAATAAAATACAGGATGGTGATGTTCGTTGCGGTTTAATCACACAAATCAAGGCAGAAATTGACAGCTCAATAATGTATTACTACCATCCTGAAAGTCATTATCAAATACAATATCACGCTAATTATCAAGTGGGTTTAAATAACTGGTATGCAAATCCGGATCCTGATTTCACTATGAATATTTTTCAGAAACTTGACAATAGCAATCTTCTTGTTGCGGTGGAAAAACCATACTGGGATGATACCTGGTATGTACTGGAAATTGAAGATAATTTTGAATTAACTCGTAAAGATTCTGCCTTGTATGAATCTTTACAACCACATGCCTCTTTTCCAAAACCTACACATGTTTCATTAGATGATCCGATTTATTATCCGGATAAAAGTGACAGATACTATGAAATATATGACGATTATGATGCTGTAGTATCGGCACCTGCCATCTTTTTAATGAGCAATGAATCGGAGAATGCCGATTCGATACTCTGGATTTTTGGTGACTCCACTTATGCCAGAACGCAGGATGACACAATAACTCATACCTACTATCTGCCCGGAACATACCATCCGAGAGTTGTGGTGTACAAAACCTTGCCATTAAACCTTAATGTTTGTGTTGATACTTTCCCTGAATACGATGAGATTCCTGCTACACCCGTTGAAATCGTAGTGGATAATCCGGCTGTTATTGGTGGTAGTGAAAATGATGCAGGTAATTGGCCAAATGTATTTACGCCTCCAAATGGAGAAACAAAATATTTCCGGTTTACCGGAGATGTATCCATAACGAATTTTGAGATATCAATATTCAATCGTTATGGGAAGAGAGTATACAGATACAGGGGGAATGTAAGGGACTGGGAAGGCTGGAATGGAAAATATAAAAATTCTGATAAAGTTGTATCTACAGGGGTTTATTATTACGTAATCAGAGAGATGCATGAATTGCCGCTATTTGATCCTGATCCGGAATCACTGCCTGATCCCATATCATCTGAAATAAAAAGAGGATTCTTTCACGTTTACAATACGGAATAATAGAAAAAATAAAAGGAAAGAAAAAGAAGCTGTCCAAAAAGTCTTTGTGTGCCTTTGTGTATACTTTGAGTAACTTTCCGCGA
>CAYQDZ010000102.1:0-2843 GCA_964416375.1 uncultured Bacteroidales bacterium
CTATATTTTCTCCTGAAAAAGTTTTTCGATCTTTGTTGATTAATAGTTGGAAATTTAACCAGATGGAATCTGCAAAAAAACATCTTCACAGTCATGTACATCATACAAATCTGAAAGAGAATAATCTTCTTTTTGTTACTGCATTGAATTTGCTGATTACGATTGCAGAAATTATTGGAGGATTAATCTCAAACAGCCTGGCCCTGCTTTCGGATGCGATCCATAATCTGGGAGATACCTTTGCCATATTGCTTGCATACATTGCCAACCGCATCAGTAAAAAAGATGCTACGGAGAAAAAAACTTTTGGCTTTAAGCGGATTGAAATTCTTGCTGCCTTGCTTAACGCAATTGTTCTGATCGTAATCATTGTATTTCTGTTTATTGAAGCTTACCAACGTTTTCAATCACCGGAGCCTATAAAAGGGTTAATCATGTTCATCGTTGCAACGGTGGGATTGCTTGCAAATCTGATCGCTGTTTTGCTTTTAAAAAATGATTCACATTCCAATATAAACATCCGCGCAGCATACCTGCATCTTCTTGGCGATACAATATCTTCAGTTGCTGTAATAGTTGGTTCTGTCCTTATTTATTTATTTCATATTTACTGGGTAGATCCTTTAATAACCATACTGATCGGGTTGTACATTATCAAAGAAGCTTTCACAATTTTAAAAGAAGCCGTTGATATTCTGATGCAAAGTACGCCTTCTTCCATTGATTTGCAGGCCGTAGTATCAGAAATTGAAAAACACAAAGAAATAAACAATGTGCATCATGTCCATGCCTGGAAATTAAACGACACACAAATTCATTTTGAAGGACATATTGACTTAGATAAAGATCTGGCCGTCAGCAAAACTGACCTTATAAGATCTGAAATAGAAACCATACTGCAGAACAAGTATGGCATTTCGCATGTTACTATACAGTTCGAACACAATTGTTGTGACGAGAAAAAAGTAATTCATAAATAATCTTCCTTAAGCAATGAACTACATTGCTCAATATATAGAAAAACTATATTCCCTGATACTTGATATGGCTCCCTGGCTTATCCTTGGATTTTTGATTGCCGGCAAACTCCATGTCTTTTTCCCTGATGATTTCTTTGCAACATACATTCAAAATGATTTTCTGGGTATGTTGATCATACTGGTTGCTTCGATTCCTGTATACGTTTGTGCAACAAGCTCCGTACCCATAGCAGCTGTATTGATGTTGAAAGGAATATCGCCGGGAGCAGCTCTGGTGTTTCTTATGGCAGGACCCGCAACCAATGTAGCAACCATCTCGGTAATTGGCAATAGCATGGGCCGCAAAACAGTATTCATTTACCTTGGCACACTTATCGCCGGAGCATTGATATCAGGATTATTCATCGACAATTTTTTACCCAGAGAATGGTTTACCGGCGCTATCTCCAATCTTCATTCCGGCCACGAACATGGTATATTGCCTTTCTGGCTGCAATTTGTTTCAGCTATACTTTTTGTAGCATTTTTAATGAATATATTTATTAAAAGATTAATAAAAAAAATAAAAAAGAAATCAAACAATGATTTAATTTTAAGTCAAATTAAGAACATGAATGAGATCAAAGTTTTTGTTAGAGGAATGAATTGCAATCATTGTAAAATGAGTGTGGAAAAGAATTTGAATCAACTGGAAGGAATTGATAAAACAGAGGCTGATTTAAATAGTGAAACTGTTACCATTTCGGGCAGCAGGGTCGATCTGAAAAAAGTTAAAGAAGCCGTTGAAGAAATAGGTTACAAATACGATGGAGAAGTAGCTTAAAGACAAAAAGAATTTAATCCGAAAAAAAATCAATATGTTTAAACTGGTATTGTTACGCCACGGGGAAAGTCAGTGGAACAAAGAAAATCGTTTTACAGGCTGGACAGATGTGGACCTATCCGAAAAAGGAATATCTGAAGCCCGAAAAGCAGGGCGTGTATTAAATGAAAATGGTTTTGAATTTGATTTTGCTTTTGTCTCCGTGCTAAAAAGAGCATTGCGCACACTTTGGATCACTCTTGATGAGATGGACCAGTTGTGGATCCCGTGGGAAAAATCATGGAGATTGAATGAAAGGCATTACGGTGGCCTCCAGGGCTTAAATAAATCTGAAACTGCAGCCAAACATGGTGACGAACAAGTATTAATATGGAGAAGAAGCTATGATATATCACCTCCGGCACTCGAAAAGACAGATGAACGTTATCCCGGAAAATTACGGGTCTATCAAGATGTGGAAAAAAATGACCTGCCGGTAACAGAAAGTCTAAAAGATACAGTCGCCCGCTTCCTTCCCTATTGGCGCGACACCATTGCTCCTATTATTAAATCGGGGGAAAGGGTGATCATTGCTGCACATGGAAACAGTTTACGGGCCCTGGTAAAATACCTCGATGGCATGAGTGAAGAAGAAGTGCTGAAACTGAATATCCCTACAGGCATGCCTCTTGTATACGAGCTTGACAATGAATTGAAACCAATTAAACATTACTATCTTGGCGATCCTGAAGAAGTGAAAAAAGCCATGGCATCTGTTGCCAATCAAGGGAAAGCAAAATAGCTCTGTCTGGTTGTACTCTTGCGAGTATGTCTTCCGCCTGAAATATTTAATGGTTTTAGTTGATGAGGTGATTAATCGCTTTGCCAGCTGTAGCTATTTTAGAAGCAAAGGCTGGATGAAATGAAATATAGTTTCAAAATTTTAATTGAAGAGTTTTTTGAATATTTTGAACTTGGTTTTAATTAATATTTGTGATTTGAAGATTGGGATTTTATTTTGTCAAACCAGCAACAAGTACCCAGTACCCAGTACCCAGTAC
>CAYQDZ010000102.1:2943-10598 GCA_964416375.1 uncultured Bacteroidales bacterium
CAGTACCCAGTACCCAGTACTCAAACCAGGTATCTATCTTATTGAACTCAGAACTTCACAAGAACAACGAATAATTCACCGGATTGTGAAGGTCAATTGATGAATTGTTGGAACTAACATTCTCGTTTTTACCGATAAAAAGGGACTTTTCACCGAATATCTGTTTAGCAGATGAAATTGGATTCTTACTTTTACACCATAATCAAAATTATCTAACAATGGAACACAATCATCCACAAAAAAGAATTCTTGTCGGGTTCATAGTGTTAATTGCCGGTATGGCGTTACTCTTGGGTAATCTGGGTATTCTGAATTATGAATTAAAACATTATCTTTTCCGGTGGGAGGTAGTACTGATTGTTGTAGGATTTATCTTAATACTATCTCATGAACACAAAGGTCCCGGAATTATTTTACTTCTTGTTGGCGGTACACTGTATTTACGGGATTTTATCGATTTTGATTTCGATTTTTGGCAGGTATTTTTTCCCGGTCTTTTAATTTTAGCCGGTGTCATGATCCTTTTCAAAAGAAAATTTACTCCCCCGCATATTGAAAAAAAAAATATGAGCGACGAAGATGTGATTGATGAGTTTGCATTTTTTGGAGGGGGTGAAAGAACCGTTGTATCGCAAAATTTCAAAGGAGGAAAAATATTTGCGGTTTTTGGAGGCTCAAATTTTAACCTGACAAGGTCAAAATTAGCCCCCGGCAGAAATTACATAGAAGTCTTTGCTGTTTTTGGTGGCATGAAACTGATAGTACCTGAAGACTGGGACATCAGAATCAATACTGTTTCCATATTTGGAGGTTTTTCCGACAAGCACAGAATCCATCCGCGAAATGATAATAACGACACTGAGACTGAACTGATCATTAAAGGATTGGTAATTTTTGGCGGAGGGGAGATAAAAAGCTATTAACATAGTAAATCTTTAAATCACAGTGCTTCATCCTATTCTTAAAACCAAACGATTTTTAATCGCTTACATTATCATCTGGGTTGTTATTTGTGTCCTGCATTCTTCCATACTCATTTATCTGTACCACTTTGGCCTGGCAACTTCCATTTCCGAAAGTCTTGTTTTCAATGTTTTCTTTGCTGCTCTTGGAATTGGTATTTGGTATCCTGTATACTTCACTGATATTGAGAAAAATAAGGTACTTAACTTTATAACAAATCATTTAGCTGCTGCTACTCTTGCAGTGGGTTTATGGTTGTGGACTTCGTATTTGATACTTTCCTCTGCTTTTTCAGATTTTGATGAGTATTTACAATACTTAAATTCTTCCATGGCTTTGCGTGGAGTCCTTGGTTTATTATTTTATGTCCTGATTGGATCAAACTATTATTTACTGATCTACTACAACAATTTCAAAGAAAAATTAATTCGGGAAACCGAATTAAAAGCACTGGTGAAGGAATCCGAATTGACCTCTTTGAAATTTCAGATCAATCCTCATTTTTTATTCAACAGCCTCAACAGCATCAGTTCCCTGTCGATGGTAAGCCCTAAAAAAGCCCAGGATATGGTCATCAATCTATCCGATTTTCTAAGGTATTCCCTTTCGCATAAAGATGAATTTCTAACAACATTTGAAAAAGAATTAAATAATATTGACAGGTACCTTAAAATTGAAAAGATCAGGTTTGGAAAAAGGTTACACGTTGAAAAAAATATTGGTGAACATTGCATAAAATATTTTTTGCCCGGGCTCATACTGCAACCATTGATGGAAAATGCGGTAAAATATGGTGTCTATGAAAGCCTTGATCAATCCAATATTTATATCTTATCCAAATGCTCAGACAATGTGCTGGAAGTAGCCATAAAAAATGATTACGATCCTGATTTTGTTACAAGGAAAGGAGAAGGAATAGGAATACGCAATGTTTCAAGCCGAATGAAAATACAATATGGCCGTGATGATCTGGTAAAGGTTTCACGAGACGATAATACATTTAGTATTACTTTGTTTTTTCCTCAAATTTTTTAGTCAGCAATGAGTTCTACAGTAAAAATACGAATGGCAAAAATGCATCCTCATGAAAAAAATCAGAGCACTAATCATCGAAGATGAAGAACTTGGCAGGGAATTGATCAAAAATTATCTGAAAGACACTGAAAAGATTGAGGTCATCGCCGAGTGTGAAAACGGATTTGAAGGAATTAAGGCCATTCAGGATCTGAAGCCTGATCTTGTATTCCTTGACATTCAAATGCCAAAATTAAATGGTTTTGAAATGCTGGAGATCCTGGATGAAAAACCTGAAATCATTTTTACTACCGCATACCACCAGTATGCTATTCAGGCTTTTGAACTGAATGCCATCGATTACCTTTTAAAACCCTTTTCTAAAGAAAGGCTTTTGGAATCTCTTGATAAAGCCTTAAGCAGAATAAACAGTAATCAGCCTCCTGACAAAAACCTTACGAAACTTGCACAAAATCCATTGAATGAAATCATTGAACGTGTAGTGGTCAAATCGAATCATAAAATCCATGTTATCCCGGCAGATAAAATCCGTTATCTTGAAGCGCAGGATGATTATGTAATGATCTATACCCTTGAAGGAAAGCACCTGAAGCAGGCAACGATGAAGTATTTTGAGCAACATCTCGATCCAAAAGATTTTATGCGTGTTCATCGTTCTTATATCATCCGGCTCGACCAGGTAGTACAATTAGAACCTTATGGTAAAGACAGTTATGTAGCAAAATTAAAGGATGGCCCTGCAGTTAAAATAAGCAAAAGCGGCTTTAAAAGTCTGAAAGAAAAGTTGAATTTCTAGCCTGCTAAATTACCGGTTTCACTTCCTTAAACTCAAACCTTGGGAATCCCGAATTGCCTTCGAGACTGAAGCTTAAAAACCGTAATTTGTAATACTTGTTTTCCGATGTCCTGATCATGTAAACATATTGCGGTTTTACAGTATAGCTTGCATATCCGGCTACTGTATTTATGCTTACATCTTTCCACTGATAGCCTATTGTATTGCGCTGAGATGAAAATTGATAGCTGTCCAGTTCATCAAAGTCAATAGCATCATACAAATGAACAGAATCAAGAATGGCCGTTGTATTTCCAGTATTTAAAAGCACGCCACGAACAAAGTATGGAATTGTAAGCCCAAATTTTGTTGTCAGATCATAATAGGGCCCGAACATGATATCGTATTTTAACTTATCAGGCTCCAGGTTGATCTGCAGTTTTGTTTGAAAAGAATAATAGACAAAATTGCATGTGTCGCTTTTTTGAATGGTAACCGTATCTACTGCCCCTTCTTCTCTGTATAAAAATTTGTACTGTGTATCATCTACTTCAAGAAACTGAATTCGTTTCATGTCAGAATAATTTCCTGATGAGTAGTGCCCCAAAAGGTATATGTGGTTTGTATAGATCTTATTTTCTCCCTGCAAAGAAATCCAGTTTCCAACGGCTGTAGAATCAGGATAGGTTGTTTGATTATCATATGCCCAAAGCTCATTTTCAGGATAAGACAGTGACGCACTTATATCCGTCTGTTGTGAATTCCATACAAACCAGTTTGCTCCGGAATTTATTACAATATGCCAACCATCATTCCCACATTCAAATCCGAGTTGCCATACATTAGTAGGATGAGAATTTACGATCTCCCCGCTTTCAAAATCAAAATAGCTCTGAAAATATTCAATGTTATCATACACCGTCACCACTTCTCCCGGATATGGCGCAACAGGTTCATCCTTTTCAAAACAAGAAGTGAAAAACACAGCCACAATAAATAATACCCTATACAAATACTTATCTGCCATATACATTAAAATTTCTCAAATCTATAATTCAAACGAATATAAAAAGTCCGCCCGTATCCCACAGCTGTCGAACTGCTCCCGCTGTCATGGAAAAATAAACTGCCTGCTGATTCCACAAGTGTAACATTCAAAAGATTTTTAATCCCTGCCGATACTGTGATTCTCTGATTCCAAATCGACTTGGATAAAACAATATCCAGCATATGATAAGCGCTTATCGAACGTTGCGCCAGACCACTCAATTCACCGTTTTCGTTAAAATTACCTGTGAATTCAAGATACTCATCTATGTATTTATAATAAATGCCCATTTCATAATTGTATTTCGGACTGGAATAATGCAGGGAAGAAGCAATGTCTGTTGAATACACAAAATCTTTTCCCCCGCCAAGTTTGCTTCGTCCTGTAATAACACCCCCGGATTTAATGGTTAGCCTTGGGAAAAAATGGTATTGCAACTCAACTTCCATCCCATGGGTTTTGTAAGGATCACCTTCCAAATTAAAATATTTGCCCCGCCCAACACCGGGGACAGAGGTATCTATTGCCAATTGAATGGCATTCTTAAGGGAATTGTAAAACAAGTCGATTGAGAGATCTATGTTGTGTTTCCTTTTTGAACGGGCATAATCTCCCGATAATCTGAAATTATGCCCACTTTCCGATTGAAGATTTTCATTCCCTAATATCTCATGATTGCTGTCAATAAATTCAAGGTAAAGCTGTTTTATTGAAGGAGGTCTGAAACCTTTGGCAAGTGATCCTCTAAAAGTAAATTGTCCGGGTTGGTATTTTACATTCAGGGCATATGCCAAAGGAGCTTTGAATTTGGAATTGTATATCAAACGTATCCCTGGCTGAATTTGGAATGTCCCGACAGGCCGGTAAATAAAATTCATAAATCCGGCCATATCGCTTATGCTTTTCTGCCCCTGAACACGTTTCCCTTTGGCATGCTCATAGTTAATATCAATCCCCGTTTGGTACTCAAATTTATCTCCGGCAATATTGGAGACAAATCCCCGGGCTGAAATCAGCTGAAATTGTATTGTGTCATGCAAATCATGGTTTTCTGCGAGTGTTTTTTCCAGATTAACAAGATCATTTACATAAGTGCGTTTTTTCTTCTTGTAGTACGAATAGCCTCCCTGAAGATTTACAACAAAATCTTCATGAAAAGTATTTACAATATTCAGACTGTTGTTCCATCGTGTAGTAAAATGATAGCCGTCAAGAGCAATCTCATAGAGATTTTCGATGGTTAGTTCACCCGGGTTGCGTAATTCTTCATGCAGAAAATCGGTATTGTAATGGATTCGCAATGCTTTATTCCTGTATGTATAGGATCCTCCGGTGAGGTAGTGTAATTTTGGTTTCCATATTTTTAATCGCGATGTATCGTTAGGACTCCAACCTGAATGAAAATTTCTGCCGCCATGCAAAGAAAATGTGTTTTTCCCAAATCGTTTTGACGCTGCAAGATCAAAATTAAATACTCCCACAGACTCATAATACATGTTGACCTTTCCGGTAAGGTTTTTATCCGAATAGTCTGAAGTGATTATATTAATTGCTCCCGCCAGTGCATTGCTTCCATAAACAACCGACATGGGACCTTCAATTACCTCAACATGATCAACATTGTAAAGACTCAGTTGTCCCAGGTCGATCTTCCCTGCAACCCTCCCGGTTACAGGAATTCCATCGATTAAAATTTTTATATGTTCACCGGATAATCCCTGGATACGAAGAAAATCTCCAAATATTCCCTCAGACCGGTACTGAAAACTTAATTCATTTCGTAATAAATCACCCAGGGTATTCGCAGATTTCAATTGTATTTGTCTGCTGTCCAGAACATCGATCTTGTAGATGGATTTGTCAACCGGCTGGGCCCTGAACTGACCCGTCACAACAACCCGGTCCAGTTGATAGTATTCAGGAGACAGCAAAATGGCATGTTCACCTGTTGCATATAAAGTGTCTGTATACCTCTTAAATCCTATACTCGAAACACCAATAACCACCGGAACTTTTAGACTTAACTTAACTTTCCCATCCTGATCAGAAATGCTATTTTCTATAGTCTTTTCTGAAAGGGTTTTTGCAACAACATGAGCAAATTCAACAGCCTGTCCCGTTACTTTATCTCTGAATTCAAGATGAATCTCCTGTGCTTTTACGTAGGAAAATGCAAAAGACAGAAGAATCATGTAACAGAACCTGGCTATTCCTGCAAACAAGCCTTGCCTATATAGTAATGACTTACTCAACTTTAAACTGTTGCATAGATAGAGACCCTTCAGCCTCTCCTGCATAATCGGTAAAATAAATTTTGTAAATTCCTCCATCTGCAAGCTTTACAAAATAGCTTGTATTCTCTGTAATAGAAATCGTATGTGTTGCCATGTCCTGAATTTTCCATTCCCATCCTATAATATCGGCCTGGTATGAAAATCCGTCTTCAGCATTTGAGTAATGAGCCTCTGCAGGAGGAATGCCCGTTACAATCACCCCTTCAATATTCTTATTTAGTAATACTCCCATCACCGGATAATCCATTTCCGAACCAGGGCCGGTGGGAATTTTTTCCATATACCTTGTGAAAAGCAGATCCCAGGAACCAATATCCGGCTCCACTTCCATTATTTGTTTATTCACCAACGAATAATGGATGAAATCTTTTGTTACGGAATAAGCAGCAGGAGAAAAAGTTGCATCTACCTGATTTGAGCCATCAATGTTTGCCCATTGTAAAACATAGGTGTTTGTACTGCCAATTTTTTTTCTGATAAACAATTTTTTATAAGAGCCATCGGAAAGCTTAATAACATACATATGCAATCCTATTACATCGTATGTATTCCCATGATCATAAATGGCCCATCCAAAATCAAAAATTCCGTCTGCATCCAGATTAAAAGCTCCTCTCATCCAATCTGACTTATCATTATAGAGTGATTCCCATGCTAAAATGCCGGTAGTATCTATCGATTCCCAGACAGTAGTGTCACCCACGCTATACAGTTGGACTCCGGCTCCTTCATTGATTCGTATAGCAGCCGTTTGCAAAGGAACTGAAAATGCCAGATCCCAATCGGATCGATCAGCAGATGAAACCTCCCCAGCCAGAAAGCTGTAATAAACATCCATGTACTGATGAGCGCCCATTGATATTTCAATTGTTTTCTCTTTTTCTGTAGTATCTTTCTTACTACATGATGCCAAAATACCCATTACGATTACAATGGCAATTAATATATTTTTCATAACTAGATTTGATTTTAATTAAGTAATAAGCATTACTATTCAATGCACTGATAAAAATGAATGATGTGAACCGGAAATTAAACGGAAAGTTGTGGAGGTGCTCTGAGAAAGTGTCCGTCTAGTTTTATATCCCGAACAAATTCATCAGGTTGTTTAAGAAATTTTATTACGAAACCATCCCCATGAATAAAACCAAATAAGTTTTTCAGTATAGAGGCATGATGTCTTGAAACATCATCTTTGCTGAAAAGATTAGTCAGGATATAGCAATTCTGATCAGTTTCCCCGCTTTCATATTCAATTGAAGCACTATTTTCAGCTTCTTTGTTGGTTGTGAAAATAGCAGATAACTGTCCCTTGAATCCGATCAAAACACAGATCCATATCACCGAAAGGTAGATGAGATAAGGAAAACATGAACCAAAACCACCAAAAAAAACCATAGTTTTTCAAGCTAATGAGAATATAAAATTAGTAATCTTTATTTTAAGTCATTCGGTTTCTTAATACGATTACAATAAAATCTTCGCTTATTTCTACTTTAACAGGTTAGAATTGTTAATAAAACCCTTGAAAACACGAGGT
>CAYQDZ010000103.1:0-3942 GCA_964416375.1 uncultured Bacteroidales bacterium
CATTTAAATGGAGCGGAATTCAACCTCAACATACCGCTCCTAACTATAAAGACTTTGAAAATGCTGTAGAGTGGACCCAAAAAGTAGGTTGGGATCTAAGGGCACATACACTTCTCTGGGGAGGCGATGATGACCATTCAATGCCAGCTTGGGTTAGGGAACTGCCAACACCTGAAGCAATTACCGATACCTGTAAAATGAGAGTTACACGTGAGGTGAGCCGTTATAAAGGAATTATTAAGCAATATGATGTTATCAACGAACCTTTAACCGATCATGCTGACTGGCTGCGAAACACTGTTGGTGATTCTATTCTTTGGAACTGCTTTAAGTGGGCGCACGATGCCGATCCTGATGCAGAACTATATATTAACGATTATAATGTGGAATTAAATTGGGGACAGGCAGAAGAATACCGCGATCTTATAGTAGAAATTAAGGAAAATGGAGGACCGGTAACCGGTGTCGGAATACAGGCTCATTTTTGGGATTGCTGCAGACCTAACGTTGATGAAATAGTTAGGAATTTTAATATTATCGCAGAAGCGGGATTACCAATGAGATTAACGGAATATGATTGGGGAGCTGATCTAACGGAAGAACAACAAGTTGATGATTTTGTAAAGGTAGCTACTATTGCTTTTTCTCATCCATCCATTAATGGAATGATCTGCTGGGGACTAAGCGATGATGGAGCCTGGAGAGAAAATTCAGGCTTTTTCGATGCCACTCATAAACCTAAACTTGCTGCCGACACACTTCTTTATTACACGAAAGTAAAATGGGCTACAAACTTCGATTCAACCATGGCCAATGGAGATGTGCTGGCATTTAACGCATATTATGGTGATTACGAAATAGAAGCTACTTTTAACGATACGGTGAAAGTGTTTACCATTCCTTGTCTGAGCGTAAACGCAGATTCGGTTTTTACACTAAACGAAGCGGATGCTGCATTAAAAGGTCCGCAGCTTGTAAATGTTGAGTTAGATGGTGATGAAAAAGTAGTACTAACATTTGACAAGCCAATTCAAAGTAGTACGCTTAAGAAAGCTGATTTTAAATTCTTCTCGAATTATCAGATAGGAATCGATAATCTTCAGGTTGAGTCAGCAAACGCCAATGAAATAGCCCTGATTTTGAGTGCTCCGGTTACAGCAGGTGACTATATCTCGGTTTCTTATTTCCCGGGCGTTCTGGAGGGTACCGATGGTAGTTTCGCAAAACCTTTTGGTCCTGAGGGTATTTATAATCCCGGTCCGGAAATTACAGCACTTCCAAAATATATGGATGTGTCGGCTTCCAATAATTTAATAAAGATATATCCGAACCCGGCGTCTGATAATATCAATGTTATTTCCAACTCGGCTCCCTATAAAGTTAGCTTATTCAATAGCATGGGAGCAGAGGTATTCTCAGCTATCTCTGAGAATGAAGAATTTGAACTGGATGCGAATCAGTTTAAAAGTGGGATTTACCTGATCAGAATAATTGACAATTCCGAAAATGTAACTTCACAGAAAGTGATTATACAATGATCAAATTGAATATAGAACATAAAATAAAAATTTAAATTCTGATTGGATTATCCGGTTGGTGCATCTAAAACGCTTATTTCGGCTCAGTTACTTTAGGTTTAACTGAGATCAATAACTGAAGTAAAACAACAGTCTTTCATGCACCAACCGGATATATTCATTTGACATACTATCTTGATCTATAATGCAATAATCCATGAATAAATTCCTTTTACTAATCCTTCTGGCAGTTCCTGTTCTACAGGATATACATAGTCAAAGCAATGAGCTCATCCCAATAGCCTCGACTAATGCTGATGGAAAACCTAAGGATTGGGAAAACCAAAAGGTGATCAGTAGTAATAAGGAATATTATCATGTCAACGTAGTTCCTTATTCCACTTTCGATCGCTCACTTCAGATGGATTATACCCGTTCTGCATTTTATAAATCGCTGAATGGAACATGGAAAATTAACTACGTAAATAAGCCAGCTGATGTCCCGGTAGATTATTATTTACCCGAATTTTCCGTGGCAGACTGGAAAGATGTAAAAGTTCCATACAGCCTGGAAAATGAAGGGTTCAGCGAATTTATCTTTGTAAATGTTGTTCATCCCTTTGATTCGAGATTCCCTCCAAAAGTAGGATCGGAATTCAATCCGGTTGCCTCGTACCGAACAACTTTTAGTGTATCTCCTGATTGGAATGAACGCCAGGTATTTCTGAATTTTGATGGGGTTGAATCTTCCTTTTACCTGTGGATAAATGGCCAAAAAGTCGGCTATAGTCAAAACAGTTATTGTCCTGCAGAATTTGATATTACGGCATTTCTTAAACCCGGTGAAAATGTTCTGGCTGTCCAGGTATTCAGGTTCAGCGATGGGAGTTATCTGGAGGATCAGGACTTTTGGCGCCTGAGTGGAATTTTTAGAGATGTTTATCTGTATTCTGTTCCAAAAGTATCTGTTGTTGATTACACCTATACAACCGACCTCGATGAAAATTACACTGATGCTGATTTTAACCTATCACTCAAGCTTAAGGCATACAACATCCCAAAACCAAAGGATGAATACTATGCCGAAGTAGTGCTTATTGATAAAGATGGCAATGAAATCTTTAAAGAGATAACCCTGACTCTCCTTGCCAGCGATATAAATCAAAACCGCATAAACTTCTCAAAAAAAGTAATCAATCCGCTTAAATGGACTGCCGAAACTCCCAATCTTTATACTTTATCCATTACCCTGAAGAACAAAAAAGGAAAACCTGTTGAATACCTCTCATCACAGGTAGGTTTCCGCGAAGTGGAATGGCAAGACGGGGTATTAAAGGTAAATGGTCAGCGTATTCTCATACGTGGAGTTAACCGTCACGAACACGATCCGGTTTCGGGAAGATATATAACCAGGGAATCGATGGTTCGCGATATTAAACTAATGAAACAGTATAATATTAATGCAGTTCGTACCAGCCATTATACCAATACACCACTTTGGTACCAATTGTGCGATGAATACGGCATTTACCTTTGTGCCGAAGCCAATCTCGAATCACACCAGTTCTGGAGCCGCTTTGCTAAGGATTCAACCTGGATCGATGCCTTTCAGGATCGGAATGCAGGCAATGTTGAACCGTATAAAAACCATGCATCAATAATATATTGGTCACTTGGCAATGAAACAGGGTTTGGGCAAAACCATGTAAAGATGTCCGAATGGATTCATAAAAACGACCCAACACGACCGGTACATTATAATCCTGCAGGTAAAGATTCATCAGTTGATATTGTCGCACCTATGTATCCCACAGTAGAAGGTTATGCAGCTGATGCGAAAAATGACTATCGTCCTGTGATTATGTGCGAATATGCCCACGGAATGGGGAATAGCTGCGGTAATCTCAAAGAATATTGGGAACCTTCCTACAATTTACCACGGGCTCAAGGCGGATTTGTATGGGACTGGGTTGATCAGGGGTTTCTTCAAAAAGATAAAAACGGAAATACCTATATTGCCAACAGCGGCGATATGAACGATCCCCGGTCGGAACCCTACGTTGGCTTCGACGGAATGGTGCTTGCCGACAGAACGCCTCAACCCGAATTAATCGAATACAAATATATTATTCAACCTGTAAAAATCACTCTGAGTGACTTAAGCACCGGAGAAATTAATCTCCTGAATCGCTATGAATTTACGAATCTGAATATATTGGATGGTGAATGGGAATTGATTGAGAACGGTAAGCAAATTCAACAAGGTAAAATGGAGAAGGTTGATCTGAATCCGGGAATGGAGAAGAAAATCACAATACCTTTTACAAAACCCCTATTGAAAAAGCAAAGTGAGTACTTTCTTAATATTGTTTTCAAGCTTTCTAATACTACAAGCTGGGCTGAAAAAGGTCATGTTGGTGCCTGG
>CAYQDZ010000103.1:3952-10466 GCA_964416375.1 uncultured Bacteroidales bacterium
GCTTGCACTTCCGTACAAAATAGAACCAAATCCCTATTCTGCATTGACTGATAATTCATTCGCCATGAATGAAACAGAGGATGAGCTTATATTTTCAGCTTCAAATTTCAGCATTACTTTCAATAAGAAGACCGGTTTACTTTCTTCCATCCGAAATGCAGGTACTGAAATCATTAAACAGGGACCTGAAGCAGTACTTTATCGCGCCCCCAGCGATAACGACGAAATGTGGTGGAACCCCAATAGTCCGGCTGTTTATTGGCGTAAGGCAAGATTCAATTACCTCAAATACGTAGTAGTAGACTTCAAAACAAAAAAGTTTAATGGATTTTACAATGTTGATATAGTTACCAAAGTTTTCAGCGACTCAATACCACACATCCTAAATAACAAGCTTACATATAGCATTTTTCCGAATGGAGATATTTTTGTACGCTCGGGTTTTGAGTTTATCATGAGCCCTTCAGACATTTCAAACAAGGAGTTGGGACGCATAGGCATGCAGATGATACTTCCTCCTGATTTTGAAAATTACAAATTCTATGGCAGGGGCCCCTGGGAGAATTATTCCGATAGAAATAATGCAGCCATGGTTGGTGAATATACTTCCACTGTTACCGAGCAATATTTTCCTTACTCAAGGCCACAGCATACCGGTAATAAAACCAATGTACGCTGGGCTTCCGTTACCAATAAAAATGGAGTAGGTATTGCGGTATACGGATACCCATACCTCGAAACTACTGCATTACATTTTGGCGATAACGACCTCGATAAGAAGAGTTTTACAGAAATTGTGAAGCGCAATGATGTCTATTTTTCAGTTGATGCTCAACAGGATGGAATTGGTGGCGCAAGTTGCGGACCGGGTGTGCGAGCGGAATATCGCTTAGATTTAAAAGATGTCAGTTACACCTTCCGGATCAGCCTGGTAAATAACGATACCGATTTATCGGCTCTTATGTCTGAATCGCCATTCCTGGTACCTCCGGTTATTTATCCGAAAGAACGATTGATCTACAAGGGAGACAGTAAAATAGAAATTGTATCTTCTGTTGAAGGCGCTGAAATAAGGTACACACTCGATGGTAGCGAGCCTAATGGAACCTCGCCCTTGTACAAAGGACCTATTCAGATAGCAACCGATTGTGTTGTGAAAGCCAAAACTTATAAAAAAGGCGAAAACCCATCTGTATCAGTCTCAAAGACATATAATATTGCGGAGCTGCTTTATGAAAGTCCGGTAATTAATTTTGGCGAACAACCCGTTGCCTGCGATGTCTCCATTGAGGGATTTTCATCCATTGGCATTTTAATTACCGACCCCGATAATTCAATAGATTGGGATCATACCAATATATTGGAACCCCTCTTAATTAAAAAAGACAATAGCGAAATATCACTTACAGAGCTGAAACCCTTCGTTACATTCCAGAGTTGGAGCAGTCTTGCCACAGACAGGTCTGTTGACAGAAACCCATTAAGAGTTGCCGGTAAGGAATATAAGAAGGGCCTTGGTACCCATGGCCTAGCTGAAATTTGGTACCACACAGGTAATGATGTACTTAGGTTAAAACTGATGGTTGGTGTTGATGACGAAACTGAAAAACGAGGCAGCTCAACCATTACATATAGAATCGTTGGGATAAGATAGACTGTATAAAATAATTTTTAATAAAAGTAAAAATCAATACGATGAATATAAAATTCTCCATTCTATTAATTCTATCCGGATTTTTAACACAAGCAGGATATAGTCAAAACCCAATAATCCAAACTATTTACACTGCCGATCCGGCACCTATGGTGTATAATGACACCGTATATTTATACACCGGGCATGATGAAGATAGCTCAACATGGTTTACCATGAAAGATTGGAGATGCTTCTCATCAACAGACATGGTAAATTGGACAGACCAAGGTTCTCCATTATCACTCAATACATTTAGCTGGGCTAATAAAGATGCATGGGCGGGTCAATGCATTTTTTGCAATGGTAAGTTTTACTGGTATGTTCCTATGAACGAATCGAGTGGAAAAGGAATGTCGATAGGTATTGCTGTATCTACAAGTCCTACAGGGCCATTTACTGATGCTATCGGAAAACCTTTGGTTCATAGTGGGGGTGGTGATATTGATCCTACAGTTTTTATTGACGATAACGGCCAAGCCTATTTATACTGGGGAAACCCTTATTTAAAGTATGTAAAGCTTAATGAAGATATGATTTCCTATTCAGGTGAGATAGTAACCGTTGAGTTTACCCCAAAGAGCTTTGGAATACGAACAGGCGACCCAAAACGTACAAGTCAATACGAAGAAGGACCATGGCTCTATAAGCGTAGTAACCTATACTACATGCTTTATCCTGCTGGTGGTGTGCCCGAACACCTTGCCTACTCAACAAGCCAAAGTCCAACCGGGCCTTGGGTATACCAGGATACGATAATGCCAATAATAACAAATGGAGGTGCTTTTACAAATCACCCGGGTGTAATTGATTATAAGGGGAATTCTTACCTTTTCTATCATAACGGCGACTTGCCGGGTGGAGGTGGTTTTGACCGTTCAGTTTGTGCAATTGAATTTAAATACAATGCAGATGGGACTATACCTCGAATTAACCATTCGGTTGAAGGCATAACAAAAAGTGTGGGTGATTTCAATCCATTCGTCCCTCATGAAGCCGAAACTATAGGCTGGGAATCGGGGATAGAAACTGCAAAAAGTAAAGAAGTTGGCATCTATGTTACTGACATCGACAATGACGACTACATAAAAGTTCGAAGTGTTGATTTTGGCCATGGTGCAAAAGCTTTTGAAGCCAGCGTTGCTTCAATTCAAGGCGGAAGCATTGAAATTCGTATTGATGGCAGAGATGGCGTGTTGTTAGGCACACTTGATGTTAAAAGCACTGGAAGCAATCAAACCTGGGAAACCCAATCATGTCAGGTAAATATTGTAACAGGAGTACACGATGTATACTTTATTTTCAAAGGCGGAGAGGACGATTTATTCAATTTCGACCAATGGAAATTCAACATTAAATAGATGATATCAACTTTTTTATTTAAATAATCAACCCAAAATAAATTATTAATTATGAAGAACAAAACTCAATTATTTGTTATATTATTTTTCGTTTTTACCGGACTTAGTCACTACACATTGGCCGATTATCCCATTGTTTCTCACCGTTTTCTTGCCGACCCTGGTGCCCTGGTCTATAATGGAAGGGTTTATCTCTACTGTTCAAACGACGACGAAAATCCTACTGATGAAAAA
Source organism: uncultured Bacteroidales bacterium (assembly GCA_964416375.1). GTDB lineage: Bacteria > Bacteroidota > Bacteroidia > Bacteroidales > UBA10428 > UBA10428. The sequence continues at coordinate 7,241 of CAYQDZ010000103.1, forward strand.
GGTGGCTATGTCATGAAGTCAATCGTCTGCGTTTCAAGCAGCGATTTAAAAAACTGGACCGATCATGGTGTCGTTTTTGAGGTACCGCGAGATGCTTCCTGGGCAGAAAAAAGCTGGGCTCCATCGCCTGCTGCACGCGATGGAAAGGTTTTTCTCTATTTTGGAAATGGTGGGAATGGCATTGGTGTAGCAGTTGCCGATAATCCATTGGGGCCATTTAAAGACCCAATCGGGAAAAAGCTTGTGGAAACTGAAACACCGGGAGTTATGCCTGCCGAACACATGTGGCTCTTCGACCCGATGGCATTTATTGATGACGATGGTCAGGCTTATTTATATTTTGGAGGAAATGGCGACAATAATGTGCGTGTAATCAAACTTAACCGCGATATGATAAGTGTGGATGGTCCCGCTATCAAACTATCAGCACTAAATTTCTTTGAAGCATCATGGATGCACAAAAACAATGGCATCTACTATTTTTCCTATTCTTCTAATCCAAGTGCCCAAATGCGTATCGATTATATGAAAAGTTCAAGTCCCACTTCGGGATTTACATACGGCGGGGTGATTTCAAAACAACCACCATTAAACGACAACAATAATCATCAGGCAATTTTTCAACTAAATGGTGAGTGGTATGAGGCATATCATAATCGCGCAGTGGCTAAGCAGGCTGGAATTCCTCCGGTTTATAAGCGTAATCTTTGTATCGACCAGTTTAAACACAATGCCGATGGAAGCATTGATACAATGAAGAATACAATCGATGGCCTGGTCCAGTTATCGTATGTTAATCCCTTTGAACGGGTTGAAGCAGAAACCATGAACGCACAACATGGTATTTATACTGAAACATGTACTGCCGGAGGAATGAACGTCTGTAAAATCGAAAACGGCGACTGGATAAAAATCAGAGGAGTTGATTTTGGCAAAGGTGCAAAAGCGTTCGAAGCAAGCCTTGCCTCTGCAACTGGTTCCGCAAAGCTTGAGTTACGAGAGGATAGCGAAGAAGGACCCTTACTTGGGACCTGCGAGGTAAAAAACACCGGAGGTCTGCAAAACTGGGAAACTCAAACCTGCATAATCGACAAGACCAAAGGAGTGCATGATGTATATCTTGTATTCAAAGGCGGTGAAGGCGATTTATTTAATTTCGACTGGTGGAAGTTAAAGTAAAAAAGCAGGTATGGAAAATAATATCGATCAGCACAAAATTCCAATTCTGAGCGGATATTTCAAACCTTATTCGAATTGATTGGGTTAAATTATCAGAGAATGGATTGCATGGTCTTTCGAAAATTTATTTAAAAGAGAAGTTATGAAAAGAGTTTTTTTAATTGCCGGTTTTCTTATCTGTAATATTTTTTGGCAATCCTGGGCAAGTGCGCAGGAAATGCTATATCCTAATGAATTTCATTTGGAAGATGTTAGCCTGCTTGAGGGTCCTTTCAAACATGCCCGCGACCTTAATATTGAGGTATTGCTGGAATACGACGTTGACCGTTTGTTGGCTCCTTACCGAAAAGAAGCCGGTTTGACTGAAAAGGCTATGAGTTATCCCAATTGGGAAGGTCTCGATGGGCATGTTGGTGGTCACTACCTGTCGGCAATGGCGATGAATTATGCCGCTACCGGCAATGCCGAATGTAAAAAACGTATGGATTATATGCTATCTGAACTAAAAGAATGTCAGGAAGCAAATGCAATTAATAATTCAGATTGGGGAGTTGGCTACGCAGGTGGATTTCCTAATAGCAAAGCTTTATGGTCGGCCTTTAAAACAGGGGACTTCAGCATTTATTATTCCTCATGGGCTCCCTTTTATAACCTGCATAAAATGTATGCAGGCCTGAGAGATGCCTGGTTGTACGCTGACAATGAGGATGCAAAAGTCATGTTTCTGAAATTTTGTGACTGGGGAATCGACATCACATCGGGTCTGTCCGACGAGCAGATGCAACAGATGCTGAACGTGGAACATGGTGGTATGAACGAAGTGTTTGCCGATGCATATCAGATGACAGGTGATGAAAAATACCTGACAGCTGCAATGCGATACTCACACAGGCAACTTCTTGATCCCCTGTCGGAAGGAATCGATAACCTCGATAACAAACATGCGAATACCCAGATACCGAAATTTGTTAGTTTCGAGCGTATAGCAGAACTCAGCGATAACGATAAATACGATAAAGCAGGCAGCTTTTTCTGGGAAACTGTAACTAGCAACCGTTCGCTGGCTTTCGGTGGGAATAGTAGAAGGGAACATTTCCCCAGTGCAAGTTCATGTATCGATTTTATCAATGTTAATGATGGGCCTGAATCGTGCAATTCGTACAACATGCTCAAGCTAACCGAAGATTTGTTCAGGGTACACCCATCAGCACAATATACCGACTATTATGAACGAACCCTTTACAATCATATTCTTTCAACCCAACATCCTGAGCACGGAGGATATGTGTATTTCACCCCGGCCCGCCCACGTCATTACAGGGTTTATTCTGCCCCTAATGAAGCAATGTGGTGCTGTGTAGGTACCGGTATGGAAAACCATGGTAAATACAACCAGTTTATCTATACGCATGCTGATGATTCGCTCTTCGTGAACTTATTTATAGCTTCGGAACTCAATTGGAAAGCGAAAGGTGTAAAAATAAAACAGGAAACAAATTTTCCTTTTGAAGAGCAAACAAAACTAACTATAACAGAAGGTTCCTCTAGTTTTAAAATGATGGTAAGGTATCCGGGGTGGGTAAACAAGGATGCTCTGAAAATTAGTGTAAATGGAAAAGATGTTTCCTATACTGAACTTCCCTCATCGTATATCAGCATTGACAGGAAGTGGAAAAAAGGCGATGTGGTTCAAATAAGCCTTCCGATGCATAATACCATAGAACGATTGCCAAATGTGCCTGAATATATTGCTTTTATGCATGGTCCCATATTGCTTGGCGCCAAAACCGGAACAGAAGACCTAAGAGGAATTATAGCCGATGATGGTCGATGGTCTCAGTATGCCGGAGGGGAATATTTACCTGTCGATCAGGCACCTATCCTGATTGATGATGATATTCAACACATTGGAGATAAGTTAGTGCCCGTAAAGGATAAACCATTGACTTTCAAGCTCAACGTAAAAATGATCAATCCGGCAGACCTTACATTGGAGCCTTTTTATGAAATCCATGATTCCCGGTATATGATGTACTGGTTGACCTTG
>CAYQDZ010000104.1:0-10326 GCA_964416375.1 uncultured Bacteroidales bacterium
CTATTAATCAACAACTTACAGACTGGAAAAACACTTTAGCACGTTCGACTAAATACCTGTTTTTGATTCAATAGAAAGAACTAATCTTAGATCGAACTCACGATATTTAAGAACAAGGAACACCGATTAACGATCTGTGATTTATCCGGGAATTGATTCGAAAATCTTAAATCGTTGATCCTTGTTCGATATTCGATAAATGTTTCCCGTGTTTCTTGCTTGAAAATAGTAATCTCAAATTGGTCTGATCCTTTCTTAATAAGTAGCCCAATAACGAAAAGAGGTGGGTTTTTTATTGCAACACAACACCAAAGGCAGCAACCCCTCTTAATCCTAATATTTGGTATTAACTAAAATGACACTAATTTTGAATAAAATCAAAGCCATTGAATAATAAAAGTTTTGAAAAAGTAAAATTTTTCCATTCTCTCTGGTTCCCGCTTCTTTTTGTAGCTGTTTTGTGGATGGTAAAGGGAATTGAAATCCTGACCGAAACCAGTTTTTCAAGTTATGGATTGTATCCCCTGGATATTCAGGGATTGCGGGGGATCTTATTTGCCCCCTTTATCCATGGCAGTTGGGAACATTTAGTAAACAACAGCATTCCTGTATTTTTTCTAAGCCTTAGCCTTTTTTATTTCTACCGGGAGATATCCTTTAAAGTATTCTTTCTGCTTTTTTTTATTCACAATTTCTGGCTCTGGTTTTTTGGGAGAGATGCTTATCATATAGGTGCGAGTGGTATGATTTACGGTTTGGCAGCTTTTCTCTTTATGAGTGGGATCATAAGAAAAAACACACATCTTCTGTCCATATCTATGTTGGTAGCTTTTCTCTATGGCAGCATGGTTTGGGGTATTTTTCCGCTTGTTGAAAGTGTTTCGTGGGAGGGGCACCTAACAGGTATGGTTGCTGGTATAATTCTTGCATTCTATTACAAACAACATGGTCCGCCAGCTAATTTTGGCAAATGGAAAGATGAATATCCTGAAGATGATACAGATATATCAGATGAAAATAACGAGTATTGGAAGCTTGAGGAAGAAGAGGGAGAGAACCCCTGAGATTATTAATAGATAAGGCAGGATGATAAGATATGGGAATTGAAAAATTGTTATATTAGATTCGGGAATTGTTTATTATTTAAACAAATTGTTTTTAAAGCCTCAAATTAACTTGAATTGATCGAATGAAATCATACAGTCTTTATACAATCATATTGTCTTTGCTTCTATCACTTAATGTATTTGGTCAGACCTTAGAAGAAAGAGAAAAACAAATTGTACAGCGTAATCATATCAAAACTAAAATTCAGTATGACCATAAGTTCGTACAAGACAAGCCTTCCAAAGAAGGACAAAAAGCAAGCATCACAACCTATTCAACAAAAGGAGAAATTCTGGCGAAAGAGTATTTAACCCCGAAAGGTGACGTAATCAGCTGGGAAAAATACGAATACGATGAAGATGGAAACCGTACACTTTATCAAAGAGAGAGCACCAACAGCAAATACAAAAAGGAATCCAGCTACAATGATAACAGACAAGCCATTCTTGAAGCCGGTTTCAGTGGGGAAGAAAATTTCAAAACCACATATACCTACAACAGCTCCGGCAAACCATTGGAAATCGTTCGATACATCAACAACAACATAGAAGAAAAACTGTTTTACAATCATTCGGGCAGTACTGCGGTGGTAAGTATTTACATCAAAGGCAAAACACTGACATCAAAACTAAAACTGGTTTATGATAGCAAAGGAAATGTTGTTGAAGAAACCGTATTGAGTGTTGATGACAGAGAGCTGGAAAAAAAGACGTTCAAATACAACAGTGCTTCACAACTTATTTTGGAAGAAAAAACCAGGGATGGTAAGTTTTATTACAGAATAAAGAATATTTACAACGTAAAGGGAGATCTCAGCAAAGTATATGAAGAAACCATGACAAAGAAAGAATACCTCAAAAAAGAATATTTGTTTGCCAGCAGTGGCAACCTGTTAACATACAAATGGCGCCGCAACCCGGAAGATGAATTTAATGTTAAGAATTACGCTTTTAATGTGAATGGAATCTGCCTTACTGAACAGACCTATTATCCAAAAACAAAATACAGATCAATGGCTAAATTCCGGTATTCATATTACTAATTCATTTCAAAATGCTTTTGCAGATCCATCCCGGGAACCCGAATGCCCGGCAGATACATATGGTTGTTGATACACTGAGACAGGGTGGGGTAATCATCTATCCTACCGATACGGTATATGGTTTGGGATGTGATATTTCGAAATCCAGGGCAGTAGAACGCATTGCGAGGATCAAAGGGATACGCCTTGAAAAATCCAATTTTTCTTTTATCTGCCACGATCTGAGTCATTTGTCTGCATACACAAGGCACATTAATAACCAGACTTTCAAATTGATGAAAAAATATCTCCCTGGTCCTTTTACATTTATTCTTCCAGCAAACAACAATGTTCCTAAAATATTTAAAAACAAGAAAAAAACGGTGGGGATCCGTATCCCCAATCATAATATACCCCTGCAGATTGTGAAAGAATTAGGCAATCCTATTCTTACCACTTCCATTCATGATGTTGACCTGTTGGTTGATTATACAACAGATCCCGAGCTCATACACGAAAACATGGGACAGCAGGTTGATTTGGTGATCGATGGAGGTTATGGCAATAATATGCCTTCAACAGTGATTGACTGCACTCAGGATACACCCATCATATTAAGAGAGGGTATAGGAGTTTTTGAAGGGTAGAATACCAATTACCAGATTTTACTTTTTCCAGAATGTTGGAGTAAACAATACAAGAACTGTAAAAAGTTCCAGTCGGCCTATCAACATAAGTAAGGATAAAAACCACTTTGTAAAATTGTTAAAGTGCTCATAATTCAATGCAGGTCCAACCTCACCTATTCCAGGACCAATATTCCCAAGGGTTGCTGCAACAGCTCCAATAGATGTTTCCAGATTATGTCCCATAAAGGAAACAACAATAACTCCCAGTACAGCAATTAAAATATAAACAGAAACAAAGGCAAGGACATTCACGATAATTTCCGGCTTCACAGCCTCACGGTTAAGTCGTACCGGAACAATTGCATTGGGGTGGATCAAACGCTTCAGTTCAATCAATCCGTTTTTTAACAGCAACACGATTCTGACAATTTTTATACTCCCTCCCGTGGAACCCGAAGAACCTCCGAAAAACATAAGCACAAGCAAAAGCACAATGGCTGATGGCATCCAGACAAGATAGTCAACCGTTGCAAATCCGGTAGTAGTGATAATTGATACTACCTGAAAAAGTGAATCTCTGAATGATTTCTCAATGCTTTGGCCGGGAAAAGAAAATACGGATATCAGAGTAATGACCAGTGCAAAAAACCCAATGAATGAAATATAGGCTCTAAACTCTTCATTTTTCCAAATATTTCTAAACTTAAAATGAAGTGCAAAGTAGGAAAGTGCAAAGTTTATGCCTGCAAGAATCATAAAGAAGGTAATGACATAATGTACGTATGGCGTAGTATAAAAGGCTATGCTTGCTTGTTTTGTTGAATATCCTCCGGTTGCAAGTGTGGTAAAAGAATGACAAACAGCATCAAACAGTGTCATATCCTTTCCAAACAACAACAAAATCACTTCAAGAGATGTGATAATAAAATACACTCCCCATAAACGTTTGGCTGTTTCTTTAATCCGGGGATGCAACTTATCAGGAGTCGGTCCCGGAACTTCTGCAATAAACAATTGCATACCTCCAATTCCTAAAATGGGAAGAATAACCAATGAAAGAACAATGATACCCATGCCTCCAAGCCATTGGGTCATGCTTCTCCAAAACAACAGTCCGTGTGAAAGGGATTCAATATCATTCAGGACGGATGCTCCCGTAGTAGTAAAACCGGAAATTGTTTCAAAAAACGCATTGGTAAATGAAGGAATTGCATGGGTAATAACAAAAGGTATGGATCCGAAGAATGAGAACAATACCCATCCAATACTAACAATGATGTATCCTTCTCTTTTCCCGACATTTTTATTGCAATTTCTGAAGATAACCCAAAGCAAAAAGCCGGCGAAAGCTGTGAAAAACGATGACAGAAAAATATACATTCCATCAGCATCGCCATAATACAAAGAAACCGGCGCAGCCAAAAGCATAAATGCTCCTTCCAAAATCAGCAGAACACCTAAAATGAAGGCTACAACACGAAAATTAACCATAATGGCTTAATTGAAAAATTTGTTTACTTTAGAAATCGCCGAAGGAAGAGTGAATACAACCACTTTGTCACCTGCTTTAATCAGTGTATATCCGTCGGCAATAAAGCTGGATTCTCCCCTAATGATACCACCCACCAACGAGTTTTTCGGAAAATTTAACTGGTTGAGTGAAGCTTGTGTAATTTTAGTATCCGGTTTTACATCAAATTCCATGACTTCAGCATCCGTTCCGGTAAGGCATTTCACCGCTGAAACAGATTCAGCAGAAGTAAAACGGAAAATGCGGCTGGCTGCTATTAATTTTTTATTGATTATGGTATCAATTCCCATATTCTCTGCCAACGAAATATAATCCAGTATTTCCACTTCACAAATGGTTTTCTTAACTCCCATTTTTCTTGCCAGCAAACAGGAGAGAATATTTGTTTCCGAATCGCCGGTTACTGCAATGAACGCGTCCATTTTCTCCAGGCCTTCATCTGTCAGTAAGTTCACATCTCTGCCATTCCCATTGATAACCAGAGTATTGTTTAACATATTTGACAGCTTGTAACTTTTTTCCCGGTCTTTCTCAATCAATTTGACATTGTGTTGCATTCCTAATTCTTTTGCTGTCAGCATGCCTATTCTGCTTCCTCCAAGGATCATGATGTTGCGTACTTCATATTTTTTCTTTCCTGAAAGTCCCAGTAAGTTCTCAATTCCATCCTGAGTTGCAATCACATAAATGAAATCGCCCATGTTCACAACGAAATCCCCATCGGGTATTATGGTTTCTCCTTCGCGGGAGATAGCAACAGCCCGAAATTCCTGATTATCCTTTCCTTTACTTATTTCATTCAGACTTTTATTGGAAATTTTTGAGTCTTCGTCTATTTTCACAACAAACAAAGACAATTTACCACCCGAAAAATCAACGATATCACTACTGCCGGTTTGATGCAGTAAACCAACAACTTCCTGGGAAGCAATTTTTTCAGGATATATCATATAATCAACCCCCATGCTGGTGAAATGCTCCCGGTGTTTTACATACAAATATTCCTGGTTGTCTATTCGCGCTATGGTTTTTTTTGCGCCCAAACGTTTGCTTAATATGGATGCCGTGATGTTCGTTTCCTCATTTTGGGCAACAGAAATAAACAAATCTGCCTTTTTGACTCCACAATCCATGAGATCAGCTATGGATGTGGCAGAACCTCCCCGGGTCATCACATCAAGATTAGCTCCAATTTGCCGGAGCCTTTCCTCATCAGGATCTATTAAAACAATATCATGGTTTTCCTGGCTAAGCATTTTAGCCAAATGAGATCCTACCGCTCCTGCGCCTGCAACTATGATTTTCATTGATCTTGTCTCTTAAAAAAATCCAAGCAAAGTAAACTATTCTTAAAATAATATACTAAAAGAATCTAACTTTTCTGTATAAAATGAAAGTTAAACTATTGTTTGTCTGATCATTGATCTCAAAATTCCGATGTATTGGTATCATTATATATGGATGCTTTTCAGAGTCAATTTAACAATCAATTGAATTCAATATGAAAAGCCCCATCGCTTGTAAGATGAACCAATTCAATCCCATTTTTTAAAGCAAAGTTATCCCATGCAATGTATCTATTTTTTGACATGTATTTGCTGATGATGATACTCTTTGGCATAGGATGAGAAAAATAAATTTGTTCAGGGTATCCCGAATTGTTTCCAAGTACTAAGCAGTCAATATCATGAACTCCGCATGAATTCTTATGCTCCCATGACAACATCCCTTTTTCCAGTATTTTTATTTTTTTTTCAAAATACTGAATATCTATGCCCGATTCAGTATGCTCTATTTTAATGTCGCTGGCTTCCAGCACAGAATGGATTGGAAGGCTCTTCAAATGAATTTCTTCTGTAGTTTCCGCGATCTGTCTGCCGATTTGAAAATCCCGATTCCATCTCATCAGTCTTTCACCATCTTCAGCATGTTCCAAATCCATAAGCATCAGGTGATTATGACCATGTATCAGGCTCATCACCGTATTAGCACCATAATTGTATACTATCATTTCCTGTTTTTCATCAAAACTCCTGTAGCTTATCCATCCTGAGAGCAGAAAAAAAGCAATGCCGGTTCCTGCAATATAAATACAATAGATCCTTTTCCATTTTGCTGCCACAACCAGGAAGATCAGAATAAACAGATAGCATGCAATAAGGTGTGATGTTTCAAATCTAATATTACGAATAGCAGCAAAAGGCAGGGTATTTATTTTTTCAATGAGCAAATTAAGAACTTTAAGCAAGGCATTAATAACAAACGATACCCACTCCGAAACGGGGCTTATCGCCAGGGAAAGAAAAAATACCATGGTAAGCACCATGATCAGCCACACCAGGGGAATTACAAATACATTGGCCAGCCAAAACCAGACCGGAAACTGATGAAAATGGTATAAACTCAAAGGAAATATGGAGACTTGTGCAGCTATGCTCACCGTAATTAATTGCCAGATCCGATCCGGTATAGCATGCTTAAAACATAGTAAGGCAAATAATTTGGGTTGAAGATACAGAATACCCAGAACGGCGAGGTAGGAAAATTGAAATCCCAGTTTGAATATTTCCAGTGGATTCATCACCAGAACGATCAGTGCAGATGCAGCAAGGATATTGTAGCTGTTAATCTGCCTGTTAAGACTTTTTCCTGTCAGAAACAAAGAAAACATCAACGAAGCCCGAACCACAGAAGAAGACAATCCGGTGATGAAGGCAAAAAACCAGATAGCAAGTAAAATCACAACTAACCTGAAAATTTTGAAAAAGGCTGTTTGGTTTCTTCTGAACAGTATGAAACTGAGAAAAATGTAAAGTATCCCCACATGCAAACCTGATACGGCCAAAATATGCATTGCTCCTGCCACTGCATATTTATTTTTTATCTCATCACCCAGAAATTCGCGATTTCCGGCAGCGAGGGCAGATAGTATGGCCAATTCATCGTTTTTTATCGAATGATCAGCAAAACTTTTAATGATCTTCTTTTGCAATTGAGAAGCCACCCTTCTGAATACAAATTTTCCTGACTTGCCTCCGAACCGGACATCATCGTGAACAACATAGGTTGAATAGAATATTCTCTCATTACGCATAAATCTTACAAAATCAAATTCTTTGGGATTTCCCCGGTTTTTTAGGAGTTGTAATTTCGAAACAAAACAAATTGAATCTCCAATTTCGGGAACCCTGCCCAGAGAATCTTTTGATATATACAGCAGGATATTTTCCTTTGTTTTTATATGTATATTACCATAGGAGTAATGGTTTACCTGGCAATCCAGTTGAACAGATCGTTCTTTTATTTCCGGTAAATCTTTTACCATAGCGGAAATGCATAATTCCTGATCCGGAAAATCGTGGTGTTCTACAGCAAGGAAAAAAGAGATCATACCACAAAGCAGAAAGGCATTGAAGGCAATGGTACCTGCATAAATCCTGAAATGTCTGTTCCCTGTTGGGAATAGCTGCAATAAAATAAGCAATAAAGTCGCAACAAAAACGACAATAAAGAGGGCATAAAAACAAGCGGGAAAGCACGAAGTTATGCCAATCCCTATACCATAAGGAGTAAGTATGCGAATGAAGGGAACCTGTTTCAAATTCATCATCGAATTCATTGCCTGTAACGCACTTTAAGAACTATTCTTAACTGTATCTATAGGATGCGTAATTTACAAAAAATATGTAATTTTCCACTGCGAAAAACAGGGAGAGATACTTTTAAATTAGAGCTATTCTCTTACCTTCGCTTTACAATAAGAATAATTTACCGGAGTAGTACAAAATCAAATAAAACTTAAAGCTTAGAATATGGCAAATCTGAAGACCAGTTATATGGGTATTGAACTGAAAAACCCTGTTATTGTTGGAGCCAGCAATCTTGTTAACAACATCGAAAATGTAAAAAAAATTGAAGAAGCAGGTGCAGGAGCCATTGTTTACAAATCATTGTTTGAGGAACAAATTCAATTGGAAAGTGCTCAACTTGATGATAAGTTACATGAATACAGCGAGCGAAATGCGGAGATGATCAATTTGTTTCCAAACATTGAGCATGCAGGCCCGGAAGAACATCTGTTTAACCTTGCCCGCGTGAAAAAAACAATAAAAATACCACTTATTGCAAGTTTGAATGCACTGCTGAAAGAATCATGGATAGATTTTGCCAAGCGTATAGAAGAGATGGGAGTAGATGCCCTGGAACTTAACTTTTACTATGTTCCACGCGATATTGACGTCGACGGCCGAACGCTAATAGATCAACAGGTAGAAACGCTGAAAGCCGTAAAAAATGCAGTCCGCATCCCTGTAGGTGTAAAATTAAGTCCGTTCTATGCCAATCCCTTAAACCTGGTATCAAAGCTGGATGCAGCCGGCGTAGATGGTTGTGTTCTTTTTAACCGCCTGTTCCAGCCGGAGATTGACATGGAAAAAGAAGAACATTTTACTCCCTTCAATTTAAGCACATCCGAAGACAATCGTCTTCCTTTGCGGTTTGCCGGTCTGTTGCATGGAAACATCAAAGCAAGTCTTTGCAGTAATACGGGTATATTCACCGGTACAGATGTTGCAAAAATGATCATTGCAGGAGCAGATTGCGTGCAGGTTGTCAGCACCGTTTACAAAAACAAAATTGAATACATCGGTACCATTCTGAAGGACCTTGAAGCCTGGATGGACAGCAAAGGATACAAATCGCTCAGCGATTTCAGGGGCAAGCTGTCGAACAAGAACATCAACGATCCTTTTGTATACAAAAGGGCTCAGTATATTGATCTTCTTTTAAAATCGGATGAAATTCTGGTGAAATACCCAGTCAGATAATTTCAGCTTTATTAAAAATATCAAAAGGGAGCCTGGATAGCTCCCTTTTTTTGTCCTTATGATACATCTCGAATTGCTCGAGTTAGAAAAACACCGGGTTGCTGTTGGAGTAAGACGATGAGGTGCTGGCATGTACCGGACAGGTTTGGCAATATAAATTTTTTATCGGATTTTTCACTTCAAAATACAACCAAGGATAATAGATTACCAAATAGCTTTATTAAAGATGATAATGTTGGAAGAGAAACAGAACCAGTGAAGAAAGATATTTTGTGAGAAAAGAATTGTTTTATCAATGAAAATATTCCGCTGGAAGCCTTTTACAAGTATCTGCAAAACAAACGATACAGTGAAAGTACAATTGAATCATATTGTACTTCTGTAAAAAGTTTTTTTGGATACTTAATGAAACCTCCTGATAAAATCACGATGGATGATTTCAGAGAATTTAACTACAGATTTATAGTTGAACAGGGATTTTCCAGAATCCCTTCAAAATACAATTGTTAGTGGATTAAAATTATTTTATAAAAAGTTCAGTGAATACAAAATAGACTTAGAAATTATGGAAAGACCACATAGACAAAAAAAGCTACCTGTTATTCTATCCCTTGAGGAAGTAAAAAGAATGATTGAAGCTACCCGAAACATAAAGCACAGAACAATTATAAGCTTATTGTATTCAGCCGGTTTAAGAAGGAGCGAAAATCTTGATTTACGATTACAGCATATTGATTCTTCGCGCATGGTAATTCAGGTTAATCAGGCAAAAGAGTTTAAAGACAGGGCGGTTACATTATCGCCAAAGGTTTTGGCACTTTTACGTCAATATTTTATAGCCTATAAACCAAAAGTATTTTTATTTGGGGTACCCTCTGGAGGCAAGTATAGTGCTGAGAGTGTTGGTATAATTATTAAAGCAGCAGCCAAAAGAGCTGGAATAAGGAAAAGAGTAAGTACCCATACCTTGCGTCATTCTTATGCAACTCATTTGCTCGAGAATGGAACGGATTTACGATATATTCAATTACTTTTAGGGCATTCAAGTTCAAAGACAACTGAAATATATACTCATGTCGCAATCAAAAATCTCAGTTCAATACAGAGCCCTTTTGACAATTTGTAATAGAAATTATTGATTGATTTTATGAGATTTCAGAAGAAATACATAACAGTGGAAATGTTTCGTTTAACATCGATTATGGTTGTCAA
>CAYQDZ010000105.1:0-10326 GCA_964416375.1 uncultured Bacteroidales bacterium
AGCTTACGACGCCTCGCATCTGCCCCAAACTTGACGCATGAATAATGCAGGTTAGGATGGTTGCTATTAAAATCTTATTTTCGCAGTTATAACACAAAGCAATGAAGACTCTTAAAATGGTCGACTTAAACGGCCAGTACAAAAAAATTAAACCCGAAATCGATGGAGCCATTCAGCAGGTAATCGATTCTTCAGCATTTATTAAAGGGCCTCAGGTTAATGAGTTTCAAACAAATCTTGCCGGTTATTTACATGTGAAGCATGTTATCGGATGTGCAAATGGCACAGACGCTCTCCAAATTGCACTGATGGCTCTCGATTTAAAGCAGGGTGATGAAATCATTACTCCCGACTTTACATTTATTGCAACAGCAGAAGTAATCTCCTTACTAAAGCTAAAACCGGTTATTGTTGATGTCGACCCTGCTACTTTCAATATTGACCCGGATGAAGTGAAAAAAGCTATTACCAGTAAGACGAAAGTTATTCTTCCGGTGCATCTTTTTGGTTTATGTGCAAATATGAAAGAACTGTTGGCAATTGCCAGTGAACACAACTTATATCTTATTGAAGATAATGCCCAGGCACTGGGAGCAACATACCATGATGGGAATTTAACCGGAAAAGCCGGAACCATAGGAACTATCGGATGTACTTCATTTTTCCCTTCAAAAGTTTTGGGTTGCTTTGGCGATGGTGGTGCAATCATGACAAACGATGATTCTCTGGCTGAGAAAATAAGATGCATAGCAAATCATGGTGCAAAAGTAAAATATTATAATGACAAAATAGGCGTGAATTCACGGCTTGATACAATTCAGGCTGCCATTCTGAATGTAAAGCTAAAATACCTCGATCAGTACATGGAAGCCAGACAAAAAGCAGCCGCCTATTATTCATCCAGATTGAGTACCATGCAAAACATTGAAATACCTGAAATTCCAAATTATTCAGATCATGTATTTCATCAGTACACAATAAAATATAAAGGAAATCGTGATGCTTTGAAGAATTACCTGGCTGAAGCAGGTATACCGACAATGATTTATTATCCTGTCCCTATTCATTCACAGAAGGCTTTTCAAGTATCCGGAAACTTTCCTGTAACCGAAAAACTCTCAAAGATGGTTCTGTCTTTGCCTATTCATACAGAGTTAACTACCGATCAGCAGGCTTATATTTGTGATAAAATAGAAGCATTTATAAACAATTGACCATGAAAGAAGACTTTTTTGTACATGCGACAGCTGTGATTGATGATGGGTGTATAATTGGGGCTAATACAAAAATCTGGCATTTTTCTCATATCATGACAGGCAGCATAATTGGAGAGAAATGCAATATAGGTCAAAATGTCGTTATCTCTCCTGCTGTGATCCTGGGATCTAATGTTAAGGTACAGAATAATGTGTCAATTTATTCCGGAGTTATTTGTGAGAACGATGTATTTCTGGGACCTTCCATGGTATTCACTAATATTATTAATCCCCGGAGTGCGATAATAAGGCGTGATGAATACATTAAAACTCTTGTTAAAAAAGGTGCTGCAATTGGCGCAAATGCTACCATAATATGCGGAAATACAATTGGTGAATATGCGCTTGTGGGTGCCGGGTCGGTTGTAACAAAAGATGTATTATCCTATGCACTTGTTATTGGAAACCCTGCAAAACAAACCGGATGGGTGAGTGAATACGGTCATAAATTAATTTTCGGAAAGGATAGTATTGCCATTTGCCCTGAAAGCAAAATCAAATACAAATTGGTAAATCATTGTGTTCAAAAAATTTAAACAATGCAGACAATTCTGGTTACAGGAGGCACAGGATATATTGGTTCCCACACCACAGTAGAATTAATTGAAAATGGTTATAAGGTTATTGTAGTTGATAATCTTTCCAATTCACAAATTGAAGTGTTGGATGGAATAGAAAAAATAACCGGTACAAGACCTGATTTTGAAAAATTTGATCTCTGTGAAAAACCAAAAGTATTTTCACTTTTTAAAAAATATCCTATCGATGCTATCATTCATTTTGCTGCATTGAAGGCTGTTGGAGAATCTGTTGAAAAACCTCTTGAATATTATTACAACAATACTGCTTCTCTTATTAACCTTTTAATGTCGATGAAAAAACACCGGACGTCATCCTTTGTGTTTTCATCATCCTGTACTGTTTATGGTCAACCCGATGAGTTGCCCGTAACCGAAAAAGCTCCGATACAAAAGGCAATGTCTCCCTATGGAAATACCAAACAAATTGCTGAAGAAATCATACAGGATACAATACATGCCGTGCCTGAAATGAAAGCAATTGCTTTAAGGTACTTCAATCCTATTGGCGCACATAAATCATCTATAATAGGAGAATTACCACTGGGTGTTCCACAAAATTTAGTGCCCTTTGTAACACAAACTGTTGCAGGACTCAGAGAAAAGTTAAGGGTATTTGGTGATGATTATAAAACTCCTGATGGTACAGCCATTAGAGATTATATTTATGTGAGTGATCTGGCCAAAGCACACGTTATTGCTGTTGAAAGAATGCTGAACAATAAAAATAAACAAAACTTTGAAGTATTCAATCTTGGTACAGGAAAAGGCATTTCTGTTATGGAAATCATTAAAACATTTGAAAAAGCAATTGGCAAAAAAGTTCATTATGAAATTGTAGGTCGACGTGAAGGCGATGTTGAACAGGTTTGGGCCGACACTTCATTTGCAAATAAAGAATTGGGGTGGAAATCTGATACTCCGCTTGATGAAGCATTAAAGTCTTCATGGGAATGGGAAAAAAAACTCAGGAATATTAAGTAGAATGCTATAAAATCTTTTATGAAAAAGCGAATTGATTAGATATTAACTAGATCATTTGGTGAATTGGGGAATCGGTGAACTGGTGAAATGAAGAATATCAACTCACATATTTCAGTTAATCGATTATACAGTTCATCGGTTAATCATTTGGTGAATTGGGGAATCGGTGAACTGGTGAAATGAAGAATATCAACTCACATATTTCAGTTAATCGATTGTACAGTTCATCGGTTAATCATTTGTGTTGTTGAATCGTTTAATTGTTGAGTTGTTTACCAGTTGAGTTGATTATAAACTAATAGTTGGTATATAATGGTGAGTGGCACATAACAAAAGTAGTAATCCAAGTATCTATTTTATATGAATAAAACAATAGTTATTACCGGAGGTGCTGGTTTTATCGGATCACATGTGGTGCGTGAGTTTGTTAAAAATTACCCGGACTACACCATTATTAATATTGATAAATTAACTTACGCAGGTAATCTTGAAAATCTTAAGGATCTCGAAAAAGCTGATAATTATCATTTTGAAAAAATTGATATCGTGGTGCCGGAAGAATTGGATTCTGTCTTTAACAGATATCATGTTGATGGAGTAATCCATTTGGCCGCCGAATCACATGTGGATCGTTCAATCGAAAATCCTCTGGAATTTGTCTTTACCAATCTGGTGGGCACGGTAAACCTCTTAAATGCATGCCTTAAACATTGGAATAACACATTGCAGGATAAACTATTCTATCATATCTCAACAGATGAAGTATATGGTTCATTGGGTCATAATGGGTATTTTTTAGAATCAACAGCGTACAATCCTAAAAGTCCTTATTCTGCCTCTAAAGCCAGCAGTGATCATTTTGTTCGTGCTTATCATAATACATATAAACTACCTGTTATTATTTCCAACTGCTCCAACAACTATGGCCCAAATCAATTTCCTGAAAAGCTTATTCCTCTTTCAATCAATAACATTAAGAACAATAAAGAAATTCCTGTTTATGGCAAAGGTGAAAACATTCGCGATTGGTTATATGTGATAGATCATGCCAAGGCTATTGACTCCATTTATCATCATGGTATATTAGGAGAAACTTATAATATTGGAGGAAATAACGAGTGGAAGAATATAGATTTAATACACTTGTTATGTAACATAATGGATAAAAAATTAGACCGGAAAGAAGGCAGCTCAGAAAAGCTTATCACATTTGTAAAAGATCGTGCCGGGCATGATTTGCGTTATGCAATTGACTCAACCAAGATTCAAAAAGAACTTCATTGGCAGCCTTCTGTTACTTTTGAACAAGGATTAGAGATAACTGTAGATTGGTATTTGAAGAATGAAGCATGGATAAAAAACATCACTTCAGGAGAGTACGAAAAATATTATGAAAAACAATACAGGGATCGTTAAAACAATATTATTCAACGGTAACAGATTTTGCTAAATTTCTGGGCTGGTCAACATTACAACCTCTCAATACGGCTATATAATATGAGAATAGTTGAAGTGGAACTACAGACAAAAGCGCAGCAAATACATTTCCTGTCTCCGGTATTTCAACTACATGGTCTGCCATTTTGCGAATCACCTTATCTCCTTCTGTTACAACAGCAATAACAGTTCCACTGCGTGCTTTAACTTCCTGAATATTGCTAACAATCTTTTCGTAAGATGAATCTTTTGTAGCCACGATAACAACAGGCATTTTATCATCGATCAGGGCAATCGGTCCATGTTTCATTTCAGCTGCAGGGTAGCCTTCCGCATGGATATACGAAATTTCTTTCAATTTAAGTGCTCCTTCAAGAGCAACAGGAAATAAATATCCTCTACCCAGATATAGCGCATTGTTTGCATGTTGATACAATTTGGCAAGTGCATTAATCTCTTTACTATGAGTAAGAATTTTCTTGATTTTTGCAGGTATTTCAGTGAAATCCTTGATAAGAGTGCGGTATTTACTATCAGAAATTAATCCTTTCTTCCGACCGATAAGAATTGCCATCATCGCCAGTACAGTAACCTGGCATGTAAATGCCTTGGTAGAGGCTACACCTATCTCAGGCCCTGCATGAGTATAAACACCTGCATGCGTTTCTCTTGGAATGGAAGAACCAACAACATTACATATTCCTAAAACAATGGCTCCTTGTTCTTTAGCCTGCTTAATAGCTGCGAGCGTATCAGCAGTTTCTCCACTTTGACTTATAGCAATAACTATATCATTCTTTTCAATTATCGGATTTCTGTATCGAAATTCAGATGCATATTCAACTTCAACAGAAACTCTGGCTAGATCTTCAAACAGATATTCACCTACCAGGCCAGCGTGCCATGAAGTACCACATCCAATAATTATAATTCTTTTTGCATCAATTAATTTGGGCAAAACATCATACAATCCTCCAAGTCGTACTTCAGATTCTTCAGAACGTACTCTTCCTCTGAATGTATCTTCAATGGATTGCGGTTGTTCAAAGATTTCTTTGAGCATAAAATGCTCATAACCTCCTTTATCTATCTCTCCAATATCAAAGCTTATTTGTTGAACCGTTGGAGTTGTATCATCACTTCTCTGAGTTTTTAAAATCAACTGTTCCTTTTTGATGACCGCAACATCACCATCATTCAGATAAATTACACTTTTTGTATATTCAACAATAGGAGTAGCGTCTGAAGCCAGAAAATATTCTTCATTCCCTACGCCAATAACAAGCGGACTTCCTCTTCTTGCTGCTATTAATTTATCTTTTTCTTCAGTACACAATATAACCAGCCCATATGCACCAATAACTTTTGATAGTGCAAGTCTCACGGCTAATTCTGCATCTACATTCCCATTTTCATAAATATATTCAATAAGATTTGCTAAAACTTCTGTATCCGTTTCACTCTTGAACTTAACTCCTCTTTCAATAAGCTTATCCCGCAAACGTGTATAATTCTCAATAATTCCATTGTGTATTATAATAAATTTACCGTTGTACGAAACATGCGGATGTGCATTAACGTCATTTGGTTCGCCATGAGTTGCCCATCTTGTATGACCAATACCAATATGCCCTGAATGATCTTTTCCAATTAAATGGCCTTCAAGATCAGATACTTTCCCTTTGCATTTATAAACCTGTGTTGTCTTTCCTAATATGGCAATACCGGCAGAATCATAGCCCCTGTATTCAAGCCTTTTCAGACCATTGATCAATACAGGCAATGCTTCTCTGTCCCCTATATATCCTACAATTCCACACATTTTACTCTGGCATTAAAGAATACATGATTTTAAGCGAGGGCTTTTCAGCCGAATTTCTTCCGTTCAATACTATTCTCCTGGGTAATGTTTCAAGGTAATAAACCGGGGTAGTAGCTTTTGAAGGGAAAAGGATATATTTTTTACTAAATAATGTATCAGAATCACTATGCAAATATTCATGTATGTGATTTCCAACATTAAATTTATACTGGTAATTAACAGTATCCAATACACCTCCAAAATAATATGATAATAAACCGTCATCTGCAAGAAATGATTTGGAAACATGATCATACAGTCCTAAATTTCTTGGTGGAACAAAAGTAATATCGTCATATAGTTCCTGGTTTACAGGTAATATCAGTTCTGCTTTATTAATAACAATATTGTCCCCAAATTTTTTACCAAAATTCTCAAGTGTTGGAAAATCTATCAAGACATTGGGCCCTGCCAAAGACTGAATATAAACTATGGATTGACTATTAAGAGTATCATCCAGAATAGCTGCAACATCGTCACCTGGAATGCTTTGGAACATACTTAAATTCACAACATCACTTGAATCAAGCATTATTGCAGGATTACCTATACTAAATTCATTGTTAATGGTATCAAATTGCATAGAATTTGAATTCCATTCAAGAGTTCGCAAAATCATCTTTGAAGTACTATTATTAACTCTCATAATTCCACCTCCTTCAGTACTTCTAAAATCTGTAGCAAAATAAAAACCTTTGAAATATTCTTTGAAAAGCAAAGGATTTGCCGTATAGACACTATCTTCAATAAGCTGTGGATCAATAAATTTTTTTGCATAATCAAGAGACAGCATCACCTTAAATGCCCGCGTGGAATCATTTAATCTTTCAGGTGCTCCAAGATTGAGTGGTTTTGGGTTAATCATTTCCGGTGTTACAATGAAATCAGAGTTCTTACCTTCAGGTATAGGCTCTATCAACTCATAAACATTAAAATCAATAGCTAAGGAATCACCATAAATAACATCATAATACAACAGGAGTTCGAGATTGTATACATCTATATTTTCTTCAACAATAGTATCCAGAAAACTTACATATGCTGAATAAAAAATGTCTGCCAGATAATCAGTTTTTAATGCGCCCATAACAGGATCACAAACACTCCCTAAGGGACTAGACGATAAAGAATAAACTTTCAAGGCCTTAGCACTGATGGTGTACAACTCAACAGGAAGTACGGTGTCATATACCTGTAAAAGTTCATCTTCCGGAAGCAGATGAATTCCAACTTTTAATGGTTCTTCACTACAGGAAATAATCAGTAAAAGAAAAAAAAATGAGAATGCCCCAACGAACAGATGTCGTATACGTGTAACTTTATTGATCAGCTCCATTAATTACTTCACTTAAAATTTTATCATAAAAATCAGAGTACGCATCAAGATATTTATCTTCTGTTTGATATTCCAAAACAGGAGATTCAGATTTTAAAGCATAGTCAGCCAATTCGCTATTTATTTTCTCACTGCCAAAAATAATACCATCCGAATGATTTATCGCCAACTTTGAAAAATTAACATAGTCTGGTTTATTGATCATTTCAAGACCTTCTGTACTTGCCTTATCCCATGTTAATTTTTCCTTTAGCCTTTTATCCATAACGCCCTCGAATTCGTTATCATAGATCGAAGTAACAATCTGGGAATCCATAAAGAGTGGATCATCATTGTAATATTTTTTTATATACAATGGGATAAGATTTGTAAACCATCCATGACAATGTATAAGATCAGGTGACCATTGCAATTTCCTGACGGTTTCTATTACCCCCCGGGCAAAGAATATGATCCTTTCATCATTATCGCTAAAAGACTTTCCATTATCATCACTTAAAATATGCTTACGATGAAAAAAATCTTCGTTATCAATAAAATATACCTGCATGCGTGCTGTCTGAATTGATGCAACTTTAATAATCAACGGATGATCAGTGTCATTTATTATGAGGTTCATTCCAGATAAGCGAATAACTTCATGCAGTTGATTCCTTCTTTCATTAATACACCCATAGCGAGGCATAAAGGTCCTTATCTCTTTACCTCTTTCCTGTATACCTTGAGGTAAGTTTCGACCAATAATTGACATTTCAGTTTCGGGAAGGTAAGGAGTGATTTCTTGCGAGACAAATAATATCTTTTTTCTAGCCATCTGATTCTCTGTATTTCCGAAATATTGTGCAAAATTACGAAAAATATTTTCAATACTCTAACGAAGCTGATTTTCCCTTGTTTCTGTTTGAAGCATTCATTCCAAATAAATAGTATTTTTATCAGGATATAATTTTAAAGCCGGTTTTTTGATTTCATTATTTTTGTGCCATAGATCTTATGCAGATAATAAAACAAATACAAAAACTTGATAGTACTTTATTGCATGCCAGAAGTCAAGGTGCTTCCATTGGATTTGTTCCAACAATGGGGGCATTGCATGAGGGACATCTTTCATTAATCAATAACTCTTTATCTTCAAATGATATAACCGTTGCAAGCATATATGTCAATCCCACTCAATTCAATGATAAGAATGACTTAAAAAAATATCCCAGAAATTTTACGGCTGATTTTGAGTTATTAAATTCCGCAAAATGTGATATTGTATTTACGCCCTCTGACAAGGAAATGTACCCGGAAACAGATCAAAGACATTTTGATTTTGGTTTGATGGGGGAACTGATGGAAGGAAAAATGCGCCTCGGTCATTTCAATGGTGTCGCTCAGATCGTAACAAAATTATTTGATGCAGTAAAGCCTCAGCGTGCCTATTTTGGGCAGAAAGATTTTCAGCAACTTGCCATAATCCGAAAACTCATTCACGATTATAACTATAAGATTGAAATTATTGCCTGTCCCATTATCAGAGAGAAAGATGGTCTTGCGATGAGTTCAAGGAACACCTTACTTAAAGATGCGGCAAGAACCGAAGCCTCAAAAATTTATGAAACATTATTGAAAATAAAAAAAAACATCGGAAGCCTGAAAGTCACGGAATTAGAAAAGCTGGCTGAGGATCGTATAAACCAAAGTACTCATTTACACCTTGATTACTGCCGGATTGTGAATACAAGGACACTCGCCCCGGTTACCAAAATAACATTTTCCGAACCCCTGACTGCCTGTATTGCAGTCTTTGTCAGTAAAATAAGGCTCATAGATAATATCGATTTAATTTCGTAAATTTGCGGAATGATGTTTGTCCAAGTAGTAAAATCGAAAATACACCAGGTCAAAGTTACCGAAGCCAATTTGCATTATGTCGGAAGTATCACTATTGATGAAGATTTAATGGATGCTGCCAATCTGATTGAAAATGAGAAAGTGCAAATTCTTAATAAAAACAATGGTGAACGTTTAGATACATATGTGATCAAGGGTAAACGGGGCTCCGGTGAGGTTTGTCTAAACGGTCCGGCGGCACGGAAAGTTGCTGTTGGTGATATTATTATTATTCTTTCTTATGCCTCATTAGATTTTGAAGAAGCTAAATCTTTCAAGCCAACTATAATTTTTCCGGATACTGAAACAAATTCTCTCAAATAGAATTTTTATTGACTTTCCTTCTTATTTCTCAACAATTTCTTTGTTATTTTACCAGAAAGACCATTTTCACAATATTCTATGGACAAATTTGAATCCATTACCAAAAAAATAATTGAATCTGATGCTCTTGCAAAGCTGCTAACTTATTGGCATTTTCGAAACTTTAAAATTGTTTTTACCAACGGTTGTTTTGATATTCTGCATCGCGGCCACATAGAATATCTTGCTCAGGCTGCCACCATGGGTGATGTTTTGATCATTGGATTGAATACTGATAAGTCCGTACGCAAATTGAAAGGGAATAACAGACCGGTACAAGATGAGAAAGCGCGTGCCATGATCCTTGCATCTCTCCAATTTGTCGATAGAATTGTTTTATTCAATGAAGAGACTCCTTATCAACTTATTGACAAAATACAACCCGATGTGCTTGTTAAAGGAGCCGATTACAAACCTGATAAGATCATTGGTTCTGACATTGTTAAAGCCAAAGGAGGTGAAATAGTAAGCATTGATATTGTTGAAGGATATTCCACGTCTTCCCTATTGAATAAAATTTAGTCCCTTCGTCTGAAATGGCAAAGTCAAAAACTGTTTATATATGTCGTAATTGTGGAGCAGATTCGTCCAAATGGATCGGGCATTGTCCTTCCTGCAATGAGTGGAATACCT
>CAYQDZ010000106.1:0-10311 GCA_964416375.1 uncultured Bacteroidales bacterium
GCAATGGAAATATGCTGAAAAGAAAGTGAAGAATAATATTGCACCCAGAATTAGAACGATCAAAGTTGCTAATGTGTTTTTAATGAGAAATCTTTGAAAATGAATGCTCATATTATTTTTTACCAATAAATTCTTTAAGTACTACATACATTGCAAGAATAACAGACAGGAAAGAGAGAACAACAGTAAATACCGGGAATTCTAACTTCAATTTTTCATCAAGCTTTATCCCTCCCCAGGTACCAGCAAGAATAATCAGTGCCATTTGAAAAACTATGCCAGAATATTTGGAGTAATTATTTAGATTTTTTTTGTTCTTCTTGTACGACGGGTTGTTCGGCATTCTTATCTTGCTCAATATCTTTTAGGGAAGTGTCAATATTATTCATCTGGCAATTTCCGGTGAATTTTGCACCAGGTTCAATGGCCAGTCTTTTTGCACTTATATCACCCAAAATGGTTGAAGTTGATTTTAAAGAAAGCAATTCCTGAACCAGGATTTTGCCTTCAACTTTCCCTTCAACATCCGAGTTTTTACAATGTACTTCACCTTTGGCTATACCTGTATTTCCAATGACTACTTTCCCTTTGGTGCGGAGATTGCCATTCAGGCTACCGTCAATTCGTATATCTCCAGAAGATTCTACGTGGCCCTTAATATTTGTTCCGGCTCCAATCAGATTGATTGTATTGTTTTCTTGTTCCATATATTTTGCCATTTCCGATGATAATTTTTTGTCTGTTATAAAATCAAAAAGTAAAGATATATAAATTAATAAGATCAGTTAACAGATTAAAACACAAAAAAACCCGGTTTCAACCGGGTTTAAATTTTATTTAGGATCATATGCCCATTTCAAATAAATACTCCCCCATGTATAGCCTGCTCCAAAAGCAGTAAGTATTAAGTTATCTCCTTTATTAAGCTGTTTCTCATAATTCCAGAGACACAATGGAATGGTTGCAGCAGTGGTGTTACCATAATTTTGAATGTTGATCATAACCTGTTCTCTTTCTATCCCCATGCGTCTGGCAACAGCTTCTATAATTCTCATATTTGCCTGATGAGGTACCAGCCATGCCAGTTGATCAGGGTTCATGTTATTGCGTTGCATAATATTGATTGCAATATCTGACATTACAGAAACTGCACTTTTAAATACCGTTTTACCTTCCTGATATACAAAATGTTCTCCGTTATCAATGGTTTTGTGAGATGGTGGATTTAAAGAACCGCCTGCTTTCATATACAAGTACTGTCCTCCGGCACCATCATATCCTAATATTCTGTCTATTACCCCAAGTTCTTCCGTCGTGGGTTCCAGTAAAACAGCTCCGGCACCATCGCCAAACAGAGGGCAGATTGATCGATCGGTATAATCCGTAATGGAAGACATCATGTCTGCACCTACCAGAATTGCTTTTTTATATGCCCCGCTTTCTACCATACGGCTTCCAACTTCCAATCCATATATAAAACCTGAACATGCAGCACTTAAATCAAAAGTAAATGCATTTTTCAATCCCAATTTGTACCCAATAAGATTAGCTGTTGAGGGGAAACTCATGTCAGGCGTAATGGTCGGACATATTAACAGGTCAATTTCCTTGGGATCTGTATTGGTTTTTTTTAACAGCTCCTGAATTGCTATTACTGCCATATCGGAAGTAGCTTTCCCCTTTTCTTTCAGGATTCTTCTTTCCTTAATGCCAACACGCTGTGTAATCCATTCATCCGAGGTGTCAACCATTCGACTTAATTCATCATTGTTGAGGATGTATTCAGGAACGTATCCTCCAACCCCTTTAATAACTGCTCTGAGATTTGTCATTATTCGAATGCGCGTTTAATTTTTTCTGATAGTTTTGCTTCCACTACATTAGCAGTGTGTAGGATCATATTCTTAATTGCATTTGGTCCTGAAATTCCATGTCCGATTATTGCCGGCGCATTGATTCCAAGGATTGGAGTTCCTCCGTAATTTTCATAGTTGAATTTCTCAAAAAATTCATCTTTAATCTTGCGCTTCAGAATTAATGTGTAAAATGCTTCTGCAGTTTTTAATATCGTATTGCCAATAAACCCGTCACAAACAATAACATCAACATCCTCTCTGAAAAGATCATTTCCTTCAATGTTCCCGATAAAATGAAAATCAGAAGTCCCCTTCATTGCCTGATGGGTGGCTTTCGTAAGTAAATTCCCTTTTTCTTCTTCTACACCAATATTGAAAAGTGCAACCCTGGGTTTTTTAACATTGTATACCAATTCGGCATACAATGAGCCCAAAACAGCATACTGATACAAAACATCAGGTTTACAATCCGGATTTATTCCAACATCAAGCAAAATGGTAGGAGTATTGGAATTTTTGGGAATCCCGGCAGTAATACATGGTCTTAGTACCCCAGGAACTGATTTTACCAATTGAATTGCTCCAACTAACATTGCTCCTGTATTACCGGCACTGGCAAATCCATCGATTTTTCCTGCTTTTAACATTTTAAATCCTAAAGGAATGCTGGCATTGGGTTTCTGAGAAAATGCTTTTGCAGGATACTCATCCATGCCAATATTTTCATTTGTTGCAACAATTTCAAAATGTGCAGGATCAAAGTCTTTCTCTTCGCAAATCGAAATGATTTTTTTTTCATCTCCGATGGTTACAATAGTTGCCTTTTCCGACAATTCTTTAAAAGCCAAAATTGAACCGCGGACAGTTGCTTCCGGAGCAAAGTCACCCCCGAGTATGTCAATGCCAATTCTCATGAAGAATCAGGTTGATGAACTATTAAGTAGTAGATTCTTTTTCGATCGCCAGCTTGCCTTTATAATGCCCGCATTCAGGACATACCCTGTGGTACTGTATTGTGACCCCGCAATTCTGACATACCAATAAAGTTGGCTCAACAGCTTTGTAATGGGTACGCCTTTTGTCTCTTCGCTGTTTTGATATTTTTCGTTTAGGATGTGCCATTTTATCCCTTAATTTTAAGTATTATTCAATAAGTCTTTCAGTTTATCCCATCTGGGATCATTTTCTTTATCTTCCTTTGACAAAGAATAAGTATTTGTATTTAAAATTTTCAACATTCCGGGATTGCATCCTGAGTTCCCGTCCAAATCTTCCGGGTGTATTCTTTGTATGGGAAGGCTTAAACTTATACATTCAAAAAAATATTGTTCCAGATTTAGCTCGTATTCTTTAGGATGTAACACCCAGATCTCATCAGTGCTTTCTTCCATGTTCTCCCCAAATTTAATAATAAGGCTTCCGGTATATAGTATCGGGTAACAAAACGATTCCAGACATCGATCGCATTGAATATTCAATGATCCCTTCATCTGAGTTTCAAGATTTAGCATGTTTGTTTTTTTCACCAACAACACCAAAGCCGTTATTTCTCCTCCACTGGCTTCAAGCACCTCATACTTGTTAAAGAACTCCTCCCTAAAATCGAATGCAAATTCATGTATCCCCTCTTTTAAACCTGTAAAAGGTATAATATATTGATTTACAAGTTTCAACTTCCTCTGTTTTAGAATGTGCAAAAGTAGAAATATTTATCAGAATAAAAAAAGAAAAATAAATGAGGTGAATATACGGATGAAAAGCTTTCTGAGAATTATTGTACGGTAGTAAAATGACCTTCAATGGTATCAATAAGTGTGTCAATAAAATAATCGTCTTTCACTACATATTTCATTGCTCCCTCTTTTTTAAACTCATCAATTGTATCCTTGTCTTTTTCACGACTTAAAATCACTACCGGTATCTGATTGCTGATTTTATTTATCTGCTTAAGTGTGTCAAGGCCAGTCATGGCGTTTTCAGAGTCTGTCCCCATATAGTAATCCAGAACAATAAGCTCCGGTTTTAGATAAAGGTTATGGATACAAGCTTCTCCTGAGAAGTAGGATTTAACCTCAAATCCCTCTCTGCACTTGAAAGTATACTCCATCAGATTGAGCATCATCTTATCATCATCCACAAAAAAAATCAATTTATCCATCTTCAACTAAATAATATAGTCTAAAAATACCTATTTATACGTGAATTTACAGAAAAGTTATATGAAGCTTGATTATTGATAGATTTTCAGGCATTAAAAATATATATTCTTTGATAAAAAACAAATTCATGCTCCCGATAATTCATTTTCAACTGACCATTTTATTGAATTTATTCACTCCATATACGCACTATATTCCAAACTTAAAAACAAATAATTCCTCTGATCATCAATAAATAATTAATTCAGGTGTGTTTTTTAAAATTCATTGGTTTGTTGATTTAACCAATTTAACTAACTTTAAATACCCAGGAATTAAAAAGTGTTACATTTGCTAATCATAGAAATTCTTATTAAGAAATGGCTGAATTAACCGGAGTTGTGACACAGGTTATCGGACCTGTTGTTGATATAAGTTTTGAGAAGTCTGGTAATGATTTACCTAAAATACATGAAGCCCTTGAAATTCAAAAAAGTGAGGACAATAAATTAATTGTTGAATGCCAGCAACATATTGGTGAAAATTCGATTCGCACTATTGCCATGGATTCTACTGACGGCCTGCAGCGTGGAATGATTGCGCGAGCTTTGGGAAATTCTATTACCATGCCCGTTGGAGATCAAATTCGGGGGCGATTATTAAATGTTACAGGCGAAGCTATTGATGGTCTGGGCCCACTTGATAAAAAGAATAGCTACAGTATTCACAATAACCCTCCTGCGTTTGATACCCTATCTATTGAAACAGAAGTGCTGTTTACGGGAATAAAAGTTATTGATTTGCTCGAACCTTATTCAAAAGGTGGTAAAATAGGTCTTTTTGGTGGTGCAGGAGTTGGGAAAACTGTAATTATCATGGAGCTTATCAACAACATCGCCAAACGTTATGCCGGCGTATCAGTTTTTGCAGGAGTTGGTGAACGCACCAGGGAAGGAAATGAATTGCTCCGTGAAATGATTGAATCCGGAGTTATTAAATATGGGAAAGAATTCCAGAAAAGCATGGAAGAAGGTAGCTGGGATCTTTCAAAAGTAGATCATGATATGTTAAAGGAATCGCAAGCCACTCTTGTTTTCGGACAAATGAATGAACCCCCTGGGGCCCGTGCCAATGTAGCATTATCCGGTTTATCAGTTGCCGAATCATTCCGAGATGGTGATGAGAAAAGCAGTGGTCGTGATATTCTGTTTTTCGTCGATAATATTTTCCGATTTACACAGGCTGGTTCTGAAGTTTCAGCCCTGTTAGGACGTATGCCTTCTGCTGTTGGTTACCAGCCAACACTTGCCACTGAAATGGGAATTATGCAGGAGCGGATAAGCTCAACAACAAGAGGTTCCATCACATCTGTACAGGCCATTTATGTTCCTGCTGATGACCTTACTGACCCAGCCCCGGCAACAACATTTTCACACCTTGATGCAACCACTGTGTTAAGTCGTAAAATTGCTTCTCTGGGTATATATCCCGCTGTGGATCCTCTGGATTCCACTTCCCGGATTCTTACACGGAAAATTGTTGGGGAGGATCATTATCAGACAGCTCAGAATGTAAAAGAAATTCTGCAACGCTACAATGAACTGCAGGATATTATTGCCATATTGGGTATGGATGAACTCTCTGAACAGGATAAGCTGATAGTACACAGAGCAAGAAGAGTACAGCGATTCCTCTCACAACCTTTTCATGTGGCCGAAGCATTTACAGGCATGGCCGGTGTTTTAGTATCAATAGAAGATACCATAAAAGGATTCAATATGATTATGAATGGAGAAGTTGATAAATACCCGGAAGCTGCATTTCATCTTGTTGGCACTATTGATGAAGCCATTGAAAAAGGAGAACGATTATTATCTGAAGCCAAATCTTAAATGTAACTAACTGATCTATTGTGAATCTCGAAATCATAACACCTGAAAAAACACTTTTTAAAGGGGAGATTGAATCTTTGAATGTCCCGGGAAGCAAAGGACCATTTACCATTTTGCATAACCACGCTCCGATTATATCAATCCTCGATAAGGGACCGATAAAATATAGCCCCCGGGGTAAAGCGAAAGAATTAATCAATATTGAAGGAGGAGTTGTTGAGGTAAAAAAAAATAAAATCATTATTCTGGCGGAATTAGAATAAGGTTGTAGTCTGTTTTTATATCATAATAGAATAATGAGGACATTTATCCTACTCTATATATCCCTGTTTTTTCTTCCGGGTAATGCACAGGAAAAAGTCAGTTTTTATTCTGAAGACAGTCTGAAAATCTCAGCTGATCTTTACCTTAAAAACTATCGTTTGCCCTTTATACTTCTTTTCCATCAGGGAGGATCCAGCAGGGGAGAGTATAATGAAATTGCTGCCCGTTTAATGAAATTAGATTACAATTGCCTGTCGGTAGATTTACGTTCAGGCGACAAAATAAATTATATTGCAAACGAAACTGCACAGCGGGCTGAAGATGAAAATTTCCCAAACTCTTTTATTGATGCACGCCGGGATATTGAGGCGGCAATTCAATACATTAAGAAATACAATTCAAAGCCTGTTGTTCTTTTTGGAAGTTCCTACTCTGCATCACTTTGCCTAATCATTGCTTATAATAATCCTGGTGTGAAAGCGGTAATAGCATTTAGCCCCGGAGAATATTTCCGCCCTAAATTGATCGTTAAAAATGAAATCGCAGGAATTCAAAAGCCCCTGTTTATTTCATCTTCTGCAATTGAATTCGATTACATAGAACAAATGCTATCCGGGATTCCGAAGGATTTTATAACGATTTATAAACCGGGGAAAGGAAAAAAAGGTATGCATGGAGCAAAAATTCTCTGGAAAGAAAATGAATCATCAGATGAATGCTGGCTGGAACTTCTTATGTTCTTTAAAAAGATCAGATACTCATAAGAAGTTCCAAATGTATCTTTTAAACCTGTGGAGTTTATGGTAAAATTTTTAATCATTCGTTTCAGTTCAATTGGCGATATTGTCTTGACCACACCTGTAATCAGATGTATGAAAGAACAGATCAATGGTGTGGAAATTCATTTCCTTACCAAAGCAAAATACCAGTCCATTCTTATCGCTAATCCTTATGTAGATAAATTGCATGTTTTTGAATCAAATTACAAATCCCTTATCCAGGTTTTAAAGTCAGAAAATTTTGATTATGTTATTGATCTTCACAGGAATATTCGTTCATACAGAATAAAATCAGTACTGAACCGGTTTTCTTTTTCATTCCATAAACTCAATCTTCAAAAATGGTTGCTGGTCAATTTAAAAATAAATAGATTACCTAGTATCCATATTGTAGACAGATACATGCAAACGCTGAATGTTTTTTCTGTAATCAATGATAACAAAGGACTTGATTATTTTATACCTCCGGAAGATGTTTTAGAATTACCTCATAGCACTGCTGAATTGCCGGAAACCTATATTGTAATTGTTGTTGGAGGTGGTCACAATACAAAACAGATCCCTGTTAATAAGATTCAACAGATCATAGATAGTCTGAGCTGTTC
The DNA here is from genome assembly GCA_964416375.1 of uncultured Bacteroidales bacterium. GTDB lineage: Bacteria > Bacteroidota > Bacteroidia > Bacteroidales > UBA10428 > UBA10428. The sequence continues at coordinate 7,535 of CAYQDZ010000106.1, forward strand.
AATCGTGCTGCTTGGTGGGCTGGAAGACATGGCAAAAGCCAATCAGTTAGAATACTCAACCAGAAAAAATATTATCAATCTTGTTGGAAAACTCTCTGTGAATCATTCCGCTTTTGTAATTAAAAATGCCGCATTGATTCTTACACCGGATACAGGATTAATGCACATTGCAGCCGCTTTCAAGAAAACCATTATTTCCATCTGGGGAAATACTGTTCCTGAGTTTGGTATGTATCCTTATTGTGCAAACGAAGACTCCAAAATATTTGAGGTGTCTCATCTGAAATGCAGGCCCTGCTCTAAGATTGGTTTCTCAAAATGTCCGAAAAAACATTTTGATTGTATGAATCATCAAGATTACCGGGCTATCATCAGTACCATAAATACATTCATGAAGAACTAAGTTTTTGGAAACCTTTGGATATACTTACACGTAGAATAATTCTACTTTGTTATTAACCAGTGTATACTGTGGAAAGTTTAGTCTATTATTTTTGTATCTTTAGCTAAGAAATATTTTTCTTTATGCAATCTTTGAAGTTATTCAGAGTTATTAAAAAATCATCATACTAACTAATTAATGGCCGGTTTAAGAGCATTTCTGGGATTATTTCCTGATACAAATGAATACGAGAACAGCCGAATTAAGCTAGAGGAAGAGTATTATGCTCTTTTAGCATTCGCAGATTCTGAAGAACTTAAGAAATATCTTAAGCTCGAAAAATACATTAAGTCACAAGAGTTTGAACTAAAGAAGAGAGAACTTCTTTCTTTGAGATTTAAGCAAACAGAAGACTTTTCAAAAGAAAAAAGGTATCTGGGCCTCAGAAAGACAAAAGACATAAAGCTTTATTACAAAACAAAAACCTCACAGGAACTTGTATCATTTCGTGAGACTGAAAATTCGAATGAGTTAAAAAAATATTACGAATTAGAAAAATTTATCAACAGCACTGAATTTATTAAGGCCAAAGCAGAAGCAAATCTGCCTGCAAAACAAAAATTTCAAAAATCGGATTTATACAAAACCTTAACACAATATAATCAGGCGAAAAATTCCGTCCAAATAAAAGGGTATTACAAATTCATTAACAGCAAGCTATTTAGCGATTTTGAATCGGTTAAAAGCTCAGGCTTAAACCAACAGGTCGCTGAACTTGAGAAAGAAATTAACTCAGCCGAGTTCGTCACGAAAAAAGCTTCGATGAATAAAGCAGAGTTCAATACTTCTCACGAAAAACAAAAACTGACTCAGTACAAGAACCTGAAAAAGTCAAAGGCCTATCGGAATTACATGAAAATGGCCAATTCTCCTAACAGAAGACATTACGATGAATTGTATAAATCGGATGATGTAGAAACTTTTGCAGATCTGGCTAATTTTATTTCTTCAGAAGACTTTAAAAGGCAGAAAAAAGAAATTGAATCCAAAGGGTTTAAAGACACAAAAGAATTTATAAAGCTTCAGGATTATATTTCTCTTAAGAAATCCGATCAAATCAAATTTTATTTCAAGTTCAAGAACTCTAAGGAAAATAAAAATTTTATGAATCTTGACGGTTCAGAACGTATCTCTGATTATGAACAACTGAAGTCTTACATTGAGAGTGATAAATTTGTTAAGAACAAAGAATACTATACGCAATCACCAAAAAACAGATGGGAAAAATCCGAAGAATATACCACACTGCAAGAATACAAATCCCTTAAATCTTCCGAAAAAATTGTATGGTATTATAAAAACGTTGAATCGAAAAAATTTGCATGGCATAAAGTTTGGACTGAAACATTTGCAGATAATTTTTCTACAGGAAGTCTGGATACAAAAAAGTGGATGACTCGCTATTTCTGGGGAGAAGAAATCTTAAAGGATAGCTATTCCTTAAGTCAGGATAAGCATTTTGTAACCGATGGGAAGAATATTGAATTCCATCAATCAAAACTTCAGATTGTCACGAAAAAAGAAAGCATGAAAGGAAAATCCTGGCATCATTCCATGGGTTTTGTGACACGTGATTTTGGATATACCTCCGGATTGATAAATACTGCAAAAAGCTTCAGCCAATTATACGGAACCTTTGAAGCCAAAATAAAAATTCACCCGTCTGCTAATCTTCAGAATGCTTTTTGGATGGTTTCGCAAACCATAGTTCCTCATATAAACATAGCCAAGGCACATAAAAAAGTACAGGTTGGCAATGCCTGGGGTGATGCAAGAAATATAAAAAGCATAAAACAGTTTACAAAATCATACAACCGCTCAAAATTATCTTCTGATTTCTTTGTCTTTACGTTGGAATGGACACCGCAAACTTTGGTATGGAAAATTAACGGTCTCGAAGTAGCTTTGGCAAAACAAGGTATTCCTCAGGAGTCTATGTATATAGTTCTGAGCGCCGGGCTTCAACGTGAATTAGATGATGTTCTTCCTGCAAAAATGGAAGTTGATTGGGTACGTTGTTTTCAACATAAAGATTATTAATTACCGCCGTAACAGTTATTGCCTGTATTTCCGGAAATTAAAAACCACCTGAAAAAATCAGAGATTTTTTTCCGGAAAAATCCTGCATATCTTCAATCAATCCTGTTAAATAAATCCTTTTACCAAACTCATAATCATTGATCAATTCATCATCACGAATTGTATCTATCATATTATTTTCCCCATTCATTTTTTTTCTTCCTTTTATTTCAGGTAAACATACTCCTCTTAAATTAACCTTGTGTTGAACTAAATCCCTACGGGATAGCTTTTTTTAAAGATAGTTCCAATCTTT
>CAYQDZ010000107.1:0-10310 GCA_964416375.1 uncultured Bacteroidales bacterium
TCAGCTTCCGACGCCTCGCATCTGCCCCAAACTTGACGCATGAATAATGCAGGCTTAATCCAATTCCGGATAAAATCAAAATTCAAGCTTCTTTTTTTACTACATTTGTGCCTGGCAAGAATCTCCCCTCGCATCCTTCCATTTGGCCGGAAGATTGAAGAACACAATTATGAAAAAATACTGGAAAATAAAGGAGAAAGCTTCACGCAGCGATATAGACAAACTCGTTTACGATTTGAATATTAGTCAGGTATTGGCCAACTTATTGGTACAACGAAATATTGCTACTATGGAAGATGCCAAAGAGTTCTTTCGTCCGGAATTGGAAAACCTGCACGACCCTTTTCTCATGAAAGACATGGATATTGCCATTGATCGCCTCGAGAAAGCCATAAAGAACAGCGAGCACATACTTGTATATGGCGATTATGATGTTGATGGTACTACCTCAGTTGCACTAACGTATTCATTTCTTCGGAGATCCTATGAGAACATTGATTATTATATCCCGGACAGGTATTCTGAAGGATATGGTATTTCTACAAATGGCATTGATTATGCATTTCAAAACAAAGTAACACTAATCATTGCTCTCGACTGCGGGATCAAAGCAGTAAAAAAAATAGATTATGCAAAAAGTAAAGGCATTGATTTTATCATTTGTGACCATCATACACCCGGCGAAAAACTTCCGGATGCAAAAGCAGTGCTGGACCCAAAGCGTAGTGACTGTCCCTATCCTTTTAAAGAACTTTCAGGTTGTGGTGTAGGTTTCAAACTGATGCAGGCTTTCGCAATTCGTCGTAAAATACCTTTTGAAGAACTCATCAATTACATCGATCTTGTTGCGGTTAGCATTGCATCCGACATAGTATCCATAACCGATGAAAACAGAATTCTTACTTACTATGGATTGAAAAAGCTTGAAGAAAATCCCTGCATGGGACTAAAAGCCATCAAATGTGTTGCAGGGATTGATGACAGGCCGGTAACAGTTGAAGATATTGTATTCCGTATTGGGCCAAGAATCAATGCTGCCGGAAGGATGGAATCCGGTAAACAGGCAGTTGATCTGTTGATTTCCGGTAATCCGGAAGAAGCATTTGTGCTTTGTGAAAAGATAGATACACACAATCAGACAAGAAGAAATATTGATAAAAATATTACAGAAGAAGCAACCAAAGAATTAAAAAAGCTCAACAAGCAGTTTCAATACTCAAATGTGTTATTTAATCCTGAATGGCATAAAGGAGTAGTAGGTATTGTTGCTTCCCGGCTTATTGAGACCTATTATAAACCAACCATTGTCCTTACCGAATCAAACGGATTTGCAACCGGCTCAGCCCGCAGCGTAGATGGATTTGATCTCTATGAAGCTATCAATGAGTGCAGCGATTTGCTTGAAAGCTTTGGAGGACACATGTACGCGGCAGGATTAACCTTAAAAAGGGAAAATGTGCAAAAACTACGCGAACGCTTCGAAGAAATTGTACGGGAGCGCATCACACCCGAACAACTCGTTCCGCAAATTGATATTGATGCTGAGCTTAATTTTAGTGATATAACTCCCAAATTTTATAGAATTCTTAAACAATTCGAGCCTTTTGGCCCGGGAAATATGAATCCTGTATTTTTTGCAGAAAATGTTGCTGACAATGGTCAGGGAAGACGTGTGGGAGCTGGTGGCGACCATCTGAAGCTTAATCTTATTCAGGAAGAAAATCCCTTTGATGATATTCCAGCCATCGCTTTCGGTCATGGAGGTCAATTCAAGAAAATCACCGGTGGCAATACCTTTGATATTGCCTATATCATTACCGAAAATCATTTCAGGGGTGAAACAAAGCTTCAGTTGAATATTAAGGATATCAAAACCGATAGTTAGACATTCATCTTGTTGTAAACTTTTCTCAGAAAACTCCCATCCCTGATGCACCCTTTAGTTTTGATACTATTTGTTTCATTTCTTCAGGTATCAGTTTTTTCCTTTTCTCACTATCCAGTATCTTCCTGTAATTGTTTTTAATTTCCGGATACCAGTCACCAGGTTCTTTCAGGTCGCCTTCCGATCGTGGCACCAAATGCATATGCAGGTGGAAAATGGTCTGCCCTGCCGCCGCCTTATCCTGAACTGACCAGTCAAATGCTTCAGCATGGAAAACTTCCAATAACACAGTGGTAACCTTTCGGGCAAAAATCATCATCTCTGACAACTCCGTATCGTTCAGGTCAAGTATTGTTCCAAGATGGCGTTTTGGAACAATGAGCGTGTGCCCCGGCAAAATGGGGGCTATATTATATACCGCCATGAAGTTTTGCGATTCCGCAAAAACAGCATCAGAAACCCATGGTTTACAAAATGGACATTTCATTCAGTGATCGTATGTAAATGCTAATTTACACAGATTATTATGTACTTTAAATCGAAAGTATATTATTTGTTCATTACGAATTCCTTGTGCCATCAGAATTTTGCTATTGCCTGAATCTTTATTTCAGTTTTATGATTGCTGTTGATTGCATTTAAGCCTGTGCCAATTTCATTTTGTCCCGGATACAAAGATTGAGAAATTCTAAACCAGCATGTAAGGTATTGAGCAGGTTCCCATTTTAGCATAGCCACAAATCTCCAGCCTTTCCCGTAATATAGCTGAGAACTGAAGGCATACAATACATCCCGCTCATAAGCATAAATCCTTGCCTTGTATTCAGGCGCATTGAAATATGCCAAACGAACTGAAAGCTCCAGTGGTATTGATTTATGGCTATATACTATATCTTGCAAACCAAGAAATCCATATTCCTTTTTCTCGTGATGAAAAAACACTTTTGAAATTTCCACTCGATTTTGAAACCTCCATTTTTCTCCGGCATAATACACTCCATTCAATCGAAACTGTTCTTTTGATAAAATCCGCAGTTCAAAAAGCTTTTCATCATCAAAATAATTTTCCGGTTTTTCCTGGCGTTTGTATCGAAAATACAACTCAGCTTTTTTAATTCGTTTGTCGACTTCCATTGCATATTCATATCCTTCCGATGGAGCATTTACCCTGTATTTCAACCAGGGAAAAGAAAATATATCGCCATACAGCTTCAAACGAAAGTCAGCATACTGAAATTCACCGCCCAGGAAGAATCCGTTTTCGTTGGAGACAGCCGAATTCTCAGCAAATGCATTGGCATAATACGAAAAATATCCCGGTTGATAGTAGCGATGGATTATGCCCAGATGAATTTCAGGCCGGAGTATAAGAAAGATCCCGTTTAAGGAGGCTATGTATGAATTTGAGTATGAAGTTTCCCCAAATACTTGTGTTTTACCGGCCAGGTATTTGTAATCTACTGAAATGCCAGTGAATTCCTTTCCGGAGAAAGAATACATTTTATACAAATCATTGCTCTTTAAAAGAGTTTTACCAAACAGCGTATAGCAAACATTAACCCCCGCCTTCAAACGATTTCCATTGTATTGGAGACTTGAACCTGCCATAGTCTGCTTTACGGATTTTTCTTTCTCAAGATCAGACGGAGTGGCATGATACCCTGTAGTCACAAATCCGGTAAAACGAGCTTCAACACCGGTTGAATCACTCAGTGTAGCATCAATATCGCGGTAAGAAAAGAAGGTAGTCAGTCTGAATTTTTTCATTCCCAATGTCATAGCAGCACCTCTGAAAAAACGACTTTCATCCACGGATGCATTTCCTTTTATACCTGAAGGTCGGCGAATGATATTGGATGTGTATGATGTTTTACCAAAAGAAGAGCCACTCCATACCAATAAGCCTTGCCCCCAGCGAACATGGTAATCACCTACTGTCATGTTTTGTAATACTCCTTGTTTGGAGTTGTATGCTATGTGTGCTGAATAAAAATCAAAACCCTGGCGGTTGCTTCCCTTGAAAAACTCCTCTCCTGCGTCTTTTTCCATGAGAAAAGCAGTTGTGAAGGATGTTCCAAAAGAGGCTTTGTATCTTACATAGATCTTATCTGCTGTTCCAAGGTACCTTGATTGATCCGGATTTTCAGCAAGCGCTGAATCAGACAATGCAACATAGCCCTTTTGTTTCTCAAGAATTCGCTGGTATCTGCATAAAAACTGATGCCCGGACTTGCTTTTCAGCTCTTTGCTGAACTGTATTCTTTCCCCCGGCTTATAACAGATAACAAATGCCTCAAGCATTTCTACATCCTGCTGCCGAAACCCGGGCAAATAAAGTAATTCATTGAGTGTTAAGATAGAACCATTGTTTTGCCTGTATTCGATTATCATGGCCATCTGAAAATCGGTCAGAATCTGCAGATCAGAAAGTTCTTCCAAGGTAGCTGAATTGATATGCAAAGGATGATCAAGGTAAGAGGAAAGATTCTCAAGCAAAGAACTAAGGTCGATGGATTCCTCAGCGTTTTCTGCCATACTCTCTGCCATATCTTCAAGATACTTTTGCTGTGTCGCATTGAACTCCTGTGCAGGAACAAACCGGCATAAGCAATGAAAACCAACTGCTGTTATGATCAATGCTGCCTGCCTGTTAATCATTTCCCCTGATTTTATAGCTTATGGAAAGAGCCGATGATAATCCGAGAACAGAATGTTGTTCAAAACCCAGATCCATAGAAAATCGCTGAAAATTTGTGCCCAATCCAAACGAAAAGCTCTGTGAAACAGGAAATTTCATGCCTACGCGTATGAAGAGATACTTTACAATAAAACATTCAGCCGCCATAATAAAAGTAAAGTCCCTGAATTCATTCCAATTGATTTGTGCCGCAACAACATAATTCTTATCCTCCGAAAGAGAGATCCCTGTCTGCATTCCCGAGGATAGTCCTTCACCTTTCAGCCTTCCATATGCCGACTGTGTCGGATTTTTTATGTTGAGACCAATCTCCAAACCTTTTGCAGGTATAGCAATCAAACCTATTTCCCCGGTAATGGCAGAAGCCCTTTTCTTTATGGCCTCAACCGATTGTGAATGGTATGCAAAGTTAATCCCCATGGATAACCACTTTGCAAGTGTTTTTCCATAGGCAAGTACCATATGACTTTCATGATACTGCTTAGCTCCAAAGTAGATAAATGAAGAGCTAAGTGTCCCCGGTCCGGCAGGGATGTTGGCAACAACAGCCTGAGTGCCCATTTCAGGTACCATATACCGGTTGTTATAGCTCAGTCCTAAATGAAAGGCCGAATGCATTCCAAGTCCTGCAGGGTTATTCATTCCGGACCATGTATTGGAAGCAGTAACATTGGATCCCGAAAGGCCTAATGAGCGGGCATCAAAAAGGTTTGCATCCTGCGCAAACACAGAGGTCGATGCAAAAATCAGACAGATGATCAGGGTATACTTAGATTGCATGTAACCGATAAAATTGCCTATTTATGCAAAAACGAATTTCATAGCAAGAAACAAAAAGGATTTTACATTGTCAAGTATTCATGCCAATTCTTAAGTCTGCAAAAAAGAACTGCCAATCATTTTGTATTGGCCCTATTTGAAATTCTAAACCTCTGAAAGCGATTTACTATATTGGTGGTTTAGTAATCTTATTTCATCCGCCTGTTTCATAAACAATCGAATAATTTATAATGACCAGAGTTTAATTCGTTTTGTATTCATATTTCAACTCTTTGAGATCTTCATTGGCCTTCACAATTTTCTTCTTCAATCCTTCTTTAAACTCATCCAAACGCTTTGCCAGCTCACTATCTGCAATAGCTATGATCTGGGCAGCAAGGATCGCCGCATTTTGGGCTCCGTCAATTCCTACCGTGGCAACAGGTATTCCCGGAGGCATTTGTACAATGGACAGCAAAGCGTCCAAACCATCCAGACCGGAATTTATGGGAACCCCTATCACAGGTATTTTTGTCATGGAGGCAATTACACCAGGCAAATGGGCTGCCATACCTGCTGCTGCAATGATTACCTGAATACCCCTGCTTTCAGCATTTTTTGCAAATTTTTCCACTTTTTCAGGTGTACGATGCGCCGAAAGTGCATTGATTTCGAAGGGTATCTTTATTTCATTCAGAAAATCTGCCGCCTTTTTCATCACCGGCAGATCGGAGGTACTACCCATGATTATGCTAACTTGTGGATTCATAATCGTTGTATTAAGCTTGTATTTTATTTATCTATTTCATAAAGCCTGCCTTTTTCTTTGGTCTATTTTCTTAATTTCGCAGGATATATTCCGTTGGCAAATATAATGGAAACCGTAACAATACACGACAAGAAATTCTCACTGAGCATAGATGCAAAGAAAATTCAATCTGTGGTGAGTAAACTGGGTGACAGGATCAATGAGGATTTAAAATCAAAAGATGTTGTGTTTGTAAGTATTCTGAATGGTTCCTTTATGTTCGCTTCCGATTTATACAAAAAAATACGCTTTCTCAGTCGTATTTCATTTGTAAAAACAAGCTCCTATAAAGGAGATGAAAACACAGGAAATGTAATACAACTGATTGGCATAAATGAAGCCATGAAAAACAAAACCATCGTATTGGTCGAGGATATTGTTGATTCGGGAGACACGCTTGATTCGGTGATCAGGGAGCTTGATGATTTTCAGCCTTCAGAAATTAAAATAGCAACATTGCTTTTTAAACCGGATGCTTACCAATACAATCGTAAAATTGATTATGTGGGTTTTAAGATCCCGAATCAGTTTGTCATCGGCTACGGACTCGATTATGACGGATTTGGCATAAATCTGGAAAGTATCTATACAGCAATTGAATGAGTGAAAAGAACCCGGCATGTTTTGCATGGGAAGAAACAGAATATGAAGTGATCGTAAAAACGGAATGAAAAGGATCTTCTTCCTGTGCCCGGGCATGAGGCTCTTGTAAAATGAATTTACTAATATCTAAATATAAACTATTGAAGCATGTTAAACATCGTATTATTTGGCCCTCCCGGAGCAGGAAAAGGAACTCAGGCAGCGAAACTTCTCGAGAAATATCAATTGGTGCATCTTTCAACAGGGGATATTCTTCGATCGGAACTTGCATCCCAAACAACACTTGGTCTGAAAGCGAAGAAATTTATGGAGAAAGGTGAGTTGGTGCCCGATTCGGTGGTTATTGGGATGATTGAAAGTAAAATTGACAGCACCCTAAGTGCACGAGGATTTATTTTCGATGGTTTTCCACGAACAACAGCACAGGCACAGGCACTGGATGAGATGCTTGAGAAGAAAAGCACTCCAATTACCATGATGCTTGCACTGGAAGTGGAAAAGGAAGAATTAATCAAAAGATTGTTGTTGCGCGGTAAAAATTCCGGGCGAGCCGATGACCGGGACAGATCTGTCATCAAAAACAGAATCAAAGTGTATAACAATGAAACTGCACCTGTCCAGGGATTCTATGAATCTCAGGGAAAATATAAAGGAATTCAGGGAATGGGCAGCATCAATGATATTTTTGTCAGGCTTTGTGAAGCTGTCGATACCAATGCATAAGGTATTTTCTTTAGAAAACGTGAACCATGTCAAATGCATGGAGGTATCTAAAAAACAAATCGTACTATTTTAGAATAAAATTATTGCTTTGTGAAACTTTGTGTCTCCTTTGTGAGTCTCTGTGTAACAGTTAATTATTACTATCCCACAGAGATGTACAAAGAGTTTTAAAAGAGCCTCATTTTATCTGATCATAAACCTTGATTATTTCCTCCTTATATATAAAATAAAATGCCCGATTCGAATTTCATAGATTACATTAAAATTTTCTGCCGTTCAGGCAAAGGAGGTGCAGGTTCTGCGCATCTGAGGCGTGAAAAATTTATTCCAAAAGGAGGGCCTGACGGAGGGGATGGCGGACGTGGAGGACACATTTACCTTAAGGGAAATTACAATCTTTGGACTTTGCTTCATTTGCGGTATATGAAACATGTTTTTGCAGGAAATGGCGAATCGGGAGGAGGCTCAATGAAAACAGGTGCTGATGGGAAGGATATCCTGTTGGAAGTTCCTTTGGGAACTGTTGTTCGCCGGGAAGATGATCAGAAGATAATAGCTGAGATTACCCATCATGAGGAAGTAAAGATACTGCTTAAAGGAGGACGTGGAGGACAGGGAAATGTACACTTCAAATCGGCCACAAACCAAACACCAAGATATGCCCAGCCCGGAGAAGAGGGCATTGAGCATTACTTTGTATTTGAATTGAAATTGCTCGCTGATATCGGACTGGTGGGATTTCCCAATGCAGGAAAATCAACCTTATTATCCGTTATTTCTGAAGCAAAGCCAAAAATTGCCGATTATGAATTCACTACCCTGGAGCCAAATATCGGGATTGTTCCTTATCGTGATAACCGGTCGTTTGTTGTATCGGATATACCGGGTATAATTCAGGGAGCATCCGAAGGAAAAGGTTTGGGACTTAGATTTCTCCGGCACATTGAAAGAAATTCAGTACTTCTCTTTCTGGTGCCTGCCGACAGTAAAGACATCAATAACGAGTATCGCATATTGTTAACTGAATTGGAAAAATACAATCCGGAACTTCTTGATAAAAAACGTATTCTGGCCATTACAAAATCAGATCTGCTGGATGAGGAGCTTACAGCTGAGATCAAAGCAGATTTACCATCGGTGCCTTTTGTTTTTATTTCATCTGTCGCACAATACAATTTGGATAAACTGAAAGATATGCTTTGGGCACAATTGAATGAATAAATCATGTTAGATAAGATTATAGCACTTGACACACAGTTATTTCTCTGGCTTAACAGTTATCATTCCCCTGTCTGGGATAAGATCATGTGGTTTATTTCAGGCAAGATTGAATGGCTCCCATTGTATATACTGATCATCGTTTATATCATTTATCGCTACCGGCTGAAAAGCATTACCATCCTCATCGCTATTGTATTGACCGTTGCTCTTGCCGATCAACTGGCAGCAAAAGCATTCAAGGAAGTCTTTGAAAGACTGCGTCCCAGTCATAATCCTGAAATCCAGCATTTGGTGCATATTGTGGGGGACTATAGGGGAGGAAGTTTTGGCTTTGTCTCAAACCATGCTGCCAATAGTTTTTCATTGGCCATGTTCATCACTCTGCTTTTCAAAAACAAATACATAAGCACTTTTATTTTTTTCTGGGCTTTGCTTGTTTCCTATAGCAGAATATATCTTGGAGTTCATTATCCCGGTGATATTCTTGGAGGGGCTGCTTTGGGTATACTCCTTGGATGGCTTATTTATTTATTGTACCGAAAAGTATCTGAACGGGTATTTAGAAAAAAAAAGAAGGCTGTTCATGGTTGACCGCCATTTATCACAGCCTTCATACTGCCAATAAAACTTAAAAATTTTCCCCAAAGCAACAACAGATTTTCTTTCTTGGCAAGAATAAAGGGCTTACGCTAGAATTAGAAGGCCGAAATTGCCTATTTAGGGGTAAAATATTAAATACAGGGGTGAAATTTTAAAATGAACATATTTTAATTCAAGCTATTAACATGTCATTTTAATTTCTACATTTGTCTTATCAAGGGAATATTGAAGATGGATTTAAGTCAGAAATTACCTGAATATCAAACAGATAAAAGAAATATAGTTCGCCTTGTATTTCTTACGGCTGCATTTGCCTTGATATTTATTAACATCTACTCTCCTTTTGAGCTGACCTCCTGGATTCACATGGAAACTCCAAGCTGGGTTAAAATAGGCAACCTGGATCTTCTGCTGTTGATTTATTCGAGTTTTATTATCCTTACAGGTGTTCTGGTTGTTGTTATCAGCAGAATTATCCTGTACCAGGTCACAAAAAGAAGAGGAAGGATTACGATTGCCCAATTCTTTATTTGGATCGCCATTGAAATTATAAGCATGGCCATGTTTTATGCTCTTTACGAAAAACTATTTCTTGACGATCCCCGATCCTTTGTTGATGCATACAAGGTATCCATTCAAAATACTGCCCTTGTTTTGTTGTTTCCCTATTCAATTTTGTGGTTGTATTTTTCCTGGATCGATAAGAACAGGCAATTGCAAAAACTGGCGGATACAGGCGAAGGAGGATTTGATTCTAAAAATATGGTAACCTTTCATGATGAAAAAGGAACCATGCGATTGTCTATTAAACTGGCTGATCTTCTATTTCTCCAGGCTTCAGACAATTACGTTACCATTGTATACGATCACCAGGATAAGCAGGCGAAATATTTACTCCGGTCATCCCTTAAGGTCATTCAGGAAGAATTAAAGCACCTTCCCCTTATTCGTTGCCATCGTTCGTATATGGTAAACTTTGAAAAAGTAAAAATTATACGCAGGGAAAAAGATGG
>CAYQDZ010000108.1:0-10284 GCA_964416375.1 uncultured Bacteroidales bacterium
ATATACCCCAAATTTATTGATTATTCTAATATGTTACAAGTGCATACCCCAGTTTACTTTATTGCAGATACTTACGAGGAAGAAATTGACTTTATGAAAAACTGGATCCATGAACGCGTGGATTGGATGGATGACCAGATCATGAGTATTAATTCCTTAGAAACCGAAAGCCTGGCCATAAACACATATGAGGTCAATGTATATCCGAATCCCTTCGTTGATCAACTTCACTTCGAAATGTATCTGCTTGATGAAGTAACCATAGCCATAGCCTTATTCGATATTTCCGGAAGACAATTATACAAACAAGAATTCATAAGTGAACCCGGCTATAAACACGTAACGATTAAGACAGGGAGTACTATTCCTCATCCCGGAGTTTACCTGTATAAAATATGGGCTGATGGCAGAATGGTCAGAGCAGGGAAAATACTAAAAGGATATTAGCCTGAATATCGATTCCTTTTGCCGTCACCAAAATTCCAAAGGTATGAAGTGGTATGTTGTGAATAATTCGAAAATAACAAATAGGTCTCCCACACTTCTTCCCCTTTATACGTGAAATCAAAGCAGTCACTTGCATCAGACAGGTCATCCGATTTCTTTTCAACAAAGGCATAAATTTCTTTAAATCCTTTGTTCACACCCTTCACGCTGGTCAGATTGTCATACCATTTTGTTGCAAATACCGGTATGTCGATGTATTGTTTTTCTCCACGTGTTTTCATAATCAGGTTTTGCTATTCAGGATTATTGTTTATCTCCCATATTTATGTTCAATTTCATGAACATTCACTCCTTTGGTGCTTTTTACAGGACTTTTTGATACGATGATTGCGAAGTTCCACCAATTTTCCGTTGCATCATCAATTTCATCACGTTTGTAATACCTGTTCCTGCCTTTTAATGTCTGGTCGTTGTATGTAGCCCCAAAACTGTATGGATCATATACTTCATACAAAATTTGATTATCAACTTTTTTATATCCCTTTATGACAATGAAATGTCCCCATTCCTTATCATCGACTACATAAAATCTGTTTATCCGCCATTCGTCTTTCACCTGATCACTTATATAATACATGTCCAAACACAAAATGATGATATTATTTTTCTCAAGTTCATCTATGAGCAAATCACTTTCATTCATGCTCAGTGTGATGTTGCTAATTGAATAGCTATTTAAATAATTTATGATGTCATCAGTATACCACCAACCGCCACCTGGTCTGTAGGTATTTCTTGCATCTTCCGGTGTTTTCTCAAATGCTTCGTCAACCCATTTGATAGCCATGGTAACGGTTGCAGGTCCACAATTCACGTTGGAATACGTACCGGTATTCATCTGATCCATGTACCACTCGTAATCTACATTATTACTAAGCGATGCTTCTAAATAGCGCCCCAAACCCCATTGTCTTATTTCTGTCCACACAGGCACCTGAATACTCTTGTTAACTGTACCACACAGAAATTCGTCACAGACTATATGTTCAATGGTAATCTCAATAGACTCTGTCAGTTCGGGAATGTCAAATGATGCCATTTTACTGCTTGCATTATCAATCGTTATGAGCTGTGATTCTGAACTCCATTGATAGGATAACAAATCATAATCCGTATCATCGGAAGTACTTGTTAATACAAATTTGTCAATCTGATCACTATAAGTAAAGTCTGCCTGTGGTGCAAGGTGATTTTCCTCTTCATCTTCTGAACAGGAAAATAACAAGAATAAACCTACTATACATATGAAAATGTTTCTCATCATAAGATATACTTTAATTCTGTCTCATTGGCCGTGTATAAAGCTTTCTGCGCCCTGTCTGACTTATTCCCCGGTCCAATCATCTGTTCTGAACGGCGATGCCGGGAGACCTTCTTTATTGTATAAGTTTGCACCCTCAGGATTATCAGCCCATGCGTACCTTACTGCACCGGGATTTTGGATCTTATCGCTCCAAACAAAAACCTTATCTCCCTCAATTTTGGCCTTAGCCCAAATAAATTTTTTGTCCTTACCTGCTATGGAAAAATACTTTAATTCCCCGCCTCCTTTCACAGCAAGACCACTGCCAATATTCGAAAAAGTAAGGACAACTTTATTTTCTCTGATTTCCATGGATTGAGACAAAGGCCCGGAAGAAACGACCTCATTCTCATTATAAGCTACCTTTTGTGCAGCCAATGCCAGCCTGTACCCTACATCCCTTTTATTTAAGGGATGAATGTCATTCCATTCACCTATGTCGATGGCCACAGCCATTCCTGTATTGGGTAAAGATAAGGTCTTAAGCTGAGCTTCTCTCATCAAGGCCCAGTTGCTTTCCGATGGTTGTTGTTGTGCCTCCATAAAGTTTGGTAGTTGCACAAACAGAAAGGGAAAGTTGCCCTGCTGCCAGTTTTCTCTCCAGTCATTTATCAAAGCCGGAAATAGGCCAGCATATTCTAATGGCCTGTCAGCGTTCGATTCTCCCTGGTACCAGATGACTCCCTTTATAGAATAATTCAGTAAGGGAGAAATCATGGCGTTATATAATCCAACCGGTTTCCACCGGATAAATGTCTGGCCTTGCAATGGTTCCATTTCTGCTCCCAGCCGGTATTGCCAGTCGCCTTTCAGATCAACTGTTTGTCCGTCAGCTACAATCTCATAAGGTTTATCCTCTACAAATCCAGCCTTTCCTATGTTGCTGATAACTCTTACTACAACAGTATTTTTCCCTGCTTTAAGCAGGTCTGCAGGAATATCATAACGTCTTGGAGGGTATTGATAGCCGGTTTGCCCGACCAAAACACCATTTACATAAACAAAATCCGCATCTACTATTCTTCCTACAAACAATCTGGCTGGTTTTCCGGTCATTGATTCAGGAACATGAATCTCTTTTCTAAACCAAACCACGCCATTCACATTTCCAATTTCTTCACCCTCCCAGTACCCGGGGACTTTCATGATAGACCAGTCGGAGGTGTTCAGGTCAGGACTGTACCATGGTTTTTCAAGATCTTTATACCCCGCATCACGTTTATCCAGCCTGGCATACCATGAATCCATCCGTTTTTTATCCTGAGCCTTAATCCGTGTAATGAGTGTACTATCCTTAAAACGCTGTGCCTCTTTGTAATGCTCAGGAAATACCTTTAATGCATTCTCACTTATCCATGCTTCGGCAGGGGAACCTCCTAAAGCAGAATTAATTAATCCGATGGGTACCTGATATTTAATATAAAGTTCAAGTCCAAAAAAATAGGACGTAGCTGCGAACCCAAGTACACTTTCAGGATTTGCAGACAGCCATTGCCCGGAAGAAAGATCTTTTTGGGCCGTAGTAAAATTGTACTGTTTCGGAACTTCGAAATATCGAATTTTGGAATTTTCAGAATTTGCAATTTCGGCTTCGTATTTCGGGCTTACTCTTTTCATGGAAAGTTCCATATTGGATTGTCCGGAACATACCCAAACATCGCCTACCAGTATATCTTGAATTGTGATTGTATTGCTGCCGTGAATTACCATGGTATAAGGACCGCCTGCCTCCAAATCATGCAGTTGAATAGTCCATTCACCCTTATCATTTGCAGAGGTTTGATATACCGAGTCAATAAAATGTATTGAAATCTTTTCCCGGTTTGCGGCCCATCCCCATATTTTTACTTCTGTATCGCGCTGCAGAACCATTCCGTCGCCAATGAGTCCCGGTAGTTTCACCTGGCCAAATGCCGTGAGTGAAATCAGAAACAGAACAGCGAAAATCAGTTGATATAATTTGAATTTTGATTTCATGTTTTAAATGGTTTTTAGTTTGTTTAAGTCACTTGTACATTTGGCGCCAAGCCGAAGTTTGTGCGTATAGTTTAATAATCTATTTCATTCATGATTTCGTAATGTTGTGATAATTCATCATGTCTTAAAAGAACTTGTTGTGCTTTACGGGGAACATATGATTTATCATAATCCTCTCCGGCAAATTCTTTTACTGCATCCAGACTATCAAAGATCATTATGGTAATAAACTCAACTTCATTTTTCAATTTACGTTTTAAAAGGCTGATTTTCTTATACCCTTTTACTTTTTTATTCTCTATGGAAGGGAATACTTCATCTCTCAACAAATTTTCATACCTGTCAGCATTTTCCCATGTTGTCCATCCATGCCAAATTCTAGCTATCATAATTTTCTGTGTTTTCAAGTTGAATTGACCATTTCACAGGCAAGATAAGAAAAATGAATGTGTATATCAATTGTTGATTCGGGTTATGAATTATGTTTTTTTAATAATCCATACATCTTGCTGAGGCTTGTCTTCCTTTATTATGCCCGGAACATGTTCTAATATTTCGTTCTTCCCGATTAGTTCTTTTATAAATGATGGCGGATGAAAAGCTCCAAAAGTCCGGTGTCCTTCTTTTGTGTTAGCTTTAACAATCAAATTACCCAGATCAAAATCTTTCTTTTCTGCTTCTGCCAATTTTACTTTGAATGCCTCTCCCTGTAATGTAAGGAACAACATGCCATTAGATTTTAAAATTCTCATCAATTCACTAAACCAGGCAAAGTGCATTTCTTTTGACAGATGGGTGAATATTGAAATGCCATAAATGATATCCAATGAATCATTTTCAAATTCTAAAGGAGGTTGAAGCTTGTTTAATCTGAACTTGATACCAGGAATGTTTTCCGAACACCATTTTATGTATTTTTTATTATAATCAGTAGCAAAAAAAGTACATGATGTATCCATAAAAGAAGGCAAATGCCTGATAACTCTTCCCGGACCGCAACCCCAATCCAGAATATTCAGGTTCTCCAGTTTTTTATGCTTTTTAAAAAATGAGACCAGCCATTCTGCCGCATCAATACTTTTATTATAAAAACTGTAATAATTTAAATTGAATGTCTCATACATAAAATATGCCGGGGGTAATACCACTCCCGGGTTCTCAGCAAGAAACTGTTTGCGAAGTTTATAGTTCTTAATCCACTCCATGCAAAAACGAATTTTATCAGCAAAGGTCATCAGGCCAATCCTTCGTAAAAAAGATGAAATCAAATATTTCATAAATCAGTTTAAGATTTTAATTTGAAAGATACATTATTATTTCACGAACCGTAAATTTCCGAATTGTTTTAAAATTCTTCTCATATTTCGATGCGAACCTGACTCAAGGGACATGAATAAATTGTTGTCTCAAACAGCACTCTACTCAATAATGCTGTTAGTAACTTCAATCTGGGTGTCACCATGCATTGAGATCTGCGGGTAAACAGGATACCATGATCCGCCTATGTTATTACGAATAACAGAATGGTCAATCCGGATATTTCCACTATGGTCGTTGGTTACAAAAAAAATGGCTGAGCCATAAGCATTCACCTCATTGTATTCAATACGGGTTCCCAAAATGGTTAATGTCATGGTATTGCCGTCGTTGTATATGGCGCCGCCACTGCCCCCTCCGGGTGTACCGCTTTCTGAAGGATTGCCCCCGTTGCCGATAGCCCTGTACTCTCCATACCAAGCTCATCCGCCCTAATATGCTTTCCGTCATTTTCCAAACAAATAAATCTGCTTTTCTCGAATTTGTACAAACTCGAGAAAATCAAATTGCCATCATTTGACCAGTTGATGATATCGGTTCTGTTTATTGAAATATCTGCATTAAGACTGGTAACAAATAATGAATTTAAAGAATGAATTGCAGATCCCTCCTGTTCTTTTTAAATCATTATATTTATTCCCGCAACGTAACCAATGAATGCATGAAAAAATGAAAAGATTTCACTATTTTTTTATCATGGCTATGGTATCTATAACAAATGCTCATGGCCAGGAACTTTTAATGGAAGCTGAAAATGCTATTCTTACAGGAGTAACCGTTGCCAATTCGGCAGCGGAATATTCAGGAACGGGATACATTACAGGCTTCGAGGATGATAACGATCAGATACAATTCGATTTTTCTGCCGAAGCAGGAATTTATTCAGTGATTATCGGATACAGATCACCTAATGGTAAAAAAGGATACGATCTGAGTGTAAACGAAATCAATGGTACAGGCATGTTCCCCGGACCAAATGACCAGTTTACAGAAATTGAAGCCGGCAAATACAGGCTGAAAGAAGGAAGCAATAAAAACACCATCATTATTGGCAAAGGCTGGGGTTGGTTCGACATTGATTACGTTAGAATTGAACCAACTACGGTGGAACTTCCGTCAAAACCTTCCTCTGTTCTGATCGATGAGGACTCTACACCCGAAACAAAGGCTTTGTTCCGGTACCTGCTTACTATATATAGTCAAAAAGTATTGTCGGGACAACAAAGCCTTGAAGAAATTACCTACATAAAGTCGGTTACGGGAAAATCACCTGCCCTGGGTTCATTCGATCTCATCGATTATTCTCCCTCGCGCATTGAGTATGGAGCAAATCCCGGCAACTCTGCGGAAAACTGGATTGCCTGGCAAAAAGAAGGAAACGGAATTGTTAGTCTTTGCTGGCACTGGAATGCTCCCGCCGAACTGTTAAATACCCCTGACCACGAATGGTGGTCCGGTTTTTATACGCATGCCACCACATTCGACCTGGAAGCCTCCCTTGCCGATGAAACATCGGAAAATTATCAGTTGCTTTTACGGGATTTGGATGCCATAGCAGTGCAATTGAAGAAATTCAGTGATGAAGATATCCCCATACTCTGGCGCCCCCTGCATGAAGCTTCCGGAGGCTGGTTCTGGTGGGGCGCGAAGGGCGCAGGTCCATACCAGGAATTATGGCAACTTATGTACAATCGGTTTACCACCTACCATAACCTGCATAACCTGATCTGGGTGTCGACACATGGAGACAATAGCTGGTATACGGGAGATGATTACGTTGACGTTGTCGGACTGGATATTTACACCGATCCCTCATCCAATATGAGCGGTGAATGGGAACTGGCGCAAACCGAATTCAATAGCAGAAAGCTGGTTGCCCTGACGGAAACAGGCACCCTGCCAAATCCTGATAACGTAAGGGATTTTTGTACCTGGTGGTCATGGTTCTCCATCTGGGAAGGTGATTTTATCACGAATATCGACTCATCTTACCTCATTTCGGTATACCATGATGAGGATATCATCACCCTTGACGAGCTTCCCCACTGGCAAAATACTACTTCTCTAAAAGACATCGGGATGAACAGCCCGTCTCCCGAAATTCGGGTATTTCCTAATCCTTCCGGTAAATCAACAAATATTTCCTTCACCCTGTCAGAACCTTCAGATGCCCGGATATCCGTTTACAATACATCCGGTATGGAAATTACTTCCATGCTTTATAAAGCCATGGGAGAAGGAACTTATACTTCCTCTTTCTCATGCGACAGCCTCACGCCGGGAATATACCTGGTGCGTATGGAAACGGGTAATGACATGGTTTGTACTGAACTTATCATAAATCAAACACTTTGAATATATGGCAGAAGGTCGATTTGATAATCCCGTAATAGCGGCACTGACAGGTTTTTATGACCTGTTCAGAAAACAGGAACTGGAATCAAGATTTAGCGATACAGACAATTTCAACGGGAAGACCGTTCTGATTACCGGTGCCAATTCGGGCCTTGGCTTTGCTCTTGCCACAGAAGCGGCTAAGAGAGGGGCAAAGGTAATTATGGGCTGTCGCAGACAAATTCCTGAAGCAGGAGAAAAAGTTAAAAAACTAAGCGGATCGGATCAGGTGGAAATGCGGTACATTGACCTCAGCAAGATCGATACGATTCACCATTTTGCCGATCAGTTAAGAATTGATGACATACACCTGGACGTTACATTTTTAAATGCTGCTTCTGCAGCCCCACGATCGCGTAAAACCGAATCGGGTCAGGATGAGCTTTTCCTTGTCAATTACTTATCTAACTTCATTCTGGTAAATCTTCTGCTCACGAAAAAAGTGATTCAACCGGACACAAAAAAACAAGCAAGAATTATTTTTACTTCATCCGACTCACATAGGGAATCGTCAGGTATCGATTACAAGGAATTCGGTAGGTATTTTAAGTACGGAGTTTCCAAGGCTATTTCGAACTACAGCTATTTTAAGCTGGTATTAAACACCTTTGCCACCGAATTGTCAGGAAGAATAAACAAAGACAAAGTAAGGCTGCAGGTCAACCTCATCTGTCCTGGACCTGTCAATACCAACATTATAAGAGAGACTCCTTTCCTTATAAGAATTGCCTTGCGGGCCATATTCTCTATTGTCTTTCGCTCGCCTGCAAAAGCAGCACGACCTGTGATCTATCTTGCATCATCGAATGATTTTATGCACAGGACCAATGAATACCTTCATATGTTCATTCCAAAGAGAATGGATGAAAAGGTATACGATAAGCAGGAAGGTTTAAAACTATGGCAGAAGTCGGCCAGACTCTGGAAACAACTGGATGAAAAGGCTTCTGTGTTCTCTATTTAGACATTAGGAATAAAACTCCATGTGCTATACACTTTCTATCTTATAGTATAGAATCTTTTCTTTGCCCTCATGCCGGGCCATTGTCATTAAGTTAAGAATAAAATTGTTTTATTTACAACTCCTGCTTTACCCCAAACCCCTAAAGGGGCTTACCTTGCGCGCAGTTCCCTTTAGGGAATTTAAGGGTCAGCGAGGGCAGAAACGCGTTAACTTAATGACATTGTCATGCCGGGCAGGCATTTCCTTTTTCGTTATTCGCTATCGCTCATGAGCTCGCTTTGCTCGGTTGATGAGAAAAGGAAACAAAAGAATCAAGGCTGACCGATTGTATCTGATTTTTTTATGAGTGCTTTTCTTTCAGTCGTTTGTAAACCTCTTCAAGCGTGCCACCAAATGGGCCAGGTATTTCCATTTTGATTGATACAAGAGCAGCAGCAAACTTCAATGACTCTGCAACTTCGTGATCCAATCTGTGTGAGAGATATGCGACGAAGGTTGTGTCTCCTCTGCCTGTTCTGCCCGAAACATTGCTATTGGAAAATTTCTCATAGTATGTTTTTCCGTTTACTCGGGCCAATACGCCCTCTGAGTGTGTAATCATAATGTCAGAACAACCCCACGATTCAATGATTATCGCGGCTTTCTCCAAATCATCCGTACCGGTCAACAGTTTGGCTTCCAGAACATCCAGTTTCAACTTATCCATCATTGCTGCAATCTCCTTTTTATCAGCGACATCACTATACTCGTGATTTTTGGTCATCGGATCGATATGGCGTACAAAACTCTGCATATCAACCGACAGACTCGGATAGTTTCTGGACTTCAAACCCTTCATAAGTGCCATGTCGAATTCGGTATCCGATATACCTGCCAGATGCACACAAGTTGAATCCAGTTCCGGAACATCATCGATGGATATCAATCCGGCAGATTTGATAAGAGTCATGGTACGTTCATCCATGTTTTCTGACTCATGCAACACCCTGTTGTAAGAAGTCTCTTCGCTGGGAATAAGATAAGTATCGATACCTAAATCCTTCATCGGCTGAAGGATATGCTCGTCTTTCTTGGCCATCTTGACAACGGCAGCAACCTTCTTACCTACTCTCGCAGCAACCATGGCCCCACATAAAACCGCACTTCCGGGAGCGACATGTGGTTCTCCTCCAAATGGAATAATTTCATCATAGCACATGTGCCCAACAAATGTGATGTCATATTCTTTGCTCATATTAATTAATTTTTTATTTGTTATTACTTAATGTATTTAATCCCTTATCCCTTGAGTAGGTCTATTTATCATCCGAGCTGCTCAGCAACCAGGGATAGAAAGGCATCAGGTCTTTTGGTTCAATAGTTTCGGTCTTATTTTTTGTCTGCAAATCCTTGATGTGATTCATCACCAGATGTGTCCAGACAGCTCCTGGTCTGGGATATGCTGCTACTATGTAATGCGGACCGGCTTCTGTTTCACCGGCTTCTATTTCCAGCTCTGCCCGAAGGTTGTCCGGAGTCGTCAAAGTATTTGCATAATCGAAAACTACACGATCCATATGTTTGTAAACTTCTTTACTTTCTTCAACCATACCATAATAATCCAACAATTGGGCGAAAACGAAATTGGATGTTGTGTAAACGTCTTTACCTTGATCTGATTCCACTTCTTCGCCGTCTTTCGTTTTACACATTGCCCAGCCCATAAAGGCGCGGTTGGTGTTGTAAATAGATTTAAGAATCTTTTTGACGCGTTCTTCAGGAATTGAAGGAGCTTCTCCGATGGCGGTTAAGTACCACAAAGCGTCAAGCTGATTGGTCCAAA
>CAYQDZ010000109.1:0-10282 GCA_964416375.1 uncultured Bacteroidales bacterium
ATTATACAAGGACCTTTACTTTTATCTCTTTTGTTCTTTTTTATTTCTTCAAGATCAGCTCTATGCTTCTTATAAAAATTGGTTTTTATGATCTCAATATCATGACGAATATCTCCTACGAGTTTGTTATCAATCAATTCTTTCAGCACTTTTACCAGGTCTTCTTTTGAAAGTTTTGTATACTCTATCTTTTCCGCTTCAATTGCGCTGGTTTTTGCATCGAAACCATCATCTTTGGATTCCTTTTTATCAATTTCCGCATTTTGCTTCGCTGCTTTTGAAACCTTAGAAGAAGGTTCTTTTGTTTTTTTCTTTGGTTTCTTTTTCTCCTTTTTTAAAGAATCTTTTGTAGCATCATCCTCTTCTTTTTGGCTTTCAGAAGCTACTTCCTTATCTTTGGTTTTCTTTTCAGATTTGCCCTTCCCGGATGATTTCTTACCAGCACTCACCTTCTTGCCAGATTTCTTTTTTGTCTCATCTGGTAAAGATTCAGATTCGTTTTTCTGAGTGCTTTCATCTGATATTTTCTCTTCTTCTGAGATTTTATCTTGTGTGTTTTCGGGATCACCGAATTGTTCTTTTTGAACAGAGCCTTTAGGATCTATTTCCACCATAGCCTTCTACTTTGATTTCTTTGCAATAACTACAATCTACTTACGAAAATAGATATTAACATTAAATATGCCAATCTTTTTAAAAAAAGTGAATAACAATTAGTTAATATAGGGCTAATTGTTTAAATAATAACGCGATCTCCGGTATTATCTTATGTATTAACATTTGACTTACATTCGTTTGTTCATAAATACCATTTTTCCACTATCGATATCAGATTAACCAGAGAGTGTTATTTTTGCTAAAAAAAAGAAAATGAACATTGATATACTTACCATATTGCCTGAATTATTGGCTGGCCCTTTTGAACAGTCAATTATAAAAAGAGCCGTTGATAAAGGAATTGTAATTCTGAATATACATGATATCAGAAAATATGCAACAAACAAACACCATACAGTTGATGACTATGCCTTTGGCGGAGGAGCAGGAATGGTAATGGAAATAGAGCCAATTGACCACCTCATTTCAAAATTGAAATCTGAAAAAAACTACGATGAAATCATATACCTGACACCCGATGGTGAAAAACTTGACCAGCCATTAGCAAATCAACTTTCCACAAAAGAAAATATCATGTTACTGTGTGGCCATTACAAAGGGATTGATCAAAGAGTACGTGATCATCTCATAACAAGGGAGATATCGATAGGAGACTATGTACTGACAGGAGGTGAACTGGCAGCCGCCGTTGTGGTTGACTCACTTGTAAGATTAATACCCGGAGTACTTTCTGATGAAACTTCCGCTCTTACTGATAGTTATCAGGATAATTTGCTGGCACCTCCGGTCTACACAAGGCCTGCAGACTATAAGGGGTGGAAAGTGCCCGATGTTTTGCTTTCCGGAAATCATGATGAAATTGAAAATTGGAGAATGAAACAGTCTGTTGAGCGAACTGAAAAACTCCGGCCGAATCTAATGAAAAAAACCGAAAAAAAATGATCGAAGATGCAAACCGGTTTGTCAGATTACAGATATATTTCACGTAGTGTTCTGGAAATAAAGACCATGATCAATCCAAAAATAATACAGGCAACTCCAATAATAGATATCAAATTGTATTTTGCGTAGAAGGGATTAATAAATATCAGCACTGCAAACAAAATAGAAAATACACCGCTTAAAAGCATGAACCACCATCGCTCCATGTAATTGATCATTCGAAAAGATGTAAGAATTTGTATTATGCCGATAATACAAGCCCATAGGGCAAGAAAGTATAGAAAAAAAGCCTTTGCCATTTCCGGCCTGAAAACAAAAAAAGCACCTATCATGATATCGATAATCCCTTCAATCAACCACCACATCCACCGTGGACTGTCCCTTTTATGTATAAATGCTCCGGTAATGATCATGATGCCCGAGACCAGTACAAGAATGCCAAAGCTCACTGCCAGAGAACTTTTTATTAAGGGATATTGAAGAATCAATACAACAATCCCAAAACCGATGGCCAATAAACCTTTTAGTGTCATCAACCACCAATTTTTAAAAAGTCTCATCTCCATTTGATCGGATATATATTTTCCCGGATGTTAAAAATAGAAAAATACGCTAACAATTCTCATCCGTATGTATATTATATTTCTACTATTTGTTAAGAACTTTAGAGCATGGCATGTTTTATTCAAGTTTATTTATCATAATGCTCTACCTATTTAAATCAGTAGTTTAAATTGGATCATTTCAGACATTTTTAAAACATATTGCATTGTATGGACAATATTGGCAATAGGTTGAATCTTCTGTTTGCGTAAAAGTAATGGAAGGATCAAATAAATCATCAAGAAGAAGGGACAATCTTTTTTCAAATTCTTCCTTAAACTCTGAAAAATCATTTACCGGCTTGCGGATTCTGTTTTCCGATTGAAATATTCTATGGTCAAATTTTTCACTGTAAATATCCCGGACAAAAAACAACGATGGTTGCACATTTGAATACATGCCCTTCTTTTTTAGAAGCCATGAATACAAGAATGTTTGAAAAACCGAATGGTTTCGTTTGCCGGGCTCACAATTAAAAAGTTCATCAACATTTTTGAAAACAGAATTAGTCTTTCCGGTTTTATAATCAATCACACGAAAATACCCCTCCTTTTCATCCAGTCTGTCAATATCTCCGCCAATGGCTACATGATTGAAAATATATTCGTGCCTTTTCTCCAGAGAATGAATATGGAAAGGAGCAGACTTTATGTCATACTCAAGGATGCCCCTGATGTATTTTTCAATCACATGCCTGATGATCAAATTCCGGCCATGTATCTCCTTTGTTTCAATATCCTTTTTCCTAAAAAATACTTTTGCAAATGCTAATTCTATTGCCCTGTTAATAAACTTACTGTCCTGTTTAATTTTTTTAATGACTTCTTGAGTTACCGGTTTATCTGAGTAATCTGTGTATAAAATTTCCATGGCTTTATGAAGTATGCTGCCAAAAACATTGCTTTCAATATCCTCCTCAACACTATCAGGTTCCTTCATCCCTTCAATATACTTGTAATAAAATCTTAATTTGCAATTCAGATATACATTCAGTGCACTGGGAGAAAGAAAAGATTCTCCCCCGGGTCTTTTATATTTCGCCAACTTCTCTATTGTCTCCGGTAATTTTTCTGCAGAAATTTTCCGTAGTGCGAAGGGCTCAATTTTATAAGCATAGTTGACGGACCTGAGTTGATAATTTGAATTGTATCTTAACTGGAGTATGTATCTGGAAGGTTCACCCTTTTGAAGTCCTTCTGTCCTTGTATTATAAACCAAAATAACATTCTTTGCACGATGCAAAAGCCGGTAAAAGTAATATCCGTAGATGGCATCCTGATGTCTGATCGTCGGAAGTCCAAATCCCTCTCTGAGTGAATAAGGTATCAAAGAAGGCGAATGCAGGGATTTTGGAAATTTCCCTTCATTCATGGAGAGAATAATTACATTTTCAAAATCCAATGTCCGGGTTTCAAGAATACCCATAATTTGTAATCCAACCAGAGGCTCGCCTGAAAAAGGAACGGATATCCCGGACAATATCCTCCTCAATAGATTTAAAACGGTGGAAAGCATGAGTTCAATCCCCTCATCTGCAAGCAATGAATCAAAGCGCATCAGTATTTTCTGAATGGTGTGGAGAATTTCCAGCTGCCATTTTGTTTCATTATCTTCTCCAGATGTCCGGATCAGTTTCTGAATTACGATCCGTGTAATTTCATTCAAATAGGCACCAAAATTATTTGCATTTCCTTTCCACGAGAAAATTTTAGAATAAAGTATATCATCCTGCTTCAGGGAGAAAGGATCAACAAAGGAAATGTTTTTCTCAATGATCATTTTTTCAAGCTCGCGAAAACTTTCCAGCTTTTTTGTATCAGAAAGAAAGGGATGATTCAGCACACTAAAATAATCGCGGTGATAAAAAAGAAATTGTCCCTTGCTTTTGTTCAGTTTTTTATTTGAATGCAAATCAACCAAAGAAGATAAAAAACTGTAAACAGGAGTATCAAGGACGGGATAACCCATCGAAATATTGATCTTTTCCAATTCAGATGGTAAAGAATTAATGACCGGGAGTAACAATTTTTCATCTGCAAGAACCAAAGCCGCATGGGCCGGATGTTCAATCTGCCCGGATTGAATCTGATCCAGAAATTGATGGATCACTTTCCCCTGAGAAATATTTGATGGTACGGAAACTGTTGTGATTTTTACCTGGCTATCTTTATTTGACAGCGCTGTTATAAAGTCTGCCGGTTGCGGAAATTTCTTCAGGTATTTTCTGAGAAAGAAACCGGCCTCATGAATTTCGCTGTTTATATAATGTTTATCATAATCCCAAAAGAATAATGTGTTCCCTCCTGCCTTGAATTTTTCAAACAGGATCTCCTCTGAACGATTCAGGGCGTTGAAACCAACAAAAACAATTCTTTTATCATGAAACAACACTTTATTTTCTGATTCGAGAATGTCAATTGCTTTTCGATACGATTTGCCTTCGTAGGCAATTCCTTCCGTATTGAGGACTTCATTGTACCGGACATATATCTTTTGCAAAGCATCCCAGATTGAAATGAAATCTTTCATTTCTTCTGAGGGCTTATGATTTGCAAATACATCCCAGAACTGACGGATTACTTTTTCCTGCTCATCTGTCAGGTAATCATGATAATCCTCAATGGACTTCAAGTCACTGAGATTTTTAAAAAGCAGTTTTGTATCAACGCGGTACTTGTCAACATCATCGAAATCAGACAAAAGGGTTTCACAATAGAAATAAAAATCATCGAAGGTCTCTTTGCTGCCTGTTAATTCTTTATACACTTTAAAGAGTCTGAAAATTAACGTAAGCTGGTCAGCAAGTTGCAGGCCGCTGATCTTTTGGATAAAGTCTGAAATGGTATAGTACTGAGGTGCCCACAAAGGCTTATCAGAAAGTTGTGATAAGTATTGATTAAAAAACAAGCGTGCCCGCCGATTAGGGAAAACAACTATGGTATTGCTAAGGTCGCCCTGACTTAACTGAAAAAGATAGCTTGCAACATCTTTAAGAAAATAGGACATCCCATCCTTCACATTCATGGTATTGTTTTCCTGATCTGCATTCATAGTCATTCATTGTGTGATTTCCGGTTCAAATAATTCTTTCCCTGCCATAGATCCAATTCTCCCATCCTCTTTTCAATCCTCTGCAATACCTGATCATATCTCAAATTCCATAAGATCCCGAGATTATTTCTGGGTTGAGTTTCTCCGGCAAGTCTTTCTATTATTATCGCCGGATTAAAACAGCTTAAATATTCTACCATAAAATCAATGTATTCATCGAGAGTAAACAGCTTAAATTTTTGAGGATCTGCCTTGTATTCCTTTTCATACCTTGTACCTCTTACGATCTGCAATTGATGAAATTTTATCGTATGCAGGGGTAGTTCCGAGACAATCTTTACCGAATCTTTCATCTGTTGGCGTGTTTCTCCCTGCAAACCAAAAATGAAATGTGCTCCCGGTTTCACTCCAAATTCTTTCGTCTGGTTGATTGCTTTTACAGATTGCTCAAAGCTATGTCCCCTGTTAATATTCCTGAGAGTTGAATTGTAAACAGACTCTATTCCATACTCTATGACTACATAATACTTATCTGATAAAGTTGCAAAGTATTCCAATTTGTATTCATCAATGCAATCGGGTCTGGTTCCAACAATTAACCCTATCACATTTTCAATATCCAATGCCTGCCTGTAAATTTTCTTAAGCTTATCAAGGGATTCATAAGTATTTGAAAATGCCTGGAAGTAAGCAAAGTATTTGCCCGCTGAAGGGTATCGTTTTTCATGAAATTCAATACCTTCCTGTATTTGCTGGCCTATTGACTTATCCCTGGTGCAATAGGAAGGATTAAACGCTTCATTATTGCAATAGGCACACCCGCCTGTCCCTAAAGTACCGTCACGATTTGGACAAGTAAACCCGGCATCGATAGTCACCTTTTGAATTCGTGTTCCGAACTCCTTTTTCAGGTAATTCGATGCTGCATTTATTCTTCTATTTGTTCCCCATTCATACACTTTGCCTGTCAGTTTTTTGGGTTCGACACGTTCATGATCTTGTTTGAGGTGATATACCAAATGTATCCGTTCACATTCTGATACCCCATTTTATGAATCAGATTTACATAATTCCGTACCTGTTTTTTATGCAAATGAAATTGACTTTCCGAACCACTTTTGTAGTCGATTACATCAATACGGTCAGAAAATATTACTGCCCTGTCAGGCCTCCGAACCTCTCCCCGGGGTACAATAATATCAGTCTCGTTGATTATTTTTCCACGACCATCGAACCATGATAAAATCTTATCATCCTGTAAACAGTCCTTGAAATGGGTAATGAATTCCTCCGATTCTTTCTGAGTGATCAGTCCCTTATATATGGCCTGATTGACGGCTCCTGCAATATCATTACTTGTTGTAATATCAGAAAGGATATTGTGCAAAATTTCCCCTTTTCTTTTCTTCTCTTCAATATCTTTATAGGTCTCAGACAAAAAATCAAAGCCTGCAGGATTAAAAAACAGTTTTTCGATAGCAGGTTTCCCGCTTGATGCTGAAATAAAAATCCCCGAATCATCTCCTGAATATGCCGAAGTATGTTTCGCTTCCTTCCCTATTTCAAATGTTCTGCTATCTTCCTCATAATAAGTTTCATAGTCTTTGATCTTCCGGTTTGTTACCAAATCATAGATCAGATCACCAACTGTACTGATTTTACTATTGCTTTTCCTTGATTCATTGTAATGGGGATATACAATTAACGTTTCTTCTGCCCTGGTAAGTGTTACATACAGCAAATTGAGATTATCAATGTACGACTTGAACATTTCATGGTAATACACTTCGGCAAAAATGGTTTCTGATAATCCCCTGGTATAATTGACCGGAATCAGGGGCAAATAATTAAAATCCTCGTGTACAGGCTTTGTCCATAGTATAGCATTGGCTTTCTGATCAAAACCCCAATTGCAATAGGGAACAAGAACCGCTTTGAATTCAAGGCCTTTGGCTTTATGAATGGTCAAGATCCGAATGGCATTCTGAGATTCTGCTGCAGGAACTGATTTGCTGTGGCCTTCTTCTTCCCAGTAGTTGAGGAATTTTTCAATGTCTGCAGGATTCGACTGTGCGTAATCGTGAACCAGATCAAGAAAAGCATGAATGTAAGCAACATCTTTATTGAGAATATCTGCCTTGAAAATATGAACCAGGCGTTCAACCAGCTCATACAAAGGCAAAGAAAGCAAAGAGTCCGTATCTTTCACAAACTCATCAGGCAAATAATGGATAATGCCTTTTTCTGTGCTCATACCTACATCCATTTTCAAATCCTGAATATTCTGTCTGTTGCTTAATTCCATTCTGTGAATTTCAATTCCGGCAACCAGCTTTCCCCGATTTATGTCATCATCGGGTTGAATGAGGTACCGTAAACCGGCTACCAAAAGGTGAACAGAATCAGAGGCTGAAAGAAAAAGGGATTCATCTGAAATCACGTGGATAGCTGTCGAAAATCGATTTTCTGAATTTTGCTGAATCAGATGATCGGCCAGTAATTTTCCTTCCTTCTTCCCTCTCACAAGAACAGCAATATCGCCCGGGGCGTAACCTGTTTGCAACAACCGGTCAATATCCCGGCAGAAAGCATCCAGTAACAGTGTATTGTCGTCGTCGATTTCCTGTTTGGAAAAAAACTTCATTTTCACATGACCCGGCAGGCTATTATTACCGGATGCCGTTTGTTCAATACCCTGGTAGATCTTTGATATCATACCTCTCATTTCCGGCTTCAGCTTCAGAAAGTCGCCATTCCTATTCTCAACATCTTTTTCCAGGGCTTCAATGGCAGCAGGAAAAATAGTGTTGGTAAAGCCGACAAGGATTTTGCAACTTCTCCAGTTGGCCTTAAGATTCTGAATGCGGATATATTCGGCCTGAAAATCATTGTGAATTTCTTTGGCCAGAATTTCCCAGTTGCTGTTTCTCCATCTGTAAATCGATTGTTTTACATCTCCCACCAGAAGACAATCATGTCCTTGTGAAATGCTGTTCATAATTAAGGGATACAAATTCTTCCATTGCATTTGGGATGTATCCTGGAATTCATCAATCAAAAAATGATTGTAACGATTGCCCATCTTTTCATAAATAAAGGGAGCCACATTGTTGTCAATGATTTTGTTGATGAATCCTGAAGAATCGCTGAGAAGAAATGAGTTTCGCTGAATCCGGTATTGAGATATTTTCTCTGAAAGGTCGGATAAAATACCCAGGGTGTGTAAATTTCTTAGGATTACTTTGGAGGTGTTATACTGATGGAAATGGTCATCAAGGAATTTCATGATATCATGCAGTATAGGCAGCAATTTTTCACTTGCAAGTGCGGTCACAATTTCTTTATTCAGAGTACTTCCTGAAGGCCAATACTCAGGACCATCAAGCAATTTAGTAACAAAACTATTTGGTTGTTCAACACTTTTGCTTTGCAGTTTTTTTAAATAGGCTCCGATCCCTCTTCCTTTCTGAAAGAAATCAGAATCATCCAAAGCTTTGTCCCGAATAATGGAAGCTGCCAAATCAGCATATCCGGCAATTTGTTTTTCAACCGTGCTCATTGTCTGGTACAAACTATCACGAAATGTATTCAATTGTTCCTTATTGGAAACTGCCTGAAAAATCAAATTTGATTCAGAAGAAAATTCCTCTTTGAAAACCTCTCTGCCGAGATTGAGCAGGTCATACTTAAAATCCCATGATTTTCCTTCAAGGATCCTTTCTTCCGAAAAATCCATCATCCACTTCAGCAAAGACGGATTGTCCTGGAGTGAATCGATTAAAGAATCGACTGCATACTGCAATACCGGTCTCACTTCAATTTCAATAGTATAATTTCCGGGAATACCCAGTTCACGTGTGAAAGCTTTTATTATGCGCTGAAAGAAAGTATCGATGGTTTCAACACTGAACCATGAATAATTATGCAATATGCTTTGAAGAATTACCGATGCTTTGTTTCTGATATGCTCCTCTTTGAAGTGGCTGACTTTCATTAAATTATCAAGTTGCCTGGACTGCTCTCCTTTTGATAGTATATCCAACTCATCAATGATCCGTCCTTTCATTTCTTCGGTGGCCTTGTTCGTAAAAGTCACTGCCAGAATATGTTTAAAATAATCAGTAGTTTCCGTAATGAGTAGTTCAAGAAAGAAGCTGACAAGTGAGTTTGTCTTCCCGGATCCTGCTGAAGCACGAATTATCCTGATATTAGACATAATTATTTTTGATCAATTTCAAAAATACTCAAATTAGTTACAAAAAAATTACTGTCGGTTCATGCTATTTTCTTAAATTAAAAATTAAATTTATGTATAGCCTTTTATTATGAATGAGGATAGCACCAAAAAAGATAATACATCACCTGAGCACTGGGTAGAACTATATGGAAGCTAACCAGTTCAATTTCAATGATCTTGTTCAATTCAAAATGGCAATAAAACCCTTCATCGAAGAACTGATTGACCAGCAGTTTATTGTTGGATTTCTAAAGAGCCAATCCTCCTGGTTTTATTGTTCAATATTTCATCTTAATCATCCATTTTTAAATATCTTTGATCTGCTAAAACGATTGGAATGGCCGGAAAAATTCCTGTAATACGTAATACAAATTACTATTACTATATTCCACAGATTGCAATATTATGTTTCATCCTGTATATATTGTATTCACTGAATGTAAGTCATTACCTCATTTTGGGCGTTTCCCTTTACTTTTTGTTATCCATCTATTTGAAAGTGCTTATTCCCAGATGGCACCGAAAAGGAATATTTTACTTAAAAAAAGGAGAATTGCAGGGCGCTATTCTTGCATTTCAAAGAAGCTACCAGTATTTCCAGAAATACTCGTGGATTGATCAATACCGGGCATTTACTCTCTTCAGTACTTCTCAGCTTTCGTATTCCGAAATGGCCCTTATGAACATCATTTATTGTTACGAGCAGCTTGGTGATAAAAAAAACGCCCAGAAATACCACAAAATTCTCCGGCAGCAATTTCCCGATAACAAATATTCCCGATAAACTTTATCTATCCGTTTTCTTTCACAGGGAAGTTAAACCCCTACGGG
>CAYQDZ010000110.1:0-10211 GCA_964416375.1 uncultured Bacteroidales bacterium
ATATTTGTATTCCACGGAATTTATTTCACATTCGAATTGATAATTTCATGTTAAAGATCAAGGATACATTAATCAGTCTGGACATAATAGAAAAGAATTTCTGTTGTGATCTGAAAAAATGCTATGGAGCCTGCTGTGTAAAGGGAGATGCGGGGGCTCCCCTGCTGACCGGGGAAGTTGAAATACTTGCTCAAATCATAGACAAAATCAAACCTTTTCTGTCAAAAGAGGGAATCAATTCCATTGAGCAACTGGGAACACATGTGATTGATGATGAAAACGAAACAGTTACGCCTCTGATTAATGGTAAGGAGTGTGCTTACGTTGTGTTTGAGAATAATATTGCAAGATGTGGTATTGAAAAAGCATATTTCGAAGGAGCGGTAAAATTCAGGAAACCATTATCCTGTCATTTGTATCCCATACGAATTAAAAAATACGATCAATTCATTGCCGTAAATTATGACCAGTGGGATATATGTGAACCTGCCAGAAAAATGGGCAATGAAATGAATATCCCGGTATATGTTTTTGTTGAGGAGGCTTTAAAAAAACGTTTTGGAAAAGAATGGTATATGGATTTGGAAAAAGCTTCACAAATTAAATCCTGAAAAAGACAAGGCAAACCGGAAATTCAAAAACCAATGATCCAATTCTATCGCGCATGGTTTTTTCCCTTCTGCCTAATTGGATCATTGGTTTACCAACATAACCCTAGTGTAGTAATTACTACACTAGCCTATGACAAGAAAATTTTTGTTTTCTTGTTTTTTATTAATCCTGCTTTCTTCTGGACCTCCAAAACTGTATGTATTTTTTTTGCGATACCATGCCAACCGGGCCCTCATAAATTCCCCCTGCTCCCTGGCCGTCATACACACGAACTGCAATAACATTTTTTTGATTTCCTTTTAAGACGTCCGCAGGAATATAATAGCCCCTAAAAGCTTTGTATTGTTCCCCTGTTCTTACTTTTTTATTCATTTGAAATGTTAAATCCCCTGTTCCGCCAACGAATGTTCCGTTAATATATACCTGATCCAGATCATCAATTTTTCCAAGGACAAGAATCATTGTTCCTTTAGGAATGGTTCCTCTGTAATAAAAAGTTTTTCTATACCAGGCATAGCCGTCATAATTTCTGTACCCCTGATCTTCCCATTTTGCAGGCACAAATATCTGACGCCATCCCGAATCATTGTAGGCGGGATCTTTTCTGTTAAAATCATCGCCTGGTTTAAATTTCCACATGCCCTGCAAATTACTATTGAGTTGTAGATCAAATTTATTGGCATATATTCCAATATTTCCGCTAACAATACCGCCATGTTGATAGGAATCATAAACTTTAACAGCAATGGTATTTGTTCCGTCGAAATTAATATATTCCTGAGGTATGTAATAAATTCTATGGGCATTATAGGCAGTGACGTAAGTAGGAGGAAATGTTCCTGTTGATCCGATTTTATGTCCATTAATATAGGTTTCATCAACATCATCAATATAACCTAAATTGAGATAAAGGGTTTTTCCTTTATGCTCTTTAGAAAGGACAAAATTTTTCCGGTAAAATCCAAATCCATTGTAGCCATAAAAACCTTGATCTTCCCATGAAGAAGGGACATGAATACTTTCCCAGTTGCTATCATCATAGCTTGATGAAATCCATTCTTTACGCTCACCTATTGAATATTTCCATTGTCCTTCCAGATTTTTAATTTGTACAAGTTCATTTTGTGATGCAAACAGACCAAAGCCAAACAAAACGTGCACCAAAATAATGGATACTATTTTCTTTAATTTTCGAGTTTTCATTGCAAAATCCTCCATCGTTTTCAATTAATCCATAAAAAATTTATCAATCACATAATCCCAAAATGATTGATTTTCATAATGCTTTCGGTTATATTGTTTGTAATTTGGTTCTCTCATAATTCCAATTGGTCCTTCGTAAATTCCACCGCGCCATTTCACATCGTATACTCTGATTGAAATCACATTTACGCCATTTTTATGAATGAGATCTTCGGGTATTTCATAGATTCTGCGGGCATTGAATTCATAGCCCCGTCTTTTATAGTCACCATCTCTTTTCAGGTGGAATACATTCCCTATTAGTTCGCCATTTAAGTATACATAATCGTAATCATCTATTTTACCCAGGGAGAGATAAAGTTTTTCATTTTTCAGATCCGAAGGCAAGCTAAAAGATTTTCTGTACCATGCATAACCATCATATTCCTGGAAACCCTCGTTTTCCCATTCTGAAGGCACATTGATTTTGCTCCAGGATGCATCGTTATAATGTTCTGATTTCCATTGTTTATTATCTCCTAAATGAAATTTCCATTTTCCGAAAAGCACAAAATCCAGGTATTCATAATCTTCATCAATATAAATTCCAACAGGATGGTCAATTATTCCACCTTCAAGATATTCATCGTATACCCTGATGGCAATGATGTTTTTCTGATTAAACTTCAAATACTCGCGGGGGATGTAGTATTTTCTTTTCTGATTATATGCTGTTTGGTACTGAGGCGGGAAATTGCCACTTTTTGCCAGCAAATGTCCATTTAAGTATATTTCGTTTGCATCGTCAATTCTTCCGGAGATGAAAAAGATCGGAACCTCCTTATCTGTTTCGTAGATTTTAAAATTCTTTCTGTACCAGGCAAACCCGTTGTATCCGTCGTAACCTTGATTTTCCCATTTATCCGGCACTTTGATTTCGTCCCAATCAGAATCGTCATAGTTGGGATCTGCCCATTCTGAAAAATCGCCAATGGAAAACTTCCAGTAACCTGAAAGTTGTACTACTTTCCTTAAATCTTCTGCCAACACAACATTTGAACTTAACATAATGAATCCTGTAAATAGTGGCAAAAAATATAGGATTAGATTTTTTCTTATAGTGAGCAATATTCGATGATCTGTTTTTATATGTTTCATTGCCTTAGGATTTATCAAAGAATTTATTATCATTCAGAACAGCAGAAAAATCGGATAGAAAGAAAACGGATTTTTCATTACTCGACAGCTGATTCACTGATCTCACAGAATACAAACTTTGCTTTTTAAAGTGATGATAACAAGCTTTGGAAAATTGGAGCATATCAGTGGTTGTGTCAATTTTAGCAGAAAAATCAATTCTTATACTTTCTGAATCAGACTTTTCGGGGAATAATTTAATGGATTGTTCTGAAATAATATCCCGTTCCGTCAATAAGTTATCAATACATAAATACGGGGAATGATATGCCAGAATTGATTGATTTCCATGAAATGTCAGGATGATAATTGTAATTATAATCCAGGATTTCAGGATGAAATGATTTTGTTTTTTGTTTGTATTCATATTGATCATATTAAACTCACACAAATTTACGTTTCGAAAGAAATGGCTATGTCATAGCCAGGTAAAAGAATGTCATGAATTGTCATGAAATTGTAAAGAATTGCATTTTATTTAAAGCAATCGTTGTAATTGCCTGAAAATTAGCAATATAAGATTCAGAAGGCAGTAAAAGAGTGCATTTGAAACTATGAGAGTCCTGATGAATCATCTGAAAATGTATTCAATTTGTTAGAGAATTTGCTTCAATGGGCGAGGTCACAAACCAATCGACTTAAGTTCGACCCTGTATTATTTAGCATGAATGACCTGGTTAAAGAGAATATTGAACTATTGAAAGAGATGTACCATAATAAGAAAATTGAGATCAACTTTGAATTCTCCGGGAGCCTTGAATTATTTGCAGATAGAAATATGATTAACACGGGAGTACGCAATTTATTAACAAATGCTGTAAAGTTCACCAATGATAAAGGGAAAGTATTGATTGAACTTACAAAAGAAGAAAATGAGATTTTACTGAAAGTCAAGGACAGCGGGATTGGTATTTCAAAAGAGGACAAAGATAAACTATTCAGTATTGACGGGCATTTTATTAGAGAAGGTACCGGTGGTGAAGCAGGGACCGGTTTGGGATTGCTTTTGTGTAAAGAGTATATTGCAAAGAATAACGGCGGAATATGGGTTGACAGTAAAGTCAATGAAGGAAGTACATTTCAAATTGCCCTTCCTGTGAAATCCTAATGTCTGCTATAGTACCATCTTATATCCTACGCCATGTACTGTAAGAATGATCCGGGGTTGGTTGGAATCGGATTCAATTTTTTGACGTAGTTTAAGGATGAAATTATCCACGGTACGGGTTGTAATATCATACTCTATTCCCCATACCTCACTCATCAGATCATCACGATGAACAGTTGCATTGGCCTGGTTATATAAAAAGTGCAAAATCTCAAATTCTTTATGAGACATCTTTACCATTTTTTTGTTACTGTATGCTTCATAATTTTTAAAATTTACTGAAAGCTTTCCTATTTTCAATAACTGTGGGTGATTTTTCTCATCGCGGACTTTTTCAGTTCTGCGTAATATTGCTTTTATCCTCGCCAGGAGTTCCCTTAAGCTGAAAGGTTTGGTCATGTAATCGTCTGCTCCCAATTCAAGTCCCAGCACTTTGTCGAGCTCTTCTCCTTTGGCAGTCAACAAAATGATGGGAGTCATGATGCCTTTTTTTCGTACGGTTTTACAGATATCGAAACCTGAAATTTCAGGCAGCATAACATCCAGAATGATTAAATCAAATGTATTCTCCAGAATTTTGTTTAACCCGGATTGTCCCTTGTCTGCAACATCAACCTCGTAACCCTCAAATTCTAAGTTGTCTTTTAGTCCTTGCAGCATATGCTTTTCATCTTCAACAATAAGAATTTTAGCCATAGTTTTATCATTTTATTTTACTGGAAGTAATAGCCTGAATGTTGTGCCGACACTTTTTTTACTTTTTACTTCAATCTTCCCCTTATGTGAATCAATAATATGCTTTACAATGGTTAAACCAAGGCCGGAACCTTTGGCTTTTAATGCAATGTTTTTTTCTGTCACCCTATAAAATTTTTCAAAAATATGTTTCAACTCATTCTCTGAAATTCCGATTCCTTTATCGCTTACATCAATGAATACCCAATTCTTTTCAACACCAGTAGAAACCATTATCTTTTTTTCTTCCAGACTATATTTTATGGCATTATCAATGATGTTCACAAGAGCATCTGCAATGGCTTCTTTATCTGCATAAATTTCCGGAAGATCTTTTGAACAGTTCATTGAATATATAAAATCTTTGTTTTCAAAATTAAATTTAAAAGTAGAAGCAATCTCACAAACAACAGAATTAATGTCAGTCAATTCAAACTTATACCTCTTTTTGCCACTTTCAATTTGTGAAAAGTTCAGGATTTTATTCACTATTCCCGAAAGACGCTGTGTCTCCTGCAGGATGATTCCATAGTATTCCTGCACTTTCGCTTTGGCTTTCACACGGCCAAGCTCAAGTGTTTCAATATACATACTAATTAATGCAAGCGGAGTTCTTATTTCATGCGAAACGTTTGAAACAAAATCCGATTTCAATTGCGATAATTCAAGCTGTTTTCGTACATTCCTGTATATTAACCATATGCCAAAAATTAATCCGAGATCGATGATAAATATCAATATAAGATTCTTTTTTGATCTTGATTTTACAAGGTCACTTATTGTTTCGTTTTTCAGTTTAATCCCCAGATTGTAATCCGGAATCAGCCAGAAGGTTTTTGCATGTGTGATTTCCGTGTCGGCAAATAGCTTATCTGAACTATATATAAGAGAATCTGTATCTTTCATATAGGCTGAGATAGAAAATTCATTTTGTGCTATTTCCTGAATTTTCGGATCCAATATTTCATTGATAAACTGGACAGGATCAAAAATGATGACATGATAAAAAAACGTTTTCTGGTGTTCAGTTGCAAATACGATCAGCTGCTTGTTTGAACTTTCTAAAGAAAAGGATTCTATTTTTCGGTATTCCTCTCTCAAGTATGTTTGTAGTCGATTGAGGATGGTGTCGTTTTCTTCGAGCAATGTTTTCACTGTTTCAGTGTCTTCCTGTTCAACATGAGTTTGTGAAACAGAAAAAAGCAACAAAATTTCTGCGTCAAACTGCAACACCTGACTTACCGAAGCGATTTCACTGATAAATTGCTGCATTGCTTTTTCATTGATTGTTTCCTCCTTTCGAAGTATGGCTTCCAGTTTATTAGCCCAACTGCCAATGGCATCTTCTGAATATTGATTTACGGAATAGAGGATGGCATCAAGCTGGTTATTATATATCGTTTCAATAACTTTCTCATTCTTACGTAAAGAACCTATTTCATAAATTGAAAAAATTATTGTCGGAAGAAAGATCATAACCAGTATGATAATAATAGTGCTTTTTAGTGCGTGGTTCATACAATAAAATTAACCCCTTTAAAAGTAAGAATTTTTCATCATTGAAAGGAAAATAGTCACCCTCAATCAGAATAATAATGAGAGTACAAAGTGATTATTGATGATGATTTACTAATTTCGAAAATAAACTTCTGAACATGGTAAGTGTAATTGATTACATTGAAAAACACAAAACACGATTTCTGGATGAATTGTTTGATTTCATTCGAATTCCCTCCGTCAGTGCTGATAAAAACAATGGAAAGGCAATGTTGGCAGCCTGTGAATACATAAAGGAAAATCTATTGAAATCGGGAGCTGATAAAAGTGAAGTTATACAAACAAGTGGCTGGCCAGTAGTTTATGGTGAAAAAATTGTAGATTCATCATTGCCAACCTTATTGGTATACGGGCATTACGATGTTCAACCACCAGACCCGATCGATGAATGGGAATCGCCTCCTTTTGAGCCTGTAATAAGAGATGAAAAGATTTTTGCCCGAGGAGCAGATGACGATAAAGGCCAACTGTTTATGCAACTGAAAGCTTTTGAATATATG
Source organism: uncultured Bacteroidales bacterium (assembly GCA_964416375.1). Classification (GTDB taxonomy): domain Bacteria; phylum Bacteroidota; class Bacteroidia; order Bacteroidales; family UBA10428; genus UBA10428. Next base: position 6,892 of record CAYQDZ010000110.1, read on the forward strand.
GTTGCTGAAAACAAACTTCCCTGTAATGTAAAGTTCTTAATTGAAGGAGAGGAGGAGATAGGTTCTGCTGCTTTAAAGGATGTTTGTTTACAGAACAAGAATTTGTTAGCTGCCGATGCAATTCTTGTTTCAGATACTACTATACTTTCCTTAAAAATCCCAACGATAACAGTTGGTTTGAGAGGTCTGGTATATTTTGAGATAACTGTTACAGGGCCAAAAAGAGATCTTCATTCAGGTTTGTATGGTGGAGCAGTTAATAACCCGGCAAATGTGCTGACAGATATTATTTCCGATTTGAAGGATGGTAATGGAAGAATTACCATTCCTGGATTTTATGATTCGGTGAAAAGGGTTGAAAGCAAGGAACGGGAACTTTTAAACAAGGTACTTCTGGATGAAACTGAGTTAAAGAAGAGTATTGGAGTATTTGATTTATATGGAGAAGAAGAATTTAGCACGATAGATCGTCTCGGAATCCGGCCCACGCTTGATGTAAATGGTATTTGGGGGGGATATACGGATGAAGGAGCCAAAACCATTCTCCCTGCAAAGGCTTCGGCTAAAATTTCAATGAGACTGGTTCCGGATCAGACTCCGGAAGAAATTGAAAATTTAGTTAAAAAGTATTTTTTGAAACTAAAAATACCGGGCATAAGTATTAATTTTATGACTCTTCATGGCGGCAATGCCTACGTTGTTCCGTGGAAATCTCTGGAAACAAAAGCAGTGATAGAAGCAATGGAAAAAACACTGGGAAAAGAACCCTTACCGATTCGTAGTGGAGGAAGTATTCCCGTAATAGCTACTTTTGAAGAAATACTCGGAATAAAAGCCGTACTTCTTGGTTTTGGTCTTGACACCGATGCAATACATTCTCCGAATGAGAATTTTCCTTTGGCAAATTTCTACAAGGGAATTGAAACCATTCCATGGTTTTATCATTTTTATACAAAATTTAAAAAGCGGTAGGGAGATATTAAAATTCAAAGGTATTTCCGAATTTTATTTACTATTTCTAAGCTGTTGGTTAAATATTAGGGCCTCCATGTGATAAAAAGTTATATTTGTCACGAAAATCCTTACAATTTAAAAGTTACAAATATGGCAATCATCAGATTTCAGGCAGTTCATGATGCAAATACCAGGAAGCCAATACATAAGGAGGCTCCGGAAAAGAAAACATCCGATTATTTTGGAGTAAATGTCTTCGATAAGGAAAAAATGCAGCGCCACCTATCTCAGGATGCATATGATGGCGTGATGGAATGCATCGAAAAAGGCATAAGGATCGACAGGAAGCTTGCTGACAAGGTTGCTGCAGGCATGAAATCCTGGGCGCTTGAAATGGGAGCAACACATTTTTCGCATTGGTTTCACCCCTTGACTGATGGTACTGCTGAAAAACACGATGCATTTATTGAATTCACGGAATTTGGTGGAGTCGTTGAAAAGTTTTCCGGTCAGCACCTGGCACAGCAGGAACCTGATGCAAGCAGTTTTCCGAGCGGAGGTATTCGCAATACCTTTGAAGCAAGAGGTTATACTGCCTGGGATCCTTCATCTCCGGCTTATATTGTAGGCAACACTTTAAGCATACCAACGGTTTTTGTGTCTTACACAGGCGAGGCCCTTGACCACAAAACTCCTTTATTAAAAGCATTATCTGCTATTGATAAAGCATCTGTTGATGTGTGTGAATATTTTGACAAAAATGTTACCAAAGTATATTCTGTGCTGGGAGTTGAACAGGAATATTTCCTTGTTGATGAGGCACTTTATTTTGCAAGGCCTGATCTTATTATGACCGAACGTACCTTAGTAGGTCATGCTTCAGAAAAAGATCAGCAACTGGACGACCATTATTTTTCATCTATACCCGAGCGGGTAAGTGGGTTTATGAGGGAGTTTGAAATAGAAGCTTATAAACTTGGACTACCCTTGCGTACCAAGCACAATGAGGTGGCACCCAACCAGTATGAGGTAGCCCCTGTATTTGAGGAGTGTAATCTGGCAGTGGATCATAATATTTTATTGATGGATATTATGAAAAGAATAGCAAGGCGCCATCATTTTATTGTATTATTTCATGAAAAACCTTTTAAAGGAATCAATGGTTCCGGAAAGCATAACAACTGGTCACTGATGACCAATACAGGGATTAACCTCTTATCGCCCGGCAGCAAACCAAAAACAAACATGCAGTTTCTGAGTTTTCTCGTTTGTACTTTAAAAGCAGTTTACACCAATCAGGATTTGCTAAGGGCCAGTATTGTATCGGCGGGAAATGCCTTGCGACTGGGGGGAAATGAAGCTCCACCTATGATCATGTCCGTTTTTGTCGGGAACAAAATATCCGGCATGCTCGATGAACTGGAAGTAAGGGTTACCAGTAAAAAAATGACTCCTGATGAAAAGACAGAACTAAAACTGGACGTTGGTAAAATTCCGGAAATTCTTCTTGACAACACGGACAGAAACCGTACTTCGCCATTTGCATTTACAGGAAATCGTTTTGAATTCAGGGCAGTGGGATCTACCATGAATTGCGCAGCACCAATGACTGTGTTAAATACGGCAGTAGCCCAACAATTAGTTCAATTTAAGAAAGATGTTGATGGATTAATTGATAAGGGAGTTAAAAAAGATGAGGCTATTTTTCAGGTGATCAGAAAATACATTATTGAATCAAAGAATGTGCGTTTTGAGGGGAACAGCTATAGCGAAGAGTGGCAAAAAGAAGCTAAAAAAAGAGGCCTTACGAATGTTACCAGTGTAATTGATTCACTTGATAGCTATCTCTCTGCAAAATCAAAACGTTTGTTTAAATCACAGAAAGTCTTGAATGAGAAAGAACTTGAAGGACGGACAGATGTCCGGTATGATAATTATACAAAGAAAATACAAATAGAATCAAGAGTGATTGGTGATATTGCATTAAGTCAGATAATACCTATTGCCATAAAATACCAAACAGGACTTATGGAAAATGTCAAGGCTTTGAAAGAAACATTTGGACAGGCTGAGTTTAAGAGCCTGGCAAGTGCAAGGCAGGAATTGATAAGGACAATTTCCGAGCATATTACAAATATAAAAGCTAAGGTTCATGATATGACCGAAGCCAGAAAGAAAGCAAATGTAATAACAAATATCAGGGAAAAGGCAAACCAATATTATATAACAGTACTACCTTATATTGAAGATGTTCGTTATCATATTGACAAACTGGAACAAATTGTGGATAACGAAATATGGCCCTTGCCGAAATATCGCGAGCTGCTTTTTAGCCGATAAAAAACAAAAGAGGCTGTCCAAAAAGT
>CAYQDZ010000111.1:0-10071 GCA_964416375.1 uncultured Bacteroidales bacterium
CTTAACCGGGATAAAACTTTTCCTGCTAATGTCCGGCTACGAAGAATGTTTAAGAGAATTAAATGATCTTGTTCCGAAAACCGGACTTTTATTAAAAAGGAAATTCCTCTGTTGAATCTGCTTCTACTTTTTCGGTAACCGGCACTTGAGCTTCCTGGTGCACTTCATGAGGATAAATAAATATTGCAGCATGAGGATCAGTAACAGGACAGGCATGCTCGCATGCCCCACAACCAACACAAATATCCGGGTTTATTTCAGGTATGGTTAATTCATCTTTATAAGGTACCATGTATACAGCCTGGGTCGGACAATGTTCTGAACATGAACCACAAGCTGTACCCTCAGATTCAACGATGCAAAGCCTTTGTCGGAATTGAACAGTACCAATCTGTGTTTGTTTTTTCTCTGTTTTTGTTAACGACAAAATAGCGCCTGTAGGACAAACCTCACCACATTTGGTACACTCATAGTTGCAAAAACCGGCCTTGTTGTCAAGGCGCGGCAACATCATCCCTGTGAAACCATACTCTAAATATGCCGGTTGCAATACATCAGAAGGACATACGGAAATACATAACTGGCAAGCTATGCAATTGCTTTTCAAATGACTGATGCTTCCGGAACCCGGAGGACTAATAGGGCCACGTGTGCAAAATCGTTTGCGGTGATGATGCTCTTCTTTGCCTCCACGTTCTGCCTTTGCCAATAAGGGGTTGATACCAAGAAACAACACACTTGCCTTAATAAAGTCCCGTTTATCAGTATTCGTAGTTTCAGAAATTCCGGGTACGGATTTCCAGGTATTTCTGTATCCAATAGAAGATTCTTCACATACCTTAATGCAATTGAAACAAGAAACACACCGGGATTCATCAATCCGCATTTCTTTGATGTTTATGCAGTTTGCTTTGCAGGAAGTCTGACACTTTCCGCATTGCGTACAACTTGAACTATCAATTCTTATTTTCAGGAAAGATGCTTTTGAAAGCAGGCCGAGAATAGCACCTACGGGACAAATGGTATTGCAATACAACCTGTCCCGAAAAAATACCATGCTTGCAGCCACCAGGAACATGGTTAGTCCGGAAGCAAAAGGCAAAGGATGAAACACTCTAAATACCAATGGCTGAATAGAATATATATTTAAACTTGTGAGCAATTTTGAAAGCACATTATTCAATGCAATAAATACCGGCTGATACAAAGAGGATACAATTCTTCCGAAATTAGCATACGGATCAAGCCAGTTAATAGCTAATAGTCCGGTGAAAAACAAGGACAAAACAGCAAGGCCCAGAATCGTATATCTGATATAGTTCAAAGGCTTTTTATACTTTCTTCTTTTTTGTTTCAAGGGGAGTTTTCTTTTTATATAGCCCAGCACATCCATCATGATACCCATCGGACAAAATGTTGAACAATAGACCCGTCCTGAAAACAGAGTCAACAAAATAATAAGAACAAATCCAGATGTAACAATTCCCGGCACATGCGGAAACTTCAGAAAAGAAGGTAAAAATTGAAAGGATGTAAAAAACAAACTTATGCCGGAAGGAAGTTTCGCTTTTACATCTGAAAATATCAATACAAAACCTGTAAGAAAAAGGATTGAAATGAGAATCCTTACAGGACGCAACCATTTCTGTTTTTTCATTATATAGAAATACGTTTAATATTAAGCGAATCAAGATCGGTAGTTCCAACACCCAATCCTTCAGCCATACCAATGTGCTTTACTCTGTCTGTTTCCATGCCAAAAACTTTTGTCGCCGCCGTATCGGCTGCCACCATATCCGTACTAAGAATCTGGTATTTCATTGTATCCACATCGTTTACCGATACACCCCTTGGTCCGTTCCGCTTCATTACCCGGTAACCATCCACCACATTCAGGTTGGGTTTCCTGTAGGTTGCAAAATCTGCTATACACTGATGCAAATTGTTTGCATGGTAATAACGACGGTTCCAGACAACTCCCATAAGATTCTTCATGGTCAGTGACATCTGTGCTCCTCCATGGTTTTTTAAGACAGGAACATTAATAAATACATCCGACTCCAGAATCAACTTATGTACTTTGGTAGTTTTAAGCGATACACCTTTTGGTATTTTTACCTCTTGATAATGAGCTTCCGTTGCTCCAGTAACCATCTGTCCCCCATTGTCTTTCACTGCATTTTCAATTCCTGAGTTCTTGTAGCATCGGGTCCATTCATCACATGTCTTATCAAAAACCGTAACTTTTTTAGCTCCTGCATCGAGACAAAGTTTAACAATATGCCCAACAAGTTCGGGATTGGTGTTGGCAGCACGTTCAGGAACCGCATCCCATCCAATATTTGGTTTTACAACAACGGTCTGGTTTGGTTTTAAAAAGTTTTTCATTCCTCCCAATGCAGCAATACCCCTATCAAACATCTCTGTCGGCTGGCCATTTTTGACCGCCACGAGATCAAAAGGCAAAGAAAGGTTTGTGCCTGATGCCAGTATAGTATTCCATCTTCCCATAGAAAACAGGGCTCCCGAAGCTACTGAGGCAGCAACCGATCGACGAATAAATTCTCTCCTTTTCATGTGTTTATAATTTATTTTTAATTGTCACATGGAACCTCATGAATAAAAATAATCATAATCTGGTTAGTTATATGATTATTTTAATCATGCTTGTTTAATAGTTTTGTTTTTTATTGTTGCAGAAATTTAATGAAAAGACAATTCTTAACATGAACTTTCTTAATTTTCCCTTATAATTTAAATTCAATCTAAGGATCAATATATTTGTAGTTTCATCATCTGTTTTACACAGGTGTATTAATCTTTATATAAATCGCCAGGAAAGATGAAAATTTTATATTATGATTGTTTTGCAGGCATAAGCGGGGATATGAATCTGGGCGCCTTAATTGACCTGGGTGTTCCTTCCAAATACCTCATAAAGGAATTGGAAAAACTGAATCTGAAAGGATATGAGATCAAAGCAGATGCAAGTATAAAAAATGGCATAAGTGGTACCCTTGTGACAGTAAAACTCCATAATAAAGCTGTGCATCAACATACACACCATCACCATGAACATTCAGAAGAGCAGCGAAATCTCTCAGACATAAAAAAAATCATTGAAGGCAGTAGTTTAAGCGCCTATATAAAAGAAAAAAGTATGCTGACCTTTCAGGAGATTGGTAAAGCTGAGGCAAAGATCCATTCGAAAAGTATTGATGAAATACATTTTCATGAGGTGGGGGCTGTAGATTCAATTGTTGATGTTGTTGGCGCAGCAATTTGTATCGACTACCTGAAACCCGATAAAATACTTTCTTCAACTGTTGAAATGGGCGGAGGCTTCGTTAAATGTGCTCATGGTACTTACCCTGTGCCTGCTCCTGCCACAGCAGAAATATTGAAAGATATACCGGTAAAAAAAGGGGCGGTTGATAAAGAAACCACCACACCGACGGGAGCGGCCATTTTAAAGGTGTTTGTTGATGAGTTCACCGATCAGACGAATTTTACAATGGATAAAATCGCATACGGCATCGGGCATTATGATCTTCAAATACCCAATGTACTTAGAGTATACTCAGGTACAGTATCCGAATCGGAAAATATGGAAAATGCGGAAGCTATGTTGTTTGAATGCAACATCGATGACATGAGCCCTGAACATTATGATTATCTTATAGATACTCTCCTGGAAGAAGGCGCTCAGGATGTTTTCCTTGTTCCGATCATTATGAAAAAGTCAAGACCAGCGGTACAAATTAAAGTATTGTGCCAAAAGACTAAACACAAAAATATTGAACAAGTCCTTCTGAAGGAAACAACTTCCCTGGGTTTGCGTTATCTACCTGTAACAAAAACAATGCTTGAAAGCAAAGTCACAAGTATTGAGACGGCTTTTGGAAAGATCAGGATCAAAGAAGGAATATATTCAGGGAAGTCGATTAAATTTAAGGCGGAATATGATGATTGTGTGAAAGCTGCAAAAAAACACAAAGTGAGTTTACAAATAATATACTCTGAAGTTGAGGATTGTGTAAAAAAAATGAAAAATGAATGAAAAGAAACTAAAGGAGATTTTATCAGAAGTTAAAGAAGACAAGCTTCAACCGGAAGAAGCAATTTCTTTGTTCAAGGATTTTGATTACAAAGAATTGAATTATGCCAAAGTGGATAACCACCGTCAGTTGCGTACAGGTTACCCTGAAATTGTCTTCGGCCTGAATAAAACCCCTGATCAAATCTTTGGTATTGTTGAATATATGTTGCAACACGACAACAACATCCTGGTAACGCGAACCACCAAAGAGGTATATGAGAAAGTGAAAAAAATTGCCAGTGACGCCGTTTTTCATGAAATGGCAAATTGTCTTACCATCAGGAAAACAACCGGTAAAAAGCCTGATACCCACATTGCGCTGGTATCTGCAGGAACTTCTGATATGGCGATAAGCGAAGAAGCTGCGGTAACTGCAGAAATTTTCGACAACGATGTGAAAAGATACCACGATGTGGGTGTTGCCGGCATCCATCGGTTTTATGACCATGTTAGCGACATAAGAAAAGCCCGTGTAATCATTGTTGTTGCCGGTATGGAAGGAGCACTCCCGAGCATTGTTGGTGGTATGGTTGATAAGCCGGTTATTGCTGTTCCTACCTCTGTGGGCTATGGAGCGAATTTTGGCGGACTTTCGGCATTGCTCGGAATGCTCACAAGCTGTGCAAGCGGAGTAAGTGTTGTTAACATAGATAATGGATTCGGTGCCGGTTACCTTGCCAGTATGATTAACAAGTTATAGTACACTTTTTCATGCAGAAATGTAAGAAAATCCTGCTCTCTACTGCCTATCTGCCTAATATTCAGTACTTTTCCAAGCTTCTTGGTTTTGATGATGTATCCATTGAAGTGCATGACAACTACCAGAAGCAAAGTTACAGAAATCGTGCAAGCATTTATGGAGCAAACGGTGCACTTGATCTTGTAATACCTGTCAAACGTCCTGGTGGCAACAATACAAAAACACAGGATGTGTTAATTGATTACGACATGCCCTGGAACAAAACCCATTGGAAAGCCATCGTTTCTGCATACAAATACAGTCCGTTTTTCGAGATATTCGAAGAAGAGATAAGGATTCTGTATAAGAAGAAATTTAAATATCTCCTGGAATGGAATTTTTTTCTTCTTGATAGTCTGTATGCTATTATAGGCTATAATCCTGACTATAAAAAGACTCCATCATTTCAATCTGAAGCAGATGCTTCTGTTTGTGACTACAGGGATACGATACACCCAAAAAGAAGAATGAGAAAGCACGACCCGGATTTTTCTCCGCTTCCCTATTTCCAGGTATTTGCAGAAAAACACGGTTTTATAGAAAACTTAAGCTTCATTGACCTGTTGTTTCATGAAGGCTCACAAGCTGTTTACCTATGTAAAAAAACAGTCTCGGAATGATATCAGGTACACGATGCCCTGTAAATTCTTAAAGAACTATTCAATGACTTAGAACCTGAAGGCAAATGTTAACAGGAACCTTGATGTTCTGGAGTCTAAATTGCTTGCATAGGGCTTATCCAGATTGTACAATATATACCTTTCATCATACACCTTATAATTCCAGGCCAAGTCAGCGCTAAAGTGTTTCTCTCTGAATCCGATGCCGGCTGTGTAATTGTACTGATGCGCATCGTAATTTATTTCACTTTCCTTGTAAGGACTCCCGTAATAACCAAATCCACCTCTTAAATACAGGCTGTTTAACCTGAATTCAGCCCCGGTTTTTACGTTCAATGTCTTTCTGTATATTGCCTCTATTCCCTGGTTTTCTTCATAAAAGTTATATCCATCCCCTCCTTTTCTTAAGCGCATAGATGAATAATCAATGTATTCCACATCGGCACTGACAATGGCAAATTTGCTTAATGTAACACCGACACTACCAATGAGTTTGTAGGGTGTAACTATCTTGTAATCCTGTGCTGCATCATATAATACTTGTTGGTTTCCGTTTTCGTCAAATTCCACCGGATACACAATGCCGGACACAAAGGAAGAAGTTATATTGGATTCATACACTTCGTCGAGATAATACACCACCGGAGTATGAAATGCGATTCCTAAGCGGAGCATGGAAACAGGTTTTGCTATCACTCCGAATTTGCCACTATATCCTGTCCCTGTTACCCTAAGGTTTTCGTAGTAATTGAAATGGTAGTCACCACCTGAAACAGGAATTTCCCTATAATTTGATCGTTCTTCAAAATGTATGGGGACAATAGCAAAAGTGGCTCCAAAATAGAGAAAATGTCCATAGTTAAATCCTGCAGCAAAAACCCATTCGTTCATTTTTCCCGAACGCTCAATGATATTCCTTTGTGTGTTATTTATTGCCCCGCTTTCATCTATGATGCCCTGGTTTAGGAAATACCCGGTCATAGTATCTATTCCCATTACCTCACTGTCAAAAAACAAACCTTCATTAAAGGGTTGTAAATCAACCAGATCAACGGGGTTGCCATCAGTTCCATTGTTGGCAGTTGACACATACAATTCACCAAGTGATGATTCAGTATTTACACCTTCTATCACTACATTGCTATGGAAATTATTCAGCCGGTTAAATCCAAATGCAAAACTTCCACCTATAAAGCCTTTATCTTTGTTATTATTGATTGTACCTACATAGCCAAAATTGCTGATATTGAAATTGTATCTGTAATCTTCTTCTTCATTACCCAGATACCGTGAACTTGTATTATTGTGATACAGTTCAGGTGTAAAACTCAACTCCGAGCCACGATATACTCCCAGACCTGCAGGATTCTGAGATACCGAATAGAAATCACCACCAAGGGCGCCAAATGCTCCAGCCATGGCTGCTGATCGGGCTGTACCACCTGCATAATTCTGGGAATACCTTAATGCATCAACCCAATTTTGTGCTGATAGTTGTGAGCAAGCAATGACTAATATGAATAAAGGAATGAGCCTTTTCATAATCTAAAATTTAAGGATTAAGATAAAAAATTAGCGTCGGCTTGATGAGCTGGAAGAGCTGCTGCTTCGGGATCCTGACGAACTGCTGCTTCGGGAACCGGAAGAACTGGTTCCTGAAGAGGATGAACTGCTTTTGGATCCTGACGAACTGTATGAGCTACTGCTTCGTGTTCCTGAAGAACTTCTGTTATAGGAACTGTTGCCGGAAGACCGACTTGGCGAACTATAGCTTCTCGAATTTGAAGTACCACTATTGGAACTTCTGCTTGGTGTACTATAACTTCTTGTAGTTGAGCTTCTTTGCTGTGTATTGGAAGATCTTTCCGTTGAACTTGGTCTTGTATACGTCGACTGTCTGTTTGTTGAAGTCCTGTTATACGAATTATTACTGCCTGAAGAAGAATTCGATCTCGCAGGTTCAGTATAGCTGCGGTTTGTCTCATTACGATCTGGTGAAGCAGATCTTGTTTCAGTTCTTGTGCTTGTTCTGTTGTACTCCTGTGTGCGCCTGTTCTCCGGGCTTGAACTTGCATCCCTTCTCACAGAACTATAAGGTGTCTTGGCCCTGGCACTTGAAGAACTGGTACCTGTTGTTGCGGACCTGGCGTTATAATCTGTCGACCTTGCAGTACTTGTAGTCGAAGTTCTTGAGTTATAATCTGCCGATCTTGCAGTACCGGAAGTCGATGTCGGACTTACGGCATAACCACGTTGCGAAGAATAGCTGCTGTTTGAACCCCTGGTGCTTCTATAACCATGTCCGTAATAACGATTCGTATGATAGGCATCCCTGTTATAATACGCATAGGAATTATAATATGAAGGATAATAATCGTAATAGGAATAATTATACGGATACCATGAATAGTATGGAGAATAATGGCGGTAACGCCAGCCATAATAGTAATAGGGAGAAGGATAACCGTAGGACATTCCCCAGCTTGAGTAAGGATATCCCATGGAAAAGCTGAAACCCCAGCTTGGGTAAGGATCAACGTACATAACGTCATAATAACCGCAGCCGTAACATTGAGCATTGGACCGTCTGATCCTTGACTCATAATCCCTGTCTTCATCATAATAATCCTTATCTGAATTTTGTGAAGATTTATTCTCTTCACCATTGTATTCAGATCCTACATAATCAAGATCCTCATCATATTCCTTATTAACCTGAACATTTGTATCTTTGGCAAAGCCGTCAGATTTATTATTAGCTTCTTTCTCCAAAGATTCTAAGTATTTTTCATAATCACTTTTTTGGGAACCCTCATCTTTCAGTTCCTCTTTTGCCTTATCATCCTTTGGAGAATAGTATAGGTCGTCATACTCCTGCGCGTCGAGGTAATTTACTTGAAAAGAAATTGCCATCAGACTCGCAAACACTAATATGTAGTTAAATTTTTTCATGGCCAACCCTCCTATTTCTTATTTTGGTGAATATATAAATAATATTTTTTTACTTTGCACGAATTGTTTTAAAATAAAAGAAATCAAATACTATACCAAAACAGATAACATGGCAAAAGAATTGACAAACAAAGAAGAAAATTATTCACAGTGGTACAACGATTTGGTGGCCAAGGCAGATCTTGCAGAAAATTCGGTAGTCAGAGGTTGCATGGTCATCAAACCATACGGATATGCTATCTGGGAAAAGATGCAGGCCATTTTGGATAAGATGTTCAAGGATACAGGACACGTCAATGCATATTTCCCATTGTTTATTCCCAAATCCTTTTTCAGCAAAGAGGCCAAGCATGTTGAAGGTTTTGCCAAAGAATGTGCAGTAGTGACTCATTACAGACTGAAAAAATCGGACGATGGAAAGAGTATTGTAGTGGATGAAGAGGCACGCCTGGAAGAAGAATTGATCATCCGTCCTACATCAGAGACCATTATCTGGAATTCATATAAGAACTGGGTGCAATCATACCGTGACTTACCTCTTCTGATTAATCAGTGGGCCAATGTAGTGCGTTGGGAGATGCGGCCCAGAATGTTCCTGCGTACGACTGAATTTCTCTGGCAGGAAGGTCATACTGCACATGCCACAAAAAAAGAAGCACAGGAAGAAGCTCTTCGTATGCTGGATGTTTACGTTGACTTTACGGAAAACTATCTGGCACTTCCTGTCATCAAGGGAGACAAAACAGAAACTGAACGTTTTGCCGGTGCAGAAAACACCTATACTTTTGAGGCTTTGATGCAAGATGGAAAAGCATTGCAATCGGGAACTTCTCATTTTCTGGGACAGAATTTTGCCAAAGCATTTGATGTGAAGTTTACCTCAAAAGAGGGCAAAGAAGAGTATGTATGGGCTACCTCATGGGGCGTCACCACAAGACTGGTAGGTGCATTGATTATGGGCCATTCCGATAACAACGGACTGATCATTCCGCCAAAAATTGCTCCTATACATGTAGTTATTATCCCCATATATAAAAATTCAGATCAACTTAAGGAAATTTCAAAGACGGTTGAAAAAATAAAAGCAAAACTGGAATCGAAAGGACTTACAGTGAAATATGATAACAGAGAGACACACAAGCCCGGTTGGAAATTTTCAGAATATGAACTAAAAGGTGTTCCGGTGCGTTTGGCATTAGGACCCCGTGATCTTGAGAATGGTACTGTAGAAGTTGCCCGCCGGGATACGCTTGAGAAAAATACCATTTCGATTGATGAAATTGAAAAATATACCACAGAGTTGCTGGATGCAATTCAGCAAAATATTTATGATAAAGCATTGGCTTTCAGAAAGAAAAATACTTTTCAGGTCAATGATTGGGAAGAATTCAGGAAAATCATGTCAACCACAGGTGGATTTGTCATGGCTCACTGGGATGGAACCAGCGAAACAGAACTTAAAATTAAGGAAGAAACCAAAGCGACTATCCGATGTATTCCTTTTGATTCTGATCCTGAAGAAGGAAAATGCATCTATTCCGGTAAACCATCAAAACAAAGGGTTCTTTTTGCATTAGCTTATTAACAGGATATACAAATTCAATGCTATTTAGCCTGCATTATTCATAAAAATGAATGAATTTTAATTATTTATTTGTGAT
>CAYQDZ010000112.1:0-10021 GCA_964416375.1 uncultured Bacteroidales bacterium
AGGAAGCAGATAAGGCAAGGATAAAAAACCCGACAGCAAGTTTTTTCATTTTTTAAGGATTGTGTTTGAATTCATACCAAATTAATAAAAGCAGCTTAAACCGGAAGCAGATATTCGATTCTTTTTATTAAAAGAAGATTCTTCGTTATTCTAAAGTAACTAAAAATGATCAAAAAACCTGCTACATGACATGATCTTCTTTTTTTGATGATAAAATTAGCCAAGCAATCAAACATCTGATTTTGAGGATACCAATAATTAAGTATAACCTTATTTTCAACAAATAGGTTACAAAAAACAGATACAAAATATGGAAGTTTTGACCAGATCCATAAGATGGATAGTTTTTTTTAATTCAATGGTAATCTGAGTTCGTGATAGCTATACGCTGTCTTAAATCCCTTTCTTAAAAATGATCTTAACGGAATATATCAGGAACAGAAAGATAAGATGGATTCATTGTCTTGTGGTTTTTGATTGCAGGTTCAAGGGCCCTTTGCTTACCGTAATCCAGAATTCCGGTAATCAGATGGCAAAATTTATTTGTTGGTAAGGAGAATTTTCTATTTTTGCAGCGGCCTCGTAGCTCAGCTGGCAGAGCAGCAGACTCTTAATCTGCGGGTCGTGGGTTCGAGCCCCACCGGGGTCACATAAAAACAGTACTGAGTGTGAGTATAGAGCAAGAGTGAAATACGAATACTCAGTACTGTTTTTGTCCCTCTGGACTCACACTCCAACTCACACTTTGAAATTAGTAAGAAAACCAATCTGTTAGGTTATTTAGTATGAGAGCGAATTTCGAGCTTGAACATCACACTGTTTTCTCTTGACTTACACTGATACTCATGCTTTTGTATGTTTATCATTTGATTACTCTTCAACGATAAGAAATTCAAAACATCTGCTTTGTCTCATCGATCAAACTACACTATCCGTTTAAACAAGGGTTTTGTGGGATGAAAAATGACACACCTCCAAACCTCCTCTCAAGAGGAGGCTTTTCCTAATTGCAAAAAACAAACTTATATCATTATGAAAAATAGCTCGTATTTAGGCATCCCCCTCTTTGAGAGGGGGAATGAGGGGGTGTGTATAGAATACAAAACTTACATCTGATCTTAATAGTATAAAAATATAAGTTAAAATTAATTTCGTAACTTATTCCCATAAACTCGTTTCAGAAATTAGTCTCACGAACTAACGTTTAATGGGACTTAAATGAAGGCTGAATTTAAGCGAGAATTGATAAGTGAAAAAACAAGAGCCGGTTTGGAGGCTGCCCGTAAAAAAGGGCGTGTAGGTGGAAGAAAGCCGGGATTGAACAAAGAATCGCAAAGTAAAGCCTATATGGCCCAAGCCCTTGCTGACACTGATAAGCCGGTTCAGGAGATTCTTCAGATACTAAAGTTAAGTAAATCGACCTATTACAGGTATATGGAGTGGGTAAAGGAGCATCCTGATAAGGGGAAGAAGCGGCGGGTAAGATCTGTATCTAATAAGTAGTTTTGCAAGATGTATATTATTCAGGATAACGATATAATGGGAATAAACGCCACTAGTGGTGTTTATTCGGTTGTTGTAGCCAATTTAAAGCACCATGTTAATGATGAGACGAACTATTTTATTAGCTATTTCTTTAATTTCTTGTGAGATATTTTCACAATCAATAAATCTTGAGCTAAAAGAGAAACTTGATTCCATAATGATTCTGGATCAATCAATGAGAGAATTATTAGATTCAAGAACTTCAGGTTTAATTTATGCATGCCTTCTATCATTCAGGCCTACAATTTTGCAATTGTTATTCTGTAATAACGAGATCATGGAGCAAAGCTATTTTTTTCAAATCAACAAGAAATTGGTTCGAAAGTAGCACACCTAGGTTCACAAAAACAGTACTGAGTGTGAGTATAGAGCCTTCCTTCGCTAAAGCTTCGGCAGGTGAAACAAGAGGAAAGTAATTTTAAACTGTTTTCCCTATGTACTCATACTTTTGACTATTTTTAATAAAAAAAGCGTTCCGGGCAGGAACGCTTTACAATTCAAAACAATTTTTTATCCAAGATATGTTTTAAGCAACTTGCTTTTTGCTCTTTGTCGCAGATGTTTAATGGCTTTTTCTTTTATTTGCCTGGTGCGCTCTCGCGAGATACCTATTGAATCTCCAATTTCTTCTAAGGACATTTGCTTGCAACCAATGCCATAGAATTTTCTGATTACTTTGCTTTCTTTCTCGGGAAGCGTATTCAATGTACGTTCTATTTCCTGTTTGAGAGATTCTTCCATTAAAAATTCATCGGTATTTGGAGAATCAGGATTGCTAAGTACATCCAGCAGGCTGTTATCTTCTCCATCCTGAAAGGGAGCATCAACAGAAAGATGTCTTCCTTGCAATTCAAGAGTAGATGCAATTTTTTCTTCCGGAATATCGAGAGCTTCCGCTACTTCATCAGGGGAAGGGTCTCTTTCGTGCTCCTGCTCCAACTGTGTAAATGCACGGTTGATTTTATTCAGTGCGCCGATCTTATTTAATGGCAAACGAACAATACGCGATTGCTCAGCAAGGGCTTGCAGGATACATTGCCGGATCCACCAAACCGCATAGGAAATGAATTTAAATCCTTTGGTCTCATCAAATTTTTTAGCTGCCTTGATCAGGCCCAAATTCCCTTCATTGATTAAATCAGGTAAACTTAAACCCTGATGTTGATATTGTTTAGCTACCGATACAACAAATCTAAGATTGGCTTTTGTAAGTTTTTCCAATGCTTCCTGATCACCTTGTTTTATCCGTTTTGCTAATTCAACTTCTTCCTCAGGAGTGATAAGCTCTTCCTTACCAATATCATGTAAGTATTTTTCTAATGAATCACTGTTTCTGTTAGTGATCGATTTTGTAATCTTAAGTTGCCTCATAATAGCTCAAGTAATAGCAATTAAAATAGTTCTAACAATATAACAAATTGTTTACATTAAAGTTTTATGGAAACGGAATAATTCAGTCATACAACGCTGAACTGCAAAGATATATTTTATAACTTAATAATGATTTAACTTTTATTAATATTCTATGAATTTGTATTTTTCCGATTCCTTTATCAATTTCTTCTGCCCCAAGGCTTATCTAAATTTAGATTAAATTTACGGAATTTTTTAATACGATCAAAAAGTTGTAAACTGCTTTTAGCTTTTACCTGACTGTATATGCAATGAAAAGAAACAGTATTTACAGTATCTATTTCATGCTTCTCATCACGATGTTTTTTTGGGGGATGAGCTTCATCTGGTATAAGCAGGCCTATCCTAAGTTCAAACCAATTACTGTAATTCAATTCAGACTTCTTCTTTCTTTCCCTCTTTTATTTGTTTTTTCGTTCATTACAAAGCGATTAAGCAAGATACGTAAACGATGAGTTATACTCAAAATACAAAGGTATGTCCGGCAGTATTTAATAGGATTGAAGAGCTTAGAAAAATGAAGTAAATAAGATCTTATTTGGATGACTCATTTTTTGGTTTCGGAACTATAACATTCAGACATTTTGGTTGGATGGTGATCTTAATTTCCCCCTTTTTTATCTTGATTGTTTCGCCATCATAATGAAGAAAATATTTTTTTTTGTGTTTTTTAAATTCTATTTTTTCTCCCTGAATCATTTCATAGTAGCTGCTTTCATCAATTGTACGTTTGAATAACATAATAGCTAATTCAAGCACTTTAAGAATCGGAAAAGGTTTTAGGATACACACATCAAATAAACCATCGTCAATTTTTGCCTGGGGAGCAATAAATGCATTGTTCCCATATTGCGATGCATTAGCAATTGTAATTAAAAAAGCCCTTCTAACAACTTTCTTGTTATCAATATAGATCTTATATTTTCGCGAGTTGTATCTTTTGAACTCTCGCATAACAGTTTTTACATACGAGGAAAATCCCCTGACTTTCGTTTTTGAGAATTTCCGGCCGATTTTGGCATCGAAACCGATGCCGCAAGTACAGAAAAACCAAATATTGTTCAATTTCCCGGCATCGATAAGAGTTCTGCTTCCATTGTTAATTAATTTCACTGCCTTGATTTTATCTATCGGAATATTCAGATGACGGGCCAGTCCATTTCCTGATCCTGTGGGGATTATACCCAATGTCAAACTGAGTTCGGCAGCAATTGCTCCAACTTCGTTAACGGTTCCATCTCCTCCAACAGCTACAACCGTTTTACAACCCTTTTCTGCTGCACTTTTCACAAGTTCTTTTGCATGGCCTGAATGTTTTGTTGTATAAAAAAAGGGATGAATTTTTTTGGTATCAATATACTTTTTGATAAGATCAGTCTTATTGGGTTTTTGTTTACGGCCTGATACCGGATTAATAATGAATGCAATTTTATCTCTTGTCATAGATGAGCTGCTTTCAGGTAATCTTCAAAGATAAAAATAAGATGACAGGAAAATGATACTAAAAAAAACCTTTTGTCGTTTTAAGTAATTGGGTTATTTTTCGTTCAATATTTCTATTTTTACTGAATTGTAGAAGAAAATGAATCCCGGATTATTATGTTGAGGAGAACGATATTTTTTTGCTTTGTTACCAGCTTTGCCGGAACATTTGCCCAGTCGGGAGGGAATAACACCTACGATTTTCTGAATTTAACAAACTCTGCCAGAATCGGTGCATTGGGAGGACAGCAGATCAGTCTTTACGATGACGATCTAACAATGGTATATTACAATCCCTCTTTGCTAAATGCTTCTATGTCAAATCAGGTAACATTAAACTATGTGAATTACCTGGCTGATATCAACTATGGGTATGCTTCTTATGCACGCACTTTTGAAAAATACGGCAATTTCGGACTTGGCATACACTACATCGATTTTGGAGATTTTCGTGAAGCAGATGAATATGCAAACAGGTATGGTTATTTTGGAGCCAGGGAATATTCAGTAAATCTTTATTACAGCAGACCAATTCTTGATAGTTTGTTATTTGTTGGAGGCACATTGAAAGCTATAAGTTCCAAGCTTGAGACCTACAAATCGTTTGGAATGGCAATAGATGCAGGAATTACATATCATAATGAAGAACGATTGTTAACAGCGGCTTTTGTAATGAAAAATTTAGGATCTCAATTCAGTACATATTATTCAGGAGCAGATTATGAGCCTTTGCCTTTTGAACTTCAACTGGGGATTTCTAAAAAGCTAAAACATGCACCTTTTCGCATTTCCATACTGGCAAGACATCTTGAAACACCAAATCTCAGGTACAAAACTGAAGAAGAGAAACAGGCACAGGCAGATCCGAATGTTCAGACTGAGGAACAAAGCAATCTGGCAAAATTTGGTGATAATGTCATGAGGCACATTGTATTTGGCCTTGAATTCCTTCCCACAAAAAATTTCCATTTTCGGTTAGGTTATAATTACAAGCTCCGGCAGGAATTAAAAATTCCTGATAAAACAGGGTTTATTGGTTTTTCATGGGGTTTTGGTCTGAAGATTTATAAATTTCATATCAGTTATGGGCGTGCAGCATATCATTTGGCATCGGGAGCAAAATCCAATTTATTTTCTGTGAATGTGAATCTTTCTGAGTTTAGCAAGAAATATTAAAGTCGCCCTCTTTAAGGAAATACAGATCAGAGTGCAGGAAGATTTCTATTTACGAATTTACTGATATATCAACGAATTCAACATAAACATTAACTTTGAATACTAACATATTCTTTGATGATAGATTTAAGGAAAAGAATAATCATTGCCATTGACGGATATTCCTCCTGTGGCAAAAGCAGTTTTGCCAAACTTATAGCCGGTGAGTTGGGTTATTTATATATCGATAGTGGTGCTATGTATAGGGCAGTGACGTTATTTGCATTGCAGAATAAATGGATTACCAAAGAAAATATAGAGAAAGAAAAATTGATACAGAATTTACATAAGATAGATATATCCTTTGCAAAAGTAAAGGGAGAAAATTACACACTGCTCAATGGTGAGAATATTGAAAAAAAGATCCGTAATATCGAAGTTTCATCGGTAGTCAGTGAAATAAGTAAGATTTCTGAAGTTCGGGAGCAATTGGTGCAAATGCAAAGAGAAATGGGAAAGGAAAGGGGAATTGTCATGGATGGGAGAGATATTGGCACAGTAGTTTTTCCGCAGGCAGAAATAAAAATATTCATGACAGCAGATACAGGAATACGAGTGATGCGACGTTATGATGAGTTGAAAGCAAAAGGAATACCTGCAGAACTTAAGGAAATCGAATTCAACATTAAAGATCGGGATGACAAAGATATGAACCGTGCAATCAGTCCTTTACGTAAGGCCGAAGATGCATTGGTACTCGATAACAGTTATATGACATTCGAAGAGCAAATGCTCTGGTTTAGAAAAGAATTATTAAACAGAGAATTATTGAACTAGCAAGAGATGGAAATAATTATAGAAAAAGGATCAGGATTTTGTTTTGGCGTAAAACGGGCAATTGCCATCGCAGAAGAAGAGGTATCTCAAGTGGATAGATTGTTTTGCCTTGGAGATATTGTTCATAATGCTGAGGAGGTAAAACGATTAAGGGAAAAGGGAATTGAATTCATTTCCCGCAAAATATTTTTCACTCTCGAAAATTGCAAAGTTTTAATTCGTGCACATGGTGAACCTCCGGAAACGTATGCATATGCCCAAAAACATAATATTCAACTGGCAGACGCCACCTGTCCGGTAGTCTTGAAATTGCAGGGAAAAGTAAGAAATGCACAAAAAATAAATCCGGAGGCACAGATCGTTATTTATGGAAAAAAGGACCATCCGGAAATCGTTGGTTTGAATGGTCAGGTGAAAAATGCCATCATCATTGAATCTATCGAAGACATTCTGAATGTCAATTTTTCAGAACCTTTGTTTTTGTTTGCCCAAACAACGAAAGATACAAATCAGTACAATGAAATAAAAAATGAAATCCTGCAGCGGATTTCAAAAGCCGGAGGCCCCCTGGATGATTTTGTTGCCTTTGACTCAATTTGTGATCAGGTAGCCAATCGCGCACCCAAATTGAGTGCATTTAGCAAAACGGTGGACACTTTAATTTTTGTGGGCGGTGAAAAAAGCTCAAACAGTCGGATTTTATTCGATATGTGTAAAAAGCATAATAAAAATTCTTATTTTGTAACATCGGTTATTGATGTTAACAAACTGGAACTAAAATCAGCTAAACAAATAGGAATTTGCGGAGCTACTTCCACTCCTCTGTGGTTGATTATTGAAATCAGAGATTATCTGAGAAAACTGTATGGGTAAACAAATTTTTATTTTCTCGTACAAAATCACTATCTTTTAAGATACTTAATAACAATTGATATACGATGTAATTGTTCATAACCGGTTATGAAAGTCTGTTTTCAATATATCTTGGTTATCATTATACGGAACATTGCAATATGAAAGAAGTTATATGAATCTGCTTAAGAACTCATATGTTTCAATCAGAGTTACCTCTCTCACTCTAGTATTACAGTTTACTTTCCTGGCCTTTCTGTCTGTTCATCTTTCTGCACAATCACAAAATTTAAAATTCAAACACCTGCAAGTACAAGACGGTTTGTCTCAAAGCTGGGTTACATGCATTTACCAGGACAGTTATGGATTTATGTGGTTTGGTACAGGAGGGAATGGAATAAATAATTACAACGGCTATGACTTTAAGGTGTATAAAAACAATCCCAGAATTTACAATAGTCTGACCAACAACTTCATTAATGCTATTTACGAAGACACAAATAGAAATCTATGGGTGGGAACACAAATAGGACTTAATGTATACGATAGAGAGAACGATTGCTTTAAAGGATTTCCTAACCTTATGACTCAAAACATTACCGGATTTTATGAGACAGGCCATAATATACTATTTGTAATAACCATCAACAACATATATGAAATAAACCTGAAAAACAATCGTGTAAAGTCATACTGCAATGTGGATGCCGGTTGTCTTCAGGACATATTTGTTGATGTGATCATAGAAGACGCAAAGTGCAACTTATGGCTGGGAAGTTCAAATGGACTTTATTTATTAGATACCCTGAATAATTCGTATACCATTTTCAAACACGACGACAACGATCCTGCCAGTATTAGCGATAATGTCATTATGAGCATGAATAGTGATAATGAAGGAAGGCTATGGATTGGGACGGCGAATAAAGGGCTGAGTTTGCTGAAGTATAAGGACAGTAAATTTTCACAACCATATTTTGTAAACTTCACACATAACCCAAGCCATAATAATAGCATTAGTGAAGGATCTATACGAGCAATTTTGGATGATAACAAGGGAAATTTATGGATAGGAACTGAAAATGGAGGTCTGGATATTTTAGATCTCGAAGGAATTGATCAGGGTGATTACAATTTCACCCATTACAGAAACGATATTAATGATGAAACCAGCATATCATACAACTCAATATACTCCTTATTTCAAGACGATCAGGGTACATTATGGGTTGGCACATATGGGAATGGGCTAAATTATTATAACGAGTTGCTGTTTAAATTCGATCATTATGTGCATCGTAAAAATAGTTCAAGTAATGCCAGCAATAATATCGTGAATGTAATATACAAGGGGAGGAATAATTTATGGATTGGCACCGAGGGAGGATTAAGTATTTTAGATAAAAATTCAAAAACATTTAAAAAATTTATATACCACGATGATTCCAGAATAAATTTTGGTTATA
The DNA here is from genome assembly GCA_964416375.1 of uncultured Bacteroidales bacterium. Lineage (GTDB taxonomy): Bacteria > Bacteroidota > Bacteroidia > Bacteroidales > UBA10428 > UBA10428. The sequence continues at coordinate 8,751 of CAYQDZ010000112.1, forward strand.
ATGCAGTATGGGCACTGCTTGAGGATAGTCGAAATAACTTATGGATCGGAACATGGGCCGGAGGCTTAATTGCTTACAATCTGGAATCAAAAAAAATCACACGTTTTTTGCATGATCCAAATGATCCTGAAAGTATTAGCAGCAATAATGTTTTTGGGATTATTGAAGATAGTGAGGGGTATTTGTGGGTAGCTACCATGAACGGAGGATTGAATCGATACGATTACAGAACAAATACATTTAAAGTATATCGTGCAAATTTTAATGAGCCAAATAGTATTTCTGGTGATTGGGTAAGAACACTGATCGAAAATACTTACGGCGAGTGCTGGGTTTCAACTTCTACCGGGGTAGATTTGTTCAGCAAGGAAACAGAAGGATTCATAAATTTCACGCATAACCCTGATGATTCAACCAGTATTGGTTATAACGGGGCTATCATATTCTTTGAAGACAGCAAAAATAATTTATGGTTAGGTACTGAAGGGGGATTGAATTTATTCGTGAGAGAAGATAGTTCATTCATATATTATCAGGAAAAAGATGGATTGCCCGATAATTCTATAAAAGGGATATGTGAGGATGATCATGGTAATTTATGGCTTAGTACAAACAAAGGAATTTCAAAATTTATTGATGGAACTAACAAACCCACAAAACCTCTTTTTGAGAACTTTGATAGAAATGATGGATTACAGGGAGATGAGTTTAACAGGCGTGCATGTTTCAAAGACAAAGATGGATTTTTGTATTTTGGAGGTACAAATGGATTGAATATATTTCATCCTGATAGTCTGAAGAAGAATAAGTATATCCCTCCGATCATATTAACCGATTTTCTTTTGTTCAACAAACCCGTAAAAATCAATACTGAGGATTCTCCACTTACGAAACACATAAGTATGACTGACGAAATCGACTTGTCATATAATCAATCTGTCATTACGTTTAAGTTTACTGCTTTAAGCTTTTTATTTCCGGAAAAGAATCATTTTAAATACCTGATGGATGGATTTGATGAACATTGGAATGAAGTTGAAGCCAAAAGAGAAGCGACCTATACGAATCTTGATCCCGGCAAATATGTTTTTCGGGTAATAGGGTCTAACAATGATGGCAGATGGAATAATAAAGGGGTCGCTTTACGAATTACCATTCATCCTCCCTGGTATAAAACAACCATAGCAATAATTGCTGAGCTTATTCTTATCCTTACGATCTTGTTTGGGATCTATTATTTCAGAGTGAATCAGCTTCGAAACCAGAAAATC
>CAYQDZ010000113.1:0-9899 GCA_964416375.1 uncultured Bacteroidales bacterium
TATCACAAATAAATAATTAAAATTCATTCATTTTTATGAATAATGCAGGTTAAACGTTACAGGTTTTGCCAATAGCAAAGATTTATCTAATTGTGAAATATTAGAAAACGAACTTATTGAGGCAAAGGTCAGATTTAAGCTTGCTAAAAAGGATGTGAAAGATGCCAAGCAGAAATTAAACCAGGCCTTAGAAGAGGTCATCAATAAAATAGAAAACAAGAAAAAGGAAATAAAAGAAACTCAGAGTAATTTGGTTAATGATTCTGAATCCTCTTCAGATTTTAATTTGGAAAACATTAAATCAAAGTATGATGAAGCGATGGACGCATTGGAATTAAGGAAGAATAAAATAAAAAAGAAGATTGAGGAATATAATGCAGAAGGAACTGAAAATTGGGACTCGTTTAAACATAAGCTAAATCATGATTTGGAAGAACTCGGTATAGCATTAAAAGGTTTTGTGACAAAGTCTAAGTAGCCCTTATGTTTTAATGCATAAGGGAATTAGAAAATTACTTGTGTTATTGTGGGGCTGTAGACATTTTTTAGGATGATAATAATGTATTGCTACCTTTTTAAAAGTTGGCACTTTTCGCAGCTATGTGGTCACTGGGCCTAATAGAAGCTTGAAAAATATTAATCAACATGATAAAATATTATTTTCCTTTTGTGATCACAGAAGGAGCATTATGAAATATTTAAGGGAGAATGAGTTTGATATTTTTTCAAAAGAGTATAGTGAAATAAGGTAATGCCCACTAACGCGCATCTTTGATGCTGCCGTATCTAGAAATGAACATAAGAGCAAGGATTTTAATCCGGCTGTGAGTCACTCATCCGTGACAAAAGCTATCACTGCGAATTCTCCACCTCCAGTGTCACATTGAGCGGAGTCGAAATGTAGTAATAATCGATGCTGAACATCCTTCGACTTCGCTCAGGATGACTGATTAATGTAATTCGCCCTCTGTTCGACGCAGAATATTCCTTTTGCAGTTCATTACCAAATTAATTTCCCTCCATCCCTTCCAAATCTCAGTACTAGGCAGTATCTTCGCTAATTAAATTTTTTATCCAGTTAAAAGGAAGAGACAATGTACAGAACACATACCTGCGGCGAATTGAATATCAAATCGGTTGGAACCCGGATTACACTTAGTGGATGGGTGCAACGATCGAGAGATTTAGGCGGTATGACTTTCATTGATCTGCGCGACCGCTATGGACTCACACAGCTGGTTTTTAACATGGATGCCGATGCTTCACTCTGTAAGGAAGCAAGAAAACTCGGCCGGGAGTTCGTGATTCAGGTGGAAGGAACAGTGACCGAAAGAAGCAATAAAAATCCCAAAATGCCTACCGGTGATGTGGAGATCATGGTAGAAAAAATTGATATACTGAATGCTTCCGAAGTTCCCCCTTTTACCATCGAAAACGATACCGACGGAGGGGATGAACTGAGGATGAAATACCGTTACCTCGATCTCAGGCGTACCGTCATCAGGGAAAGCCTTGAGCTCAGGCACAAGATGGCCTGTGAAGTGAGAAACTACCTGGGAAGCAAAAAATTTATCGAGGTGGAAACGCCTGTACTCATCAAATCCACACCCGAAGGAGCGCGCGATTTCCTTGTGCCCTCGCGCATGAACAACGGCCAGTTTTATGCTTTACCCCAATCGCCGCAAACCTTCAAGCAACTGCTGATGATAGGTGGGTACGACCGGTATTTTCAGATCGTAAAATGTTTTCGCGATGAAGATTTGCGTGCCGACCGTCAGCCGGAGTTTACCCAAATAGATTGCGAAATGGCCTTTGTGGAACAGGAAGATGTTCTGAATGTCTTCGAAGGCCTTGTCAAAGACCTTTTGTTTAAGATCAAAGGCATTGAATTCGACGGTCCCTTTCCAAGACTCTCCTACAACGAAGCCATGGAAAAATACGGGAACGACAAGCCCGATATACGCTTTGGCATGTGCATTAAAGAATTGTCGGATACAATAAAAGGCAAAGGATTCAAGGTATTTGACTCGGTAGAATACATAGGAGGCATTTGTGCCGAAGGATGCGCCGAATACAGCAGGAAACAACTGGATGCCCTTACCGATTTTGTAAGGAAACCTCAAATCGGGGCCAAAGGCCTGGTGTATGCAAAATGCCATGCCGACGGAACATTCAAATCGTCGGTAGATAAATTTTACGACGCAAAAGAATTGAAAACATGGGCCGATCGACTGGAAGCCAAACCGGGAGATCTTTTGTTGGTACTGGCAGGCGAAAAAAGCCAAACTTTAAATGCCCTGGCAGAGTTACGCCTCGAGATGGGCTCTCTCCTGAGCCTGGTTGACAAAGACGATTTTGCCCCCTTGTGGATCCTTGACTTTCCGCTCCTGGAATGGGACGAGGAAGCAAAACGGTTCCATGCAAAACATCATCCATTTACTTCCCCCCGCCCTGAAGATATATCCCTGCTTGCTAAAGATCCTGCATCGGTGCATGCCAATGCTTACGATATGGTGGTCAACGGGGTGGAAATCGGAGGCGGTTCCATCCGGATCCACGACCGGGAATTGCAGGGAAAAATGTTTGAAGTTCTCGGTTTTTCAAAAGAAGAAGCCGAAGAACAATTTGGCTTTTTAATGAATGCATTCCGTTACGGAGCTCCTCCGCATGGTGGCATAGCCTTTGGTTTCGACAGGATGGTGGCTTTGTTTGCAGGGCATGATTCCATACGGGACGTCATTGCATTTCCAAAAAATAATTCGGGAAGGGATGTCATGATCGACTCCCCGGCCACCATTTCAAACGAAATTCTGAAAGAGCTATCCATAAAGATAGATAGTCAAAAAAAATAAAGTGCCTTAAAGTCTTAAATTAAAAATTATTCTCAATAGATGCAGAAAATTAAGCTTGGAGCTTATCCTTACATTTATCCCATGCCCACAGTAATCGTCGGCACACAGGTAAACAATAAACCGAATTTTATCACCATTTCCTATGTGGGTGTTGTTCAACACGAACCTCCAATGGTTTCCGTCACAATAGTAAAACGCCATTATTCCAATGCAGGGATCAAAGAAAATAAGTCTTTCAGTATCAACATACCCAATACCAGGATGATGAAAGAAACAGATTATACAGGAATGAACTCGGGAGAGAAATTCGATAAGGCATCCCTGTTTAATGTGTTTTACGGCGATTTAAAAACTGCTCCGATGATCAGTGAAACTCCACTGAACCTGGAATGCAGAGTGGTGGATGTTCTGAACCTGAAAAATGACAGTGAGATCTTCATTGGTGAAATAGTAGAGACCTATTCATTAAAGAAATACATGAGGAAAGGATACCCTTACATGAAAAAACTGGATCCTATCCTATTTTCCATAAACTCAAATTCTTATTATAATGTTGGCCGCAGAATAGGCTGGGCCTGGAAATCGGGACTGAAGGTCAAGCCTCCGAAATTGAATGCCCCGGAAGATTAGTGCACCAATTACTAAATCCCATTCCTAATATTTTGTATTTGGATCACTAGCTATTCGTCGATATCCAGCGCTTCTTCAATTTTATCCAGGTAAGGAGTTACAACAGCCACATTTCTGGGATCAGCCATATCTTCACTCATCGTGTTCAGTATCTGAGAACTTTGTTTCAGGGCCGTTATCATTTGTTCTTTTTGTTCGGCCGTATAGTACTCGTTATCCTCGACCTCTTCAATGGCTTCAGCGATTTCCGGTTGTGCATTTACGCTTTCCTCATCAAGTTTGATAGATGAATACGTAACCGCTATGGTTGCAGTTTTGATTATGAAATCGGCGTAATCTTTATAGCCATATTTTGTTACTATGTCATTTACCTCATTAAGTATCTCAGAGGCTTCAGGCAAAGTAAAGTCATGATTTTCTCTATCGTAATCAATATCCAGTTGTTCAAGTTTTGCCTCAATGCTTGGAAATGACTGAATAAATATTTTTACATCACTTGTGGTAAGCAGTATGTGTTCAGGTTCCTTATCCTGAGTATAAGCCTGTGAACATAAAAAGCAGAGGGAAAGAATAAAAGTTATGGATAAACGGTTCATGGCGTTGAATTTAATGAATTTATAATCTCATAAAATTACGTGAATAAAACGATCCATTCAAATGGAAATGATAATTCGTGGCATAAAAACTAGAATTATCCTAGTCCTGATTATTATTTGTCCTTTCATTCAAATACAGGGTATCAGCCAGTAGGTTGTTGTTCAAACGGTAAAAATAATTCTGCAGATATGCTTTGGTCACGTTTTCAAGAGGAGTATGAACACTATTCCCCTGCTTCAGTAATTCTCTCCCGGATAAAGAATCGTTACTATGATACTGCACCTGAATTGCATTCCTGCCATCAAAATCCATAAACAATGCCGAATCGATCACCTGGTAGTTCACGCCGGACTTGCTTAGTGCAAATTTGTATTCATCGCGGAATATGCTATTGCCAAAGGAGGTGAAAGATTTCGAATACCCCAGGTAGTCTATAATGGAGGTGAAAATATCCAGTTGCTGCGTAACTTCTTTAAGCTCACCCTTCAGAAGGGTATCGGAAGGGCAATAGTAAATGATCGGGATCCGGTTTTGAATTAGATCTGCCTCTTCTTTTAATAAAGCAGATACATGATCGGGGCAGATCACAAACAAGGTATTTTCAAACCAGTCCATTTCCCGGACAGTGTTAAAGAACTGCTGCAATGAATAATCGGTATAGGTAATGCTTCTCAGAACTTTATTATCTCCCGGAAAAAATTCATTTTTATACTTCTTTGGAATTGGGTAAGGATCATGAGATGACAAGGAGAACAGAACAGCAAAAAAGGGTTTTTCAAAAGCGTTTACCTGTTCAGCGGTATATTGAAAAAATTCTTCATCGAAAATCCCCCAGGCACCATCAAAATATTCGTCGTTATCAAACTCACTTCTTCCATAATACCTGTCTATTCCTGCCGTCTGGCAAAACTTATCAAATCCCATAGTGCCGTTTAAACCCCCATGAAAAAAAGCGGTTTCATAACCCTCTTCTTTCAGTATGGTCCCAAGGCCCCGTACTATATTGACAGAATATGCCGAGCTGATAAAAGCTGTTTTTATAAAGGTAGGAAAACCGCCAACAATAGTTGGCATTGCCCCAATGGAGTTAAAGGCATTTGCATAGGCCCTGCTGCAATACAAACCCTCTCTTGCCAGAGAATTAAAATAGGGTGAATAGCTCTCGCCATGTTTATTTTTTGCTTCCGTGTAATTCTTTCCAAAACTCTCAAGAATAATGATAAAAACATTTTTGGGTGCCATATTACCTGATCTGTTGAATTTTTGAACCGGAGAGTAAATGTCTGGCAGTTCTTCCAAAGAATAAAAATTATCAACGCCCTCTATATGCTGGTTTACGGTATTGATAATCTTAAAAGGAGTGTTGAATAATAAAGGAATGTATTTGGGTTTCACGTATTTATTAGCCGAAATAATTCGTATCGGTTTGGCCTCCAGTCCACGTGCATAAACAAATCCGGCACCCAATACAAAACAAGCAAAAACCGGTGCCAGAATTTTATTTATCAGAGGCTTTGAAAAGCTTTTGTAATGTTTCATTTTCAATTCCGGATAGAACCGGATAAGCAGATATATTGATCCAATCCACAACAAAGCAATATGCCAGTAATTGCTGATATAGTATGAGAGAAGGGAAATGGTATCTGTGCTGCTTACAAGTAAATCTATCAAATCCCAGCCACTGCGTTTTTTGCTAAATTCAAAAAACTCCATGTCAATAAAATTTCCTATGAGCAAAACAGCGTTTACAACCACAAACAACCATTTGAGAACCTTCTGAAACAGAGGATTGCCGGTATTTCGAAATGCAAACAGATGAAACAGTATAAATAAACTATTCATGTAGAATACCACAATATAATCGAACCTGACACCAAAAAAGAATGCCTTAAACAACTGTGTATATTCAAGAGGCTTAAAATAGGGTAAGGAAAACAACAAAAACAAAAATCTTGTGACAGAGAAAAGAATAAGGACCAGGGCGAGTCGCTTTAACAGGGCAATCAAATGTGAGAAGAAAGTATCAGTATTCATTCGGGGATATTTTCAGAACAAAAAAAATAAATTTTAATCAAGTTTCAAAACAGCAAGAAATGCAGACTGCGGAACTTCCACATTTCCAACCTGCCTCATACGCTTCTTTCCCTTCTTCTGCTTTTCAAGCAATTTACGTTTTCTTGTGATGTCGCCGCCATAACATTTTGCCGTAACATCTTTTCTTACGGCTTTTACCGTTTCACGGGCAATTATTTTTGCTCCGATAGCAGCCTGAATGGCAATATCAAATTGCTGACGGGGAATCAGTTCTTTCAGTTTTTCACAAATTCTCCGGCCAAATGAATAGGCATGATCCCTGTGAATCAAAGCAGAAAGGGCATCCACCATCTCGCCATTGAGTAAAATATCCAGGCGTACAAGATGAGCTGATCTGTAATCAGTCTGATGATAGTCAAAAGAAGCATAGCCTTTTGAAATGCTCTTCAGCTTGTCGTAAAAATCAAATACGATTTCAGACAGGGGCATGTCAAAAGTAACTTCCACCCTGTCGCTGGAAAGATATACCTGGTTCTTTAGATTTCCCCGTTTGTCGATGCATAATTTCATGATGGCCCCGACGTATTCCGACTTGGAGATGATCTGTGCGTTGATGTAAGGCTCTTCCACATGATCCAGCAGGTTCGGTCCCGGCATTCCCGACGGATTGTGCACATCGATCACTTCGCCTTTTGTAGTAAATGCTTTGAATGATACGTTGGGAACAGTAGTGATCACATCCATATCAAATTCGCGGTTGAGTCGTTCCTGTACAATTTCCATATGAAGGAGACCCAGAAATCCGCAGCGAAATCCAAATCCCAGGGCTGCCGATGATTCGGGTTCAAAAACAAGAGAAGCATCGTTGAGCTGAAGCTTTTCCATGGATGCACGAAGCTCTTCATAGTCGTCTGCATCGACAGGATAAATGCCTGCAAAAACCATGGGCTTTACATCTTCAAAACCTTCAATAATTTTATCACAGGGATTTTCCACCTGCGTAATGGTATCCCCCACCTTTACTTCGCGCGAACTTTTTATGCCTGAAATAATGTACCCAACATCCCCGGCACTAAGTTCATTGCGTAGATCGGGTTTAAGCTTAAGAACACCTACCTCATCTGCATTATACTCTTTGCCTGTAGCCACAAATTTTACATGATCGCCTGTTTTAATGGTTCCGTTCATCACTTTGAAATAAGCAAATATCCCTCTGTATGAATTAAAAACAGAATCAAAAATTAATGCCTGAAGCGGAGCATCAGGATCACCAGCCGGAGGTGGAATTTTTATTATAATTTCCTGCAAGATCCTGTCAACACCCTGTCCTGTTTTCCCGCTGGCTTCAATAATATCTTCCGCATTACAGCCAACCAGGTCAACAATCTGATCTCTCACCTCATCCGGCATGGCGCTTGGCATATCCATTTTATTCATTACCGGAATAATTTCCAGATCGTGTTCAATGGCCAGGTAAAGATTTGAGATGGTCTGAGCCTGGATACCCTGTGTGGCATCAATAATCAGCAAAGCCCCTTCGCAGGCAGCTATGGAACGGGAAACTTCATAGGAAAAATCCACATGTCCCGGAGTATCGATCAGGTTCAAAAGATAATTCTTTCCCTCAAACTTATGCTCCATCTGAATTGCATGACTTTTTATAGTGATGCCCCGTTCACGTTCAAGATCCATGTCATCCAGCACCTGATCCTGAAAATCCCTCTCCGACAAGGTATTTGTCGCCAGGAGAAGTCTGTCAGCCAGGGTGCTTTTCCCATGGTCGATGTGTGCAATAATGCAAAAGTTTCGGATGTTATTCATGCAATAGGATCTTTCTTCAGCGCACAAAGATATTTATTTCGGATAATATCTGATCAGGAACAAATTCTGAAAATGATTTAATCCTCCTGTAGCAATTGTGATATTTCATTGAGGTGGTCCACTGCTACAACAAAATCTTTTTCTTTCTTCATTCTTAGTTTGTTTTTCCTGATGAATTTTTTCATCTGTATTTTGTATTCGGGAAAATTAAGAATAAAATATGCTTTGCTTAACCTGATCTGTCTGTATTCATTGTTCCTTGCGACAAAGTAAGCGGTTTCATCTATAAATTCGTCTACAAAGGTTTTGCTCTGACTTTGCAGGGGCAAAAGATCCTTATAATCCAGCTTGTAAAGAGAAAAAATTCCTTCGGTTAGTACTTTAAAATAACAACCATCGTATACTTTTGATTTCGAATTTACACCAACAATCTTTTTAAATCTTTCTTCCGTTCCGTCCTCCATCAGTGTAAATTCGGCTATATGCTTTTTTTCCGTTATAACAACACGTTTTAAATGATCCTGGTATGCCAGGATCCGATGCGCATAAACATCCAGTTTCAATTTGACGTTTTGAATTGTATTTCCGTCATCGAGGTAAATATCTCCCGTCATCCATTCATCCAGAAGGTAAGGTGAACCTTTCACCTGCCGGTAATCAAAAAAAAAGACTTCCCCTTTCAGAGAATGATATCTCAGTTCGGGATACAGCTCAGATGCAAGCAGCAATTCCTGGGATTTAATATTCGGGAACAACAGAAAAAGAAAACTATACAAAACAAAACTCTTCATGGCTTATAAAATGTTTTTATTGTGCAACAAAAAAAGTTTCTTTCAGATGTAATGGTGTACCATCCTCTGAAAAGCCACTGATCTCCACCACATATCCGCCGGATTCATCAGAAGTAAAAAATTCCACTTCCGCTTTTTCACCCGTATTCAAAGTAAGGTCCGGATCCCAGTAGAGATGATTTTTAAAGTCAGGATGTTTCTCCTCTTTGTGATTTACCCCTTTCGGATGATACGATATGACTGCAGGATATGCATACCCCGGCACATTGAAGGTATTTCGTTCATCCCGCTTATCTTTTTTGCTTTTGTAATCATTGGTAGTGTATACAGCCACCAGACCATCGTATAGGTAATTCCCAACAAGCCTTAAACCCGACTGAACTTCAATTCTTTGAACATGATCTGAATTCAATAACTGCAAATCACATATATTGAAAACCGGCAATCCATCTAGAATAACCAGCGGCGTATAGGATTTTGTCAGGTTCTCAATATGACTTACAATCAATTCACAATCCAATTTGGTTTTTTTGAACCTTACCCTGGGGACTATTTCTCTGATGATCTCATTAAAATTCGGGAGGAAAAAAAATTCATCGGGATACACCACAAGCGTCGGGTCACCATAGAATGGCTGCTGTGCGTATGCAACATTTATCAGGCTGTCAAACCTGTTATGATCGAGGTTGCCAAATGCACGCTGTATGATCATCCGTTGTGATTCGTCCCTGATATCGTGTGAGAATTCCGGACCGGAAAATTGCGTGAAGAACTCAGAATTTTTACCATTCGAAGAATAATAGAATTTGTTTTCCAGCTGCAGGTCGAATTTGTTTGTCAGCCGGTCCTTCCCTTTGTAAAGGTCAATATACCCTTCCATACTCTTGTATTTATCGATAAGAAAAACAAATCGCCCTTCAGAATCAGAAATACTCGAATGCATATGAGGGAGGGTATCTTTGATGCTCAGAATCACTTCCATTTCATTCGGAATGGATTCACCGGACCGGGACAGTATTTTGCCTGAAAAAAGTATTCCCATATCCTCTACCGGATATTTTATATTATTCGCCGGTAAACTATTTTTGATCCTTTCGGCAGGAGACCATGCAGATGTTCCCGGATAAATAGCATACAGAGCTACATCTACCTGTTCGGTAATGTATTTATTTTC
>CAYQDZ010000114.1:0-9872 GCA_964416375.1 uncultured Bacteroidales bacterium
CCCACAACAAAGCTGCTCCCGCCAACATAAATAAGATCTTCGGGAGCAGCATGCTCTTTTGCGGAATTATAGGCATCGTGGACTTTTGTAAATTCCCTGCATACAAAGTTCTTTTGTTGGAACGCAGTCAATACATCAGCCACCTTCATGGCACGGGGAATGTCAGGCTCACAAAGGTAATAACAGGCTTCTGCCGGTAACAGATCCATGATGCCTTCGAGGTCCTTATCAGACACAAATCCCAATACCATGTGCAGATCTTTATGGGGAGTATCACGGATCTGTTCAAGAATTTTTGAAATTCCGCCTTTGTTGTGGGCGATATCACAAACAACCAGGGGATTGTAATCCATTTCCTGCCATCTTCCCAATATTCCTGTCGATTTTCTTACCTGCCTAAGGCCCGTTTCAATGAATGAAGCCTTCACATTCAGGCCTTTTTTGTCAAGTATTGCCAGGGTCATTAAAGCAGTGATGATATTTGATTTTTGGTAATTTCCTGTGAGATCGGCATCCAGGGTATTAAAATTCCAGTAGTAACACTTAGTAAGCCTGTGTGTCACATAATTATCAAGATTCTTCATTTGGTAAGTCATTGAAAAATATTGATCGGCAAAGTAGATTTCACAATCTGTGTTTTTAGCAGCCTTCTTAAAGACATCACTTACTTCTTCCTGAGTTTCTCCTATAACCACAGGCACTTCTTTTTTTATAATTCCTGCCTTTTCTCCTGCAATCTTTACCAGTGTATTGCCCAAAAACTGAGTATGATCCTTGCTGATATTTGTGATCACCGATACCTCGGGGGTAATAATATTTGTTGTATCTAACCGGCCGCCCAGGCCTACTTCAATGATGGCTACATCAACCTCACTGTATGCAAAATATTCGAATGCCAAAAATACGGTCATTTCAAAAAACGAGGGTTTGATCTTTTTAAAGAGTTGTTTGTGTTTTTCAGTGAACCCGACGACAAATTCCTTTGAAACTGGTGAGCCGTTCACTTTTATCCGCTCTCTGAAATCAAGCAAATGAGGAGAGGTATACAATCCTGTTTTGTACCCTGAGGCTTGTAAAACGGATGCAAGAATATGGCTTACCGAACCTTTTCCGTTTGTGCCGGCTACATGGATTGTTTTGTATCTTCTGTGCGGATGATGTAATGCCTTATCAAGAGCATAGGCATTATCAAGATCTGCTTTGTATGCAGCATTTCCCACACGCTGATACATGGGCAGTGCACGGAAAAGATAGCTCAGGGTTTCCTGGTAAGTCATGCCGGCAAAACTACTTATTCTCCCAGGTTTCCCGATGAATCCGTTCAGATTTTATCCGGTCGGGTGTTTCCTTTACTTCAGCAGGGTATCCTAAAGAAATTACAGACAGGGGGATTATATGGTCCGGCAGGTTGAAAATTTTGCGCAGACCATCTATCCTGGTTTTTCGTGGGTAAATGCCAATCCAGCAGGCACCAAGTCCTTGTGCATGTGCGGCAAGCAGCATGTTCTGTGTTGCGGCAGAACAGTCCAGTAATCCGTATTCTTCATCGTGCTGCAGATCCTCATCCACACAAACCAGCACGGCCTTTTTTGCTCCGGCAAGCATGCCTGAACTCTTGTGTACTTCCATTATGGCTTTCCGTGTTTCGACTTTTTCAAAAACAATAAAATGCCAGGGTTGTTTATTAACAGCAGAAGGAGCATACATTCCGGCATGAATAATTTTATCAACTATTCCATTGTTGACAGCTTTATCGGAATACCTTCTGATACTGCGTCTTGTAAAGATGGCTTCAAGTACATCCATGATTTTAATAAGATTTGAATGATATTGCTGACAAAATTATAAGAATTAATTTTTAAATTTATGAGTAACATAAATTGATTTGTATTTGATGGCAAAGAAGAAACATAAAATTTTTATTTTAGATACCAATGTTCTTTTACACGATTACAATTGTATTTTCAACTTCCAGGAAAATGATGTAATCATTCCCATTACGGTACTCGAAGAGCTTGATAAATTTAAAAAAGGCAATGACCTGATCAATTTTCATGCCCGTGAATTTACACGTGAGCTGGATAAACTGTCAGGCGATGGATTGTTTAACGGAGGTGTTTCTCTGGGTGAAGGCTTAGGAAAGTTGTCCATAGAAACCGGGAAAGCATTTTCTGAAAAAATGAAGGCATCGTTTCCGGAGAATACTCCTGATCATCGTATTCTTGCCATTGCCGAACATGTCTATCTGAACGAAAAGGATCATGACGTTGAGCTTGTGACCAAGGATATTAACCTGCGAATGAAGGCCAAATCGATAGGTGTGATGGCAGGCGATTATGAGAGTGACAAAGTACAGAATATTGATGAGATCTATAAAGAGATTTACACGCTCGAAAACATTGACGATGATCAGATATCTAAAATTTACAATGAGGAAGAAGGCATATCCGTCGATGAAGTGAAAGTATCTCCGAAACCTACACCAAACCAATATTTTATTCTGAAGGGAAACCGCTCCAGTGCCCTGGTTCATTACAATTCAACCAACACCATGTTTGAACGGGTTTTGAAGCAAAAAGTATACGGTATTGAGCCCCGAAATGCGGAACAGACTTTTGCCCTTCATGCTCTGCTTAATGATGAAGTGCAATTGATATCCCTCACGGGAAAAGCAGGTACCGGAAAAACCCTTCTTGCTTTAGCGGCAGCTATTCAGCAGCGACAGAAATTCACGCAGATCTTTTTAGCCAGACCAATTGTACCGCTTTCAAACCGGGATATTGGCTTTCTGCCCGGTGATGTGAAGGAGAAGATCGGGCCATATATGCAACCCCTGTTTGACAATCTGGATGTCATAAAAAACAAGTTCAGTCCAACCAGCAAAGATTATCAGAAGATCGAAGAAATGCAAAAAACGGAAAAGCTGATCATTACACCGCTGGCATATATTCGAGGAAGAAGTCTGTCAAAAGTATTTTTTATCGTTGATGAGGCACAAAACCTCACCCCACACGAGATCAAAACAATCATTACGCGGGCAGGTGAGGGAACCAAAATGATATTTACCGGGGATATTGAACAAATTGATACTCCCTATCTTGATATGAAATCAAATGGACTTTCCTATTTAACAGATAAAATGATCGGTCAGGAAGTCTTTTCTCACATAAATCTGGTAAAAGGTGAGAGAAGTTTTCTTGCTGAACTTGCTAGTAACCTATTATAATTTTTCATTTCATTATGTCATCAAAAAAAACGCTTTACATTGTTCGCCACGGAAAATCGGCCTGGGATTATGAGAATATTTCAGATCTTGACAGGCCATTAAAGCTGCGAGGTATCAGAAATGCTTATGAAATGGCACGCCGGTTAAAAATTGATTGCAAAGTTCCTGAACTATTCATTTGCAGTCCGGCAAACAGGGCCCTTCATACGGCATCCATCTTTTTGAATGTGTATGAACTGTCTTATGACAAATTGCATGTTGATGAGCGCCTATATGGCAGCGGGGCAAGTGAAATTCTTGAATGGCTTAAATCCCAGCCATCCACCATGTCTAAACTAATGATTTTCGGGCATAATCCTGACTTTTCAGAATTAGCACGTACATTTGCTAAAAAACCATTCGTTGAGCTTCCGACATGTGGAATTGCTATCTTTGATTTTAAATGTTCCGGTTGGGAAGAAATAAAAAGGGAAAATATGATCAGTGAGTATTATGATTTTCCTAAGAAAGATTAAAAATGCCGGGACATTAAAATTGTAAACAGACGATATTTTATGGGGAAACGGCAACAAAAAATAATCAACCGCGAATTAAGCTGGTTATCTTTTAATGAAAGGGTTTTACAGGAAGCAGAAGATAAGAAGAATGTGCCTTTGATTGAGCGGATTCATTTTCTGGGGATATTTTCAAATAATCTGGATGAATTTTTTAAAGTCCGTGTGGCCACCATCAAGAGAATGATCGACATTCAGGAAGGCAAACAACGTGTAGAAGGAGAGAAGCCAACACGTCTGATGAACAAAATCCAGAAAAAGGTTATTAAACTTCAGAATAAATTCGAGACTGCTTTCCATAATATTCTGGGCGAATTAGAGAAACATAATATTTTTATCATCAATGAGAAGGAGCTTAATCCAAAGCAGGAAATATTTGCAAGGAAATATTTCAAGGACAAAATTTTGCCTGAGTTGTCGCCTATTATGCTTCGTAACATTGATGCATTTCCATACCTTAAGGATAAATTAATCTATTTAGCAATAAAGCTTAATAATGTCGGACTGAATAAGGATTTGGAATATGCAATTATTGAAATACCCACCGATACCCTTCACCGCTTTATCGAGTTGCCTTCAGAATCAAACAGAAAATTTATTATTCTTCTGGAAGATATAGTACGTTATGCTCTTGACGACGTATTTGCCATTTTTGAATTTGATACTTGCGAGGCATGGACTATTAAATTGACCCGTGATGCTGAACTTGATATGGATAATGATGTTTCACAAAGTTTTCTGGAGCAGATTTCCATAGGAGTTATGGGAAGAAAAACGGGGCAGCCGGTCCGGTTTGTATTTGATAACAGCATAGCAAAAGATCTTCTGGATTTCATAATAGAAAAAAACAAATTGGATGAAGCCAATAATCTGATACCTGGTGGCAGATATCATAACTTTAAGGATTTCATGAATTTTCCGAATGTCGGCCCGCCTGAGCTAACGTATGAAAAAACTGCTCCTATCTGGCATAAACTTATTGAATACAATAAAAGCATCCTGGCTATCATGAAGCAGAAAGATTTTATGCTTCATGTGCCTTACCAGGATTTTAATGTTTTCATTGGGTTGTTACAAGAGGCATCAATTGATCCAAAGGTTCGGGAGATATCCATAACCATTTACAGGGTTGCAAGCAATTCTAAAGTAGTAAATGCTTTAATGAATGCCTGTAGAAATGGGAAACAGGTAAATGTTGTCATTGAATTACAGGCGCGCTTTGATGAAGAAGCAAATATTTATTGGTCCAGAAGACTGGAGGAGGTTGGAGCAAATATCTTTTTTGGCATTCCACGCTTAAAAGTGCATGCCAAGTTGTTAAATATTGCACGAATTGAGAATCGTTATTTAGTGAATTATTCCTGTGTCAGTACAGGCAACTTCCATGAAGGTACTGCTCATGTTTATTCAGATCTTACATTGTTCACATCAGATCCGAGGATCACAAAAGAAGTAAAAAAAGTATTTGAGTTTTTTGCTAATACCTACCGAAACCAATCCTATCGTCATTTGATTGTTTCGCCTTTGTATATGCGGAAGAAATTTTACCGCTACATCGATAACGAGATACAAAATGCTAAAAATGGGAAGAAGGCAAAAATAATCCTTAAGATGAATAATCTTGTGGACAAAGAAATCATCTACAAATTGTACCAGGCAAATAATGCCGGAGTAGAAATTGTACTGATCATTCGAGGTATTTGCTCTCTGATACCCGGCATTCCTGGCATGAGTGAAAACATTAATGCAATAAGTATAGTGGATAAGTTTCTGGAACATTCAAGGATCATGATATTTCATAACAATGGCAACGAACTTTATTTTATTTCTTCAGCCGACTGGATGGGAAGAAATCTGGATCGAAGAATTGAAGTTGCCTGCCCTTTATATGATAAAGATATTCAGAAAGAACTGAAAGATTTAATTGAAATACAAATGAGGGACAATGTTAAGGCGAGGATTATCAATGAAGAACAGGACAACAAGTATGTTACTTCAAAGAATTCCAAAGAAGTTCGCTCTCAATTTGAACTCTATGAATATTATAAGCGTAAGCTATTCGAAAACTAATTTCATCATCATCTCCTGATCACTATTCCTGGTTTTTTTATCCTGATTATCACATTATCTTTACGGGCAATAGAAAGAGCTATATATGGATCTTGAAATTTTATGCAAAGAAGTGATTAGCCTTATCAATGAAGTTGCTTGCTATATAAGAGAAGAAAGGAAAAAATTCTCATTACATACTATTCAAAGCAAGGGGAAACATAATTTTGTCACACATGTTGATAAAGGAGCCGAGAAAAGATTAGTAGCCGGACTGGAAGAGATCCTGCCTTTATCGGGTTTTATAGCGGAAGAAGGAACCGGCTCAAAGACAAATAACACCTATAACTGGGTAATTGACCCTATTGATGGTACTACCAATTTTATACATGGAACTCCCCCTTACGCTATAAGCGTAGCTCTTATGGAACAAGATAAAGTAGTGCTGGGAGTGGTTTATGAAATAGTTAGTTCAGAGTGTTTTTACAGTTACGAAAATTCCAATGCCTTCCTAAATGGAATTCCTATTCATGTTTCTAATACTTCCCTCATTACGGATTCATTAATAGCAACAGGCTTTCCTTATACTAATTTTCAACGGATGAAGCCATTTATGAAAAGCCTGGAGTACTTTTTTACCGAAACACATGGTGTCCGAAGGTTAGGTTCCGCAGCCACTGATTTGGCATATGTTGCATGTGGAAGATATGATGGCTTTTATGAATATGATCTTCATCCCTGGGATGTTGCTGCAGGAGCTTTTATTGTGAAACAGGCAGGTGGCAGAGCAGGAGATTTTCATGGTGGGGAAAACTTCCTTTTTGGCAAAGAAATTGTTGCTTCAAATGATGTTATATTTGATAAATTTCAGAAAAAAGTAGAACAATTGATGAATCATTAATTCTATGAGTAAAGTACTTACCCCTCCGGATAAAATATTGTTATTTCCGCTTTGGATGCTTACCCTTTTGCCTTTAAGAATTCTTTTTGTATTATCAGATTTTTTATTTCTCATAACCTACTATGTAATAAGCTATAGGAAAAATGTGGTTATGGAAAACCTTGGCAATTCTTTTCCCGATAAGAGCAGGGATGAAATAAAACGAATAGCCGTCAAGTTCTATCATTATTTGTGTGACTACTTTATAGAAAGTATTTACCTGATTAATATGGGCAGGAAAGAATGTAACCATCGATACCATTATTCAAACAAAGAATTGATAGATAGATTATATGCTGAAGGAAGAAGCATTATTTTAGCAACCAGTCATTACGGAAACTGGGATTGGGCGGCAAATATGGCTTTTAATTTTCCCCACAAAATATATGGAATTTATAAACCATTAACAAGCCCGGTCTTCAATAGGTTGTTTATTGATTTAAGAGCCAAATTCGGAGCTTTCAGTACTCCTTTATTGCATACTTTTCGAGTTGTAACTGAATCGACAAAGAATAATGAATTGTATGCATTGTATCTGGTGGCTGATCAAAGACCATTGCAAAAGGACCTGGACTATTGGACTACATTTTTAAATCAGGAAACTCCCATATTAACCGGAATGGAAAAACTTGCCAAACGATTTGATCTGCCGGTGATTTTTTTCAATATGAAAAGGGTGAAACGCGGTTATTATGAGATATCTTGTGAGCTTATAACCAAAACTCCTAAAAAAACAAAACCTTATGAAATATCTGAGAATTACATACGTATGGTTGAACATATGATACAGGAACAACCTGAATACTATTTATGGTCTCATAAAAGATGGAAGTACGATCCGCGAGTATTTAATCAAAAGCCCGTTACCAGATGAATTTCCTTGTAGCTATAGTAATTCTGAACTGGAACGGTAAGAAGTATCTGGAGACTTTTCTTCAGTCGGTTATTCAGTATTCCAATAGTACTGACAATAAGGTATTTGTTGTAGACAACAATTCGTCAGATGGTTCTGTTGAATATGTCCGTTCTCATTTTCCCGAAGTTGAGATCATACAGTTTCAGGTAAATTATGGATTTGCAAAGGGCTATGCGCTTTCTTTACCAAAAATAAATGCAAAGTACTACCTGCTTTTGAATTCAGATGTAGAAGTATCCGAAAACTGGCTGGATCCTATGATCCATATGCTTGAGAAGGATCCCAAGATAGCTGCTGCCATGCCAAAAATTAAATCCTATACAAGAAAGAATTATTTTGAATATGCAGGAGCTGGTGGTGGATTTATCGACAAGTACGGATACCCGTTTTGTCAGGGAAGGATTCTTTCTGAAATAGAAAAAGATACAGGGCAATATAATGAAGGGCGTGAAATATTCTGGGCTTCAGGAGCATGTATGTTTTTAAGATCTGAAGCGTATTCAAAAACAGGGGGGCTGGATGGTGATTTTTTTGCACACATGGAGGAAATTGATTTGTGCTGGCGTCTGAAAAGACTTGGATATAAGATTTACTATTGTCCCGAATCACAAGTCTATCATGTAGGAGGAGGGACACTTCCTAACGATAACTCCAGAAAATTATATTATAATTATCGAAATAACCTGTACTTGCTATTTAAAAACCTTGGAAGAATTCAACTGTTAACAATCATGGTACCTCGATTGCTCCTTGACTGCATTTCTTTATCTCTCTATTTATTTCAGGGCAAGTTTTCCTTTTCTATGTCTGTAATTCGGGCTCATATACGCTTTTATATTAATTTGCCACGATTGGTAAACAAGCGAAGGATTTTTAATAAAATAATTGGGAAAAACACGGTAGATCAAACCTATAATAAGAGCATTGTAATGAGTTTCTTTCTAAAAGGAAAGAAACACTTCACAGATTTGGAATTTTAATTGCCGGACCTGATTTTCTTACATCCGTTAAGATTTACATAAAGGGTCAGCATTTGGCTTACATCCACAACATTTTCGATGATATGTAAAGAAAATTCTATTTTGCCTTCTATAAGATCTTTTCTGAATATTTTCCAGAAGAAATCATAGCGGTTATAAAATTTTGCTGAATACAAAGCATCTCCGTCCATTTGCACCTGTCCTTCTCCAATATAAAGAATGGATTTCATTCCAAAACCCCTGTATTGAAAATACAATTCAGACAAACTGCCACTTCGGAAATCAAAGCCATAAATACTCCTCAGTCTATCATAAGACATGGTGTATCCGCTACTAAAAGAAAGAGAATCCAGAAAATCCTTATTTCTATTATAAACACCTATTCTGGTATAGAATCCTCCATTATCTCTAATATGATCAGCAGGCAGAGCTTCTTTAGAATTGGCATAATGTGTCATAATAAAATCATGCTTATAATAGAAAGTGGATTTTTTCAGCATGCAGGTTCCTCCAATAACAAAAACCTCACGGTTTAAATTCGTTTGTCTTGAAGTCCAGTCAAGCCATATGTTATGAAAACCCCAATGCTTTCTAAACTCAAAAAATATACCTTCAATATTAGGCCTGTAGTAATGAATTGTATCTGTTTGCAATACATAAGGCATGTCAATAAGCTGCATTCGTTGAAATGATCCCAGAAGAAAGACAACAGGATCTTCACGATATTGAAAGCTAAGTATCGGGAAGATTTTGCCCTGATCAATTGAACTGCCATATTCATAAAGGGCGTCCAGGCCTGCAGAAATACAAAACTTTTCATAGATGGATATTCCAAGGGACGCGTGCATTCTTGCTCCGAACATTGTTTGTGCCTTTTCAAAATCGTTACCATATTCCCTGTTATCAAAAAAACCATGAAAGCCTGCTTCCCAAATAAAATCCTGTGCTTCAATGGTTGAATGAAAGCCGGGCATGATAAGAAAAATAACCAAGGGATAAAATACTTTTTTGATTTTCATCTGAAACAGTTGTAAATCATAGTTTTCATGGGATGTTAAATATATTGTATTTGATTTAATTATAAATGCTTTCTCTGGGCTTTATTTTGAATTCTGCTGGAAGTCAGGTAAGTAATTCATTCCGTATTTTTGTTCTTCTCTGTCTAAGGGTTACTTTGTACATCATTTCAGAATTAATGTAAACTAGT
>CAYQDZ010000115.1:0-9833 GCA_964416375.1 uncultured Bacteroidales bacterium
TGGGCTCATGACCTCCTCAGTCAAGATTTTTAAACGTTAAGAAAATGGAACGCCAGAATCCAGAAATTTTCCAGTTAATTTTAAAAATTAATATTCACAAAATTATACTAATGAAGATCATAAATCTCTCTATCAATAAGCTTGTTGCCAGTTATTATCTTGGTTACATAACATTTCAATAATTGTTAATAATGCAGCTATACTTTTTGCTGACGAAATAGCTCCTCCCGGAGAATGTGGAGGATCTCCGTTATAAATCTCCGAAACAGTACCTATTCCATGTTCACTCATTGTGGGTTCAAAATCCTTAATGATTTTTTTCACCAGAGCCAAGCCGGTTTTTTTATAAAGATTCAGATACCCTTCACAAAAATGCTCAATCAACCAGGGCCATGCAGTTCCCTGATGATAAGCAAAATCCCGTTCTTCCTGGCCGCCTTCATATTTTCCCTTATATCCGGGATGACTGGGGCCAAGGGTTCTCAGACCCCGGGGAGTTAACAATTCTTTGCGCACAACTTCAAGAATTGATATTTCCATTTCACAGGAAAGCGGAGAATGAGGCATCGATACTGCAATCACCTGATTGGGACGTATGCACCAGTCCTGGTACTCTCCATCAACGAAATCTGCAAGGTATTTTTTTTCCTTACTCCAGAACGTATTTACAAATGAATCCCCGATTGTTTCCTTCAATGAATTCCATTTTTTTATGAAGGCATGATCATTAGCCTTTTTTGCAAGTTCGATGCTAAAAACTATCGCATTATACCACAAGGCATTTACTTCAACAGCACAACCGGTTCTGGGTGTCACAGGTTTCCCGTTTACCATGGCATTCATCCAGGTAAGTGCAATGCCTTTTTTTCCTGCATAGATCAAACCATTACCCATCATTTTAATAGTATGCAGGGTACCGTCTCTGAATTTATTCAGAATGGTTTTCATCGCTTTACTATAATTTTTCCATACAAAACCGGAATCCCCGGTCCTTATAGAATATTGTTGGAGTGACCAGATAAACCAGAGAGGGGCATCAACAGAATTATATTCCAAACCATCATCCGGGCCAATATCAGGGAAGAGTCCGTTCTTCATTCTGGCCACCATCGTATCCGTAATTGCCTTAAAAGTTTTTTTATTATGTACAGATAAGGTTAAACCCGGAAGTGAAATGAAAGTATCTCTGCTGGATGTATTGAACCAATGAAAGCCTGCTATGATTTCAGTTTTTCTTTCCTTTTTGACAATAAATTGTTCAGCTGCATTGATCAGACAGTTTTTAAAACTATCGCGGGCAATCCGTTTGTTTAGTTCGGAAGCAAATTTTCTTTTCAGAGAAGCCTGTGCAGATTGTTTTGTGCTGGCAGAAAAGACAATGGATTCTCCTTTACGGGCTGTCAATTCAAAATAACCGGGAACAAATAGATCTTCTTTATAATCATAACCTCTTCTTTGTTCTTCCAAATATTCAACATTGTAATACCAGTCGGGTGTGGAAACAAAATCCACTTCTTTGGAAAACTGCATATTCAGATAAGGATAACCATCATACAGTTTGGATTTTATACCATTGGGAATAATTTTCACTTTTGTCTGTGCATGCAAGTTGGCTTTGCTCAAACCGTGCATATTTCTGAATGCGAGAAAGGGAGTGAATTTTAAGCGTATTAATTTATCTGCTTCAAGTAAGGTATATCGAATAAGAATTTGTTGCTCTTTTTCAACAAGCAGGCTTTCCCGAACAATCCGAACACCTCCCACCCTGTAATAAATTTTTAATGCATGGTCAGCCTGAAAATCCTGAACATATTTATGACCTTTTGGAATATACATATCACCCTCGTATTTGTGAATACCCAGGTTAAATTCACTACTGTTTTGGATGATGGTACAATCAAGAGTGGAAAGCAATACGTGTTTATCTCCGTCAAGATGTTCCATGGGGCAGACAAGAAGGCCATGATACTTACGCGTATTGCAACCAATAATGGTTGTACTTGCATAAGAACCAGCCCTGTTGGTCCTTAACATTTCGCGACCCAGAGAATATTCCAGATTGATCAGTTCGGATTTATCGAAATTCAGGTAGCTCATGATATCATGATTTAAATCTTTATTAAGTTATCAAATAATGCTGTTTCTTGGTTCATTATTAAACTATTTTTTAACTTGAAAATTGCTATTATTGACAAATTTCAGAGCACTATTTTTCCAATTCATGTTAAGTAAAAATGGAAGGGTTATTTTCGATTTAACTTAAAATTATTGTAAAAAATAGAATGATTGATTAAAAAAAACGCTAAATACTCCCTCATTCAAATCAATTTGTAAAAATAGATAATTTCGTATTATCCTACCATATAAACAATTGGAATTTTGATATTTTATACTTCGCACAGTTAATCATGTAACAATAAAGTCAACAAAGAGTTGTATATACACAACTTTTTTTTCAAATTGCTAAACCTTAATCATTGTGCTTTAGCTTGAAGAAAAATAGTGCTATAAAAATTAAGGTTGGAATCAATAGATTTGTATTGTTTTTTTACATGCCATAACTGACTGATCGCTAAAATGAAAAACCGGGAGAAAAGCCTATATCTAGTTGCAATTCTTATAAGCTTTGTCTTATTCCAATCTTGCAGAAATGAAAATAATTTTCGTGTTGAAGTTAGTTTTGAACAAAAAGACTCAACACCCATAAGGCTCTATTTATTGACGGAAAATGAAGCCCAGCTGGTAGATTCCGTTTTTCTGCAGGAAGAATCAGTAGCGAAATTGGAGGGGAAAGCAGAACATTCATCTATATATCTATTAAAGTTTTTTAATGAACAGTCTATTTTTCTGGTTATACATCCTAAAGACAAAATGAAAGTGGAAGTAAATAATACAATGGATGAAATTACCTATTATGTTAAGGGATCACCTGATTCAAGACTTATAAAAGATATTACAGACAGGCAGAATATTGTGCTAAAAACAATTGATCAGTTAAGTTTAACATGGGAAAACAGCAGATCAGATAGTGCTATGCTGGAACATATTGATAGCAGTTACTTCTCACTATTAAAGGAACACCAGACGAACACAAAAAGTTTTATTTACGAAAATCCAACTTCCCTTGCAACCGTTTTGGCTTTATACCAGAATTTTGGACGGAAATCACAGCCTTTATTTGACAAATATGATGATTTGGACATATTTAATTTTGTAGATTCAAATCTTACTCTATTGTATCCTCATACTGAAGCTGTTAAAGCTCTGAATAGTGAGGTCACTGAAACCAAAGAACAAATTGCACATAACAAGTATTTAGAAAAAAGGATTGTTGCAGGGACACTATTGCCTGAGTTGGAGGAGATTACTTTAGCAGGCGATACCATCATAGTCCATGATGAAACAAATAAACATGTGTTGCTTTTATTTTGGGCATCGTGGAATTCATTTTCTGTTGATGAACTGCTTTCATTAAATTCATATCACAGGAATAATAAGCATGATAAGATTGATATCATTACCATATCAATTGATTCATCTGAAAAAATTCTTAAAAGATTTATTAAAGATAATGCGATTGAACTTCCTGTAGTTTGTGATTTTAACTATTGGGAATCTGAGCTGGCAGGAAAATATGCAGTGAAAAAAATACCCTCAACCATCTTAACAAATAAGGCTGGGGTTATTATTGCAAAAGACATATTCTCTGATGAATTGCTTACAAAACTTAAAGGCATGGAGAAATGAGCTTGTATAAACTGTGCATAGCGTATTTTCTTTTGAGTCTGTTTTCATGCTCCCGGTCAGAAAAAGCTGTGGTCGTCGGTAAAATAAAAAATGCCGAAAGTGTAACAAGCAATCTGGAGGAATTGAGATTAACTTCCACAAGAACAATTGACTCTGTAAAATTGAACAGAAATGGAAACTTCAGGTATAAAATCTCATTGAAAACACCGGGGTACTATCAATTAAATTTTGGCGACAACAAGTCACTAACTTTAATTCTTTCACCCGGGGAAAAATTAAAATTACATGCTGATTGGAATGATTTCTATAAGAACAAATCCATGGAAGGTTCAGAGAATACAGAGCGTGTAAATGAGCTGCATGATTCTTTGCGGTTAACCATTCTAAAACTCAATACTACAAAGAAAGAATACCGTGAACTTGAGATGGCAGATGGGAAACAGGAACAAAAACTGGATAGCCTGGAAACTTTGTATGCTAAGATCCGGAACGATCACCATAAATATTCAATACAATTTATTCTGGAGGATTTCACTTCTCTGGCAAACATTGCAGCTTTGTATCAGGAGTATTCTGCAGGGGAATATGTGTTTAGCTCACAATTTGATATTCAGTTTTTTAAACTGGTCTCTGATACACTAATAAAATACTACTCAAAAGTGCTGCAGGTAAAGGTTTTGAATGATAACTACCAGGCCATGATCTCTGCCTACCAGAAAGGGAGGTTAATGCAAATGGCGGATGTCGAGGAAAAAGATATACCGGATTTGTTACTCCCCGATCAGAATGGGAAGATGATTTCATTATCATCCTTAAAGGGAAAAACGGTGCTGCTTACTTTTTGGTCAGCGAATCATCAGGAGAGTGTTGCAAATGTGGTGGAATTAAAAAAGGTATACAAGAAATACAAAAAAAGGGATTTTGAAGTGTACCAGGTTTGTGTAGACAGAACAATACCAAGGTGGCTCAATGCTTTGGCTTTTGAGGAAATATCGTGGGTTAGTGTAATCGATACGGCATTTCCCGGTTCAACCACTCGTACTCTTTTCAATGTAAATGAACTTCCTTTGAACTATCTGATTAATGCTGACCAATCTGAGATTATAGCAAAAAACATTTCACCGGTAGCTTTGGATAGAACTTTATCTGATACATTCGATAAATAAAAATCTGTGCACAAAAACAAAATATATTTCATCTCTGACATTCATTTGGGATTACACCCTGTTGATAAGAGCCTTGAACGGGAAAAACTTGCCATAAAATGGCTTAATGAAATAAAGCCTCATGCAAAAGAGCTTTATTTATTGGGTGATATTTTTGATTTCTGGCACGAATACAAGCATGTTGTACCCAGGGGATTTACACGCTTTTTGGGGAAACTCTCTGAACTCTCTGATGATGGAACAAAATTGTATTTCTTTTCAGGAAATCACGACGTCTGGGCCTACGGATATTTTAAATCTGAACTGGGTGCCGAAATACATCACAAAGCCCTGATTCGTGAATTCTTCGGCAGGAAATTTTATCTTGCTCATGGAGACGGATTGGGGTCAAGAGAATTTGGATACAAATTGTTGATTGGAACTTTCCGAAATAAGATTCTGCAGTGGCTGTTTGCCAGGCTTCATCCGAATTTTGCACTCTGGCTGGGTAAAACCTGGTCGAAACACAGCAGGTATGCAAAGGGCATTGTGTCCGAAGAATTTGCAGGAGAAGATGGAGAAATGCAAATTCAGTTTGCAAAAAAAACCTTGAAAAAGCAGCATTACGATTTTTTTGTTTTCGGACACAGGCATATTCCCTACGATATTAAACTGGGTGAAAAAACAAGGGTGATTAACCTGGGCGACTGGATATATAGTTTTACATACGGGGAAATGGATGAAAAAGGATTTACACTGAAGCAATACAAAGGTGATGGATCAAATATAATTCGTGAGCATTACACATTAGATTAACCTAAGATCATTCTTCAGAGCATGCTAAAAGAAATTTTACTCATTGGTTTTGGCGGATTTATAGGAAGTGTTGGAAGATATTATGTTTCAAAGTTAAATTTGTCTGTTGACCTGTTTTCAATTCCCCTGGGAACACTTATTGTGAATGTCTTGGGAAGTTTATTGCTGGGATTTTTGACCGGAATTGTTGTGAAAAGCCCTATTCTGACAGTAGAATGGAGACTGTTTCTGATGGTTGGGATCTGTGGAGGATTTACTACATTTTCCACCTTTACCAATGAAAATATGATGCTGATTCACAACGGCCAGTTTCCTTCTGCGGCTTTGTATACAGGATTAAGTTTATTTCTGGGATTTATTGCAGTATTTGTTGGATACGCTACCTCTAATTTGTTGTAATATGGAAAAGAAAAAATGCAGCATATTGAAAATATATGCCAGTACTACCGACAAAATCGAATCTAAATTGCTCTATGAGTACTTTGTACATAAGGCAAAAGATAATGGAATTTCAGGAGTTACTGTCTACCGTGGAATTATGGGGTATGGTCTGAGCAGCAAAATATCCTCTTCAAAATTTTGGGAGTTAACCGAAAAACTGCCTGTTACCATTGAGATGCTGGACGAGACCAAAAAACTTAAAAAATTTTATAAGCTAATTAAGCCGGAGCTACTGAACATGCCAAAAGGATGCCTGGTTATTATGGAACCCGTTACAATTAAGCTGATCAAACCAGGAGAGTCAAAATCATGATTACGAATATTCATCATTTCTTTTCACTGTCAAGCAACATTTTATTTTTGAGAATATTCGTTGTCTGAAATACTACCTGATAGTTTTTCTTCATCTTATCTATTGTAAATATCCTCTGGTAAAGGATCAGTTTCTTACATAAGCCATCCTGGTAAACAATGGCATTTACAATGTATTTTTTCTTTGGATCATCACGTACTACTTTTATATCAATTGCAGGATATTTGCAACCGGTAGTTGTTCCTTTAAATCCAAGAATGGTTTTTATATTGAGATCAACCTCCGGAGCTTTGTCGCTCTTCAGTTTCATCAGATCGTTCTGATTTTTTATGACCAAAGTATCGCTGTTTACATCGAATGGAAACCCCTGCTCCAAAAGGGTATAATTAATTTCAATCAACTTTACTTTGGAAAAACAAGAGCTTAGTACGAAAGAGGAGATCAATAAGATGACATAAGATATTTTCATGATAAACACGATTGTTACAGATCATGAAATTTAGCAATAAAATAAAAAAGACCGGATAAAAACCCGGTCTTTCTGGTATTTAATAAGTTTGTTCTATCCTAGAAAATACTAAAAGCAACAGTCAAACCTGCCATGACAATAGAAACCATAGTCATAAGTTTGATCAATATATTCAATGACGGACCGGAAGTATCTTTGAAAGGATCTCCAACAGTATCACCAACAACACCTGCCTTGTGAGTTTCACTTCCTTTTCCTCCGAAGTGTCCTTTTTCAATGTATTTCTTGGCATTGTCCCATGCACCACCTGAATTGTTCAGCATACTTGCAAGGGTGAATCCTGTTACCAGACCACCAGCCAAAAGACCAACAACCCCGGCAACACCAAGCACAATACCTACTGCAACAGGAACGGCAATAGCCAGTAATGAAGGAACGAGCATTTCGTGTTGGGCGCCTTTGGTAGATATAGCCACACATTTTGCATATTCAGGTGTTGCTTTTCCTTCCATAATCCCGGGAATTTCCCTGAATTGTCGGCGAACTTCGTCAACCATAGCCCCTGCAGCACGACCAACAGCTTTCATGGTCATGGCACAGAATACAAAGGACATCATGGCACCAATGAATAATCCACCCAGAAGTATAGGATTGAATATCGAAAGATTATAATATTCAATAAAATGATCCATTTTAGCATCTGCCATATCAGCAAGGCCTGTTGCAGCTAAGAAATCAGCTCCTTTTTCAGCAGTTTTTCCTAACCATAATTTTACTTCTTCAATATAAGCAGAAAGAAGAGCCAGGGCAGTTAAGGCGGCAGAGCCTATTGCAAATCCTTTTCCGGTAGCGGCAGTTGTATTTCCAAGCATATCCAGGGCATCGGTGCGCTCACGAACTTCAGGAGGAAGTTGAGACATTTCTGCATTACCACCTGCATTGTCAGCAATTGGGCCAAATGCATCGGTAGCAAGAGTAATACCAAGTGTTGATAACATACCAACAGCTGCAAAACCAATACCGTAAACTCCCTGTGAGAAATCGGTAAATCCACCGGCAAAACCGTAAGCGGCAATAATACCCGCAACAATGGTCAGTACGGGGATCCATGTTGAATACATACCAACAGCAATACCATCTATGATGGTAGTCGCCGGACCCTGTTGCGCTTGTTCTGCAATACCTTGTGTGGGTTTGTATTCATCCGATGTATAATATTCTGTACCCTGTCCGATGATCACACCGGCAAGCAATCCTGCAACCACCGAACCGAAGATACCCCATGTAATAATTCCCAGGGAAGCCATACCGGCTACAGCTGCCAGAATCAATATAGAACTTCCGAAAGTACCGATAAACAAAGCACGTAATAAATTTTTTTGTGTGGCTGATTCTTTGGTGCGAACCATAAAAATGCCAACAATAGAAAGAATAACACCTACTGCTGCCACCAACAAAGGAGCGGTAACAGCCTGTACCTGATTTACACCTACCAAAGCTGCTCCCAGTGCAGCTGTTGCAAGAATTGAACCTGCGTAAGATTCGTAAAGGTCAGCACCCATACCTGCAACATCACCCACATTATCACCTACGTTATCAGCAATGGTGGCAGGATTACGAGGATCATCCTCGGGAATGCCTGCTTCTACTTTACCTACCAGATCAGCGCCAACATCGGCAGCTTTTGTGTAAATACCACCTCCGACACGGGCAAAGAGTGCCTGTGTTGATGCACCCATACCAAAGGTAAGCATGGTAGCTGTTATTTCAATGTATTTGTAATGCTCAGTTGTTCCCGGATGAACAAACCAGAGACCCAGAAGTTTCACTCCGCTTTCCATATGCTCAGGAGTAAAAACTAGCCTGTCGAGTATAAGGTACCACACTGAAATATCAAGAAGAGCAAAACCTACAACAACCAGCCCCATTACAGCACCACTTCGAAAAGCGATCTGAAGGCCTTTGTTCAGTGATTTCGAAGCTCCGTGAGCTGTTCGTGCTGAAGCAAATGTGGCAGTTTTCATTCCCAGAAATCCGCAAAGAGCTGAGAAAATACCTCCGGTAAGGAATGCAACTGGAACAAATGGGTTCTGAACACCTATATAAGCAAGAAGAGCCAACAGGATTACGAGAACAACAAAAACAATTCCTACCACTTTGTACTGACGTTTAAGATAAGCCATAGCGCCGTCACGAACGTACTTGGCAATTTCTTTCATACGATCAGTTCCTTCAGAGTTCTTCATCATGTTTTTGAAGAAAAA
Organism: uncultured Bacteroidales bacterium; assembly: GCA_964416375.1. Taxonomy (GTDB): domain Bacteria; phylum Bacteroidota; class Bacteroidia; order Bacteroidales; family UBA10428; genus UBA10428. The sequence goes on from CAYQDZ010000115.1 coordinate 9,196, forward strand.
GTAGGCAAATACAAGTGCTATTAATGACCCAATCAAAGCCATAAAAGGCACTTTCGAAGAAATATCAGTCATAATTGTACAATTTAATATGTTAAAAAAGCTTTTATTTAAGTTACTAATTTTTTCAAAGTGGATGCAAATATAGTCAAAATGAGCACTATACAAATTAAGATAAGGTGAAGAGTTTGAAAAATTACTGGCAAATTGTTCAATTAAGGCTTGCAGCAAAAGGTAGTAATTTAATTTTCTTGCACTTAGAGGGGGGATTCGGTTATTTTTATTGGTTATAAATTAGTAGTTAGTTGAGAGTTTCGAGTTTTGAGTTTCGAGTTTTGAGTTGTGCTTTGAATGAAGAAATATAGGATTGCGGGAGTATTACTTGTTTTTCTTAGGGTTTTTGCCGAAGGCTTCGGCCCTCAAAGAACGCAATTTCCCTTAGGCGGGGGGCTAATCTACTAGCCTTTTTCATTCACCGTTGTAGCTTAATCGAAGGTGAACGCAAAGATTAATTAACCAACTCTTTTATAGGTCAGGATTTCAATAACTTCTTATCTTTTCATACTCGTTCTTATATTTTATATCCTTTTAATTCTACTTTAACACTTTCAACTAATTGAATAATATCTATTTATATCCTT
>CAYQDZ010000116.1:0-9832 GCA_964416375.1 uncultured Bacteroidales bacterium
TTTTCCTCCCTCATTCAAAAACCTGACACCCAAAGCCCTGGCCATTCCAACACCAGCATCATTGGTAGCGCTACCTCCAATACCTAATATTATTTTTTTACATCCCTGGTCAAGTGCTTCAGTAATAAGTTCTCCTGTTCCATATGTACTGGTTATCCAGGGATTTCTTTCCTCTCCGGTGAGCAATTCAAGGCCGGAAGCAGAGGCCATTTCAATGACAGCAGTCTCTTCATTGCCTAAAATGCCAAATCGGGCTTCTACACTGCGCCCAAGAGGATCAGATACTTTCTTTTTGAGAATCCTCCCTTTCGTAGCATCCACCAATGACTCAACAGTCCCTTCTCCTCCATCAGCCATTGGCAGGAGCCTGATTTCCGCATCCGGTAATTCAGACAAAATCCCTCTTTTCATAGATTTTGCCACTTCCAGAGCAGAAAGGCTGTCTTTAAATGAATCGGGGGCTATTACTATTTTCATGGATTATAAATTTATTAAAAATAAACTTATATCATGTGTTCAGACATTAAGTTCGTTTCATTGCCCGGCATGATGAAAAATATCCTTGTCTTTTCAGGATAGCATGCAACAATGCAAAAACACGTATGCTTTTTGGGATGAAGAAGTTATATTCTTTCTGACTATAAGTAACCTTTTGCTTAATTTGCCGTATAGATAGTTACTTCACATTATATAGGGAAAGATTGCCTTCCAGTAGTGAGAGAGAGACTAATTGAAATAAATTTGAGTGATATGAGACGAAAAAGTGTACTTGTTGCATTACTTTTTGTAATGAGTGTGGGTGTAAAAGCCTCAGGAAATCTTGCCAGTGCAGAAGCTATGTTCATATACAACTTCCTCCGTCATATTCAATGGCCGGCAGAAAAAACAGGAACTTTTTTTGTTATAGGAGTATATGGTAATACCCAGACTTATGATCAGCTGCTAACCTATACGAAAAACAGAAAGGTTGGCACCAAATCTATTGTGATTAAAAAAATCAACAGTGTTGAAGATGCTTCAAATTGCCAGTTGATTTTTGTTCCTCATACCAATAGCAGTAAAATTTCTGCTTTAATTAAACATTTGGGAAATAATCCATGTCTGATTGTTAGTGAAAAAGAAGGAATGAACGCAAACGGATCAACCATTGAATTTGTGATTCAGGATGATAAGCTGAAATTCAGAATCAATGAGGACAGAGCCAGGCAACAGAGTCTTATGGTAAGCAGGTCATTACTTGATATGGCCGTTTAGTATAAGTAAAAATATACTAAAATAGGCTGGCATTTTTTGTCAGCCTATTTTTTTTCTATCCACATTACCTGGTAAGGGTTCAGCAAAATAAAATCTTCCTTCAGAATAGTATCCGATAATAAATCTCTTTTTGTTTCCGTACGAAAGGGTAATCTGTCTGACTCTATCTTTATTGAATCCGGAGAAATGTTAGAAATAACCAATAATTCCGGGCCGTCACCTCTTAGTAAAGCAATCGTATTGTTGCCAATTTCTGCTATTTTCTGTCTGCTGTCAGGATGAAAAGCAGTTATTTTTTTACGAAGATCAATTCTCCTTTTTAATTCCTGCAAAATCTGTGAATGATCATTATTTTCAGAAAGCAGGGAATAGAGTTCATCAGCATTCCACTTTTTTCTGTTTATTGTACGGGGCATTCCTGTTTCATTAACTCCTTCATAATAATTAGGTGTTCCCAATATACTGTGTATATAAAATGCAGGGATACCTCTGAATGACATCATGAGTGTTTGTGAACAAATAAATCGTTCAAGCTGAAGATTATCCTCGCCCAGTGAGGTGTATTTCAATGCATCGAGGTAGGTAATATTTATTTCATATATGCTATCTGTACCATCATTGTTTCGCTTAGTACTCACTTGTCCTCCAAAAAATTTCATAGCTTCTGCAAGCCGCTGAATTTCATTTTGTGGCAAAATGCCTTCGAGAGGTCTGATGCCAATACCATCATGTGATGCCGTGAAATTAAAAAATGTATACCCTTCCGGAAGGTCTGTTATATTTTTAGCCCAGGTGGTAAAATATTTTGAATTGGTGGTATACAATGCATGCAACAACAAGGGAGGCAAACTAAACTGATACACCATATGTGCTTCATTTCCTTCTCCAAAATAACTTAAGTTTTCTTTGTTCGGCACATTGGTCTCCGTAATGATAATAATTCCCGGATCAATATATTCCGAAATATCCCTCATCAGTTTAACGACTTCATGAGTTTGAGGTAAATGAAGACAGGTAGTTCCTATCTCCTTCCATAAAAAAGCTATTGCATCGAGTCGTATTATTCTGGCTCCTTTTCCGAAGTAAAAGAGAAGTACTTTAAGCATTTCAATGAGCACCTCAGGATTTGAAAAATTCAAATCAATCTGGTCATCACTAAAGGTTGTCCATACATGTTTTTTCCCTTGCCTGGTATCAAATTCAGTAAGCAAAGGAAGACTTCTCGGGCGAATAACTTTTGAGAGATCCGTTTCAGGAATAACTTCCATAAAGTAATCCTTCCCGGGATTCTTTCCATCCAGGAAATTTTGAAACCAAAGACTTTGCTTTGAAATATGATTTATAACCAGATCTGCCATAAGAGAATAATCCCTGGTTATAGCAGCAATGTCATCCCAATCTCCCAGATCGGGATTCACCTTGTGATAATCTATGACAGAAAAACCATCATCAGAACTGTAAGGAAAGAATGGCAGTATATGAATACAGTTGATTGTATTTCCAAGGTATTTGTTAAGAAATGTTTTTAAAGTTCTGAGTGGTTTCTGAACGGAGGTTTTCAGGCTATCTCCATAGGTGATAAGGATAATATCCTTTTCGTTCCATTTTTGTTTGTTACCATTTTTTCCGGATTTTATCCTTTCTATTTCATCCAGTAATTGCGAAATCAACTTGTCCGGAACAGGTGTATTACCATAAATGGTATTCAGCCTGTTTTTTACTTTGTTAAAAAATTCCGATTGTTCCATGTCATTCTGCCAATAGATGTCATCCGGAAGTCTGATGCAGGATCTTCAACATGCAGACACAGGGAAATGTTTATGCATTATCGAGTTCGACTGCTTCCCTCAGCTTTGTATAAAAATCCGGTATGGCGCTTATTACTCTTTTCCAGCTTGGAATGGTAGGAACCTGCATAGGATTATCGAGAAACATTTCTCCTGCCCTGTAGACATTTGTCGCAAACAAGTCAATTGCCTGTTCCTCAATATGCCTGTCGAGTGTAAGTCCGTTCAAAACTGCGTCTGCATAATACTGATCAAGAAAATCGAGTGCCACTCTGGTATATGAAGCTTTAATTGATCGTATGAGTCCGCGTGAAAATACGACTCCATTGGTTGCCAGTTTGGAAAATATTGCTCTCGAAATTTCTGTACTCATTTTAGAAAGTCCTGCATTAGGATCTTCTTTCGATAATTCCTGGTGTTTATGGTCATATCTGTCGGCTATTTCAACCTGGCATATGCGTCCGATCGCATTGTTTCGCATGGCTTCCGAAAGAATTCCTATTTCAAGACTCCAGTCGCTGGGAATACGTATTGTTTTGGTTACATCTGCACGCATCGAAAACTCACCGGCAAGGGGATACCTGAAACTGTCGAGGTATTCCAGAAAATCATCATTCCCGAAAAATCGCTTCAGTGTCCGAAGCAGCGGAGTTACCAGGAGACGGGCAACCCGACCGTTTAATTTTGTATCATCTGCCCGGTAATAATATCCCTTACAAAACTTATAATTAAATGTAGGATCCACTACCGGATAGAAAAGCCTGCCAAGCATGTCCCTGCTATATGTTATGATATCGCAATCGTGCAGAGCTACAGCTTCAGAGCGTCCTGAGGCATTAAAATAACCAAAACAGTACCATGCATTTCTTCCCTTGCCCATCTCACGCGGAGCAATACTCATGTCAATAAGTAATTTATCCAGTGCTCTTAAACGGGGACCATCATTCCATAAAATCCGATAATGTTGAGGGATACGTTTGAAATATTCTTTAGCATGTTCAAATTCTTCTTTGGAAGCCTTGTCGAGCCCAATGATTATCTCTTCAAGGTATGGCACTTTAATAAGTTCATCGATTATATTTTCAAGTGCCGGACCGGCCAGCTCAGAATATAAGCAAGGAAGAATAAGTGACATTGGCCGTCTCTTCGAAAAGAAAATCAATTTCTTTTGCAGTTCTTCATAGGGCCTTTCTCTAAAGTTATGAAGTGTGGTAACAAGACCATTTTGATAAAAATCACCCATAGGCTGAATTTATATAGTAATTCATTTATTTAGTCCAAGTTAAGAATTCTGGTAAACATTTTTATAATTAAAGGTTTTAACAATTCAGCAATGATCTTATGATCAAGCTTTTGTTGTAAAATCAATAAGTTATGGAATACCATTTCATTTCTTTTATGGTAATTGGTCAGAATATTAAATGCTTTTTCGACCAATTCATCCGTAAGAATACCCTGTTCTATTGCCGGAAAATGAAATCCCAGATGTTCAATGTCCGAACGAAAAACATCATACTTGTTGATAATTACCGGTAAACCAAAGGAAACCATTTCAATAAGATTGTTCCCAAAACCTTCCACTTCACTGAAATAAGTTCCAATACCGCCAAAATGAGCGATAATAGCAGGAATTTCGTAGAAATTATAGTACTTCTTATCAACAATAATATCGCGGTGGGAAAGAATGCTATCTTCACCATATATCAGTACCACATTCGATTGGGGATTCTGTTTTAGCTGCTTTTCATAATATTCACTTAACATATTTTTATATTCAACCTGCTCATCCCCGGAGTGACCACTAATGAGCAAAACAATGCATTTCCCAAGATCATTTTTCAGAAATCTTTTTTCTAAGCGAATAGCAAAATCAATGGCTACTTCAATTTTTTTTCTTGGAACTATCCTGGTATGTTGCAGTAGAATTATTGTCTCTTCCAGAGTGAAATCTCTTTTTTCGATTTCACAAATCAATCCAATATCGCGCAGAAAAGTATCATTGTAATTATCAAGCGGAGGAGATATTAGCTCCCCATTATCCCAGTCTCTATTTTCCCAATCCCAATCTATACTGCTTGTGTTTGGAACAACAATGGTTCGGTCGGTAAAAAACTTTTCTACGCTTGCGAAGTGCAATGACTTGAATAATTTCCTGGCCAGTTCAGGTTGAGTTTTATTGATAAAAGCTATTCCATCAATCTCTACACCAGGCAGGTATTTAAGGTATTTTTTAATAACAGGGTTCGGGCTGCCAAATTGCGCGCGTTCAAAGTAAGAATCATGCCACCAGACCATTACCTTAGGCCAGATGATCCCGTTATCGCGTAATTCTTCTATGAAGTAACCGAGCCCCACGGCAGTAATGAAATTATAGGGGTGTGAGGTGTTATGAGCAATGATCAAATCAATATTATTCTTTCGTACGAATTTCTTAATGATGTCTTTTGCAAACATCGACTTTTCATGAATCAACTCATCGAAACCTTCGGGAGGATCTTCACTGAAATATTTTAAGATTGTTTTATGTATATCGTTCTTATGCCAGAAAATATCATTGGTTTCGGCATTGAATCTGGGCGATGTATGCGCAGCAAGAAAAAATATGTTTCCCAGTTCGATACCCATGTCATCGACCATGGCGTGCACTGTCTGATCAATAACAATAGAAACCCCGTCGTTCTTTCCTATCAATGAGTGAATTATACCAACATTCAGGTGTGAGATATTCATCCTATACTATATTAAAAATTTGTTCCAAATGGTCAATCGTATGATCAGGCTTCAGAGATTTTGTCCGGTTGTCATCTTCACGCATCCGCAATGATCTTTTATCTCCTGCAAAAAGCACTGTTTTAAATCCTGCCTGATTACTCGCATAAATATCCTTCAACATATCGTTACCAACAAAAAGAACTTCAGAAGGAATGATTCCGTATTTCCATTTTAAAGTAGGTATCAGTTCATTAAATAATGCCAGATCGGGTTTCCCTTTTCCGAATTTATAAGAAAAAACCGTAAGTTCTTCATCAAATCCTTTTATACGTTCCTTAAGCGAAATCTTATTGTATAAAAAATAGTTCAATAATACGGGAGTATAAAACTGGGCATTGGAAATCAATCCCAAGGGTATTTTTTTGTTCCGCAAAGATGAAATGGTTTCTTTCAATCCGGGCATCATGGAAACCTTATTGCTTAAAAATTCAAATACACAGGTCATCAAAGATATATCAACATCTTTTTCAATAACAATTAATCCTTTGCGTTTAGCATGGATAAGCACAATACGCCAGATACTTAAGACGTCGATTTCAGGATAAGGCAGATTATTCATTCTTCCGGCATCGTGGCAAACATTTATAGTGCAATCGAAATCATTCAGTATATAATCCAGAGTTTTCTGTTTGTTATCAACAATTTTAATGCCTGATGCATCAAGCGCCTGTTTCAGGTTACTTTCAGAAATTTCAGCCTTATCGACATCCCCTGAAGCTGAAATCAATAAGGTGCCATAAACATCGAATACTACAGCCTTTATTTTTTCATCTCGTTTATATCCTGGCTTTACGCCTGTTGGAATTGGGGTCAGTGGATCCTGGTTATCCAACAAATTTTTGATATATTTTTTCGAGTCGTTCCGCATAGTTTAACAAAGAATATTCTTTATTGATTATCGATTTGTTATTGGCCATTATGGTCTTATCCTTGAAATTAAGCAAATTTTCGATAAAAGGGTTTTTCGTTATGACTAAATTCCTGAAAGTTTCATTCCTTACAATGTTTGAAATACATGTCTGTTGATCTGAAACGGCTAGCGAAGAAAAATCCACTATCTGGTCATGAAATGGTACCCTGATTGCACGATATAATAATGGAAATTTTATGCCGGATTTTTTTATGTCCTCTGTAATGTGTGGCAGGTCACGTCCAACCACCGGGGTGTCAAGCAACCACGGCTCAAGAAATACCATTCCGAAACCTTCTTTTATACTGGTAGTAAAACAAAAATCGCTGGCACGTATCAATTCTTCAAAATCAACTTTTAGCCCTGCTTCAAAAACCAGGGAAATTCCTTCCTTTCTGCAAAAATCTTTCCATTGATCATAAGGTATAATTTCAACAGGGTTCTTTGGCGGCTGAGTAACAAGCCAGTTTGCTTCTTGTGAAAGAAGTGCCGCTAACAAAATATATTCACCGATATTTTTTCTGCGAATTACCCGTACAGGATATGTTACAAGTTTTTTCCCCGAATCAAGATTTAGTTGTTTGCACAGCTTTATCTTTAATTCCAAACCATCAATTTGTTTATGCCCCGGATCAAAACTTACAGGATTAGGAAGTAAAAAAACTTTAGCCTCTGTCATTCCATAATCGATCAATCTTCTTTTATCGAACGAGTTTAACGTGGCATGAAAAAAATTTGGCAGATCAGGATAAAGAACCTCTGAAAGATCCTTGCCAAATTTGTTTTCTATGATGTGTTTTAAAAATTGCAGGTTTTGCGGGCGATCTTCAGCAAAATCATGCGCATGATTGAGTATTTTGTATCCTTTTTGTGCAAATTCTGAAATGGCAAGTGTGAGCAATGGATTTTTGCCCAGGTTCAGATTATGAATATGAATAATGTCCTCTTTTTGAAAAAGTCTGTTGAAGAACCCGAGCAATGATTTATATTCTGTATCCGGATCAGTATTGTTTTCATCCAGGTAATTCAGGTTTTCATCGATCAATAGTTCTGCACCCAAACTTCTGATTTGATCAGGATTTTCGCAATATCCCGCAGCGACAACAATTTGTAATGAAGGCCTGTATTTTTTAAGTGATTTGATCTGCGATTCAATAATTCGCGTAACGCCTCCGGGATTCAGATGGTAATGTATAATGACAATTCTTTTCATAAACAATTAGCTCCCGGGTATAGAAAAGCAATTCTGTTAAATAGCTTCTTCTTGTCCTTTTATGGCTTTTAAAGTTACAAACTTTCTAAATTGCTGCAATCTATAAAGTAATATTTGAAAGCTATTCTTAAATTTTACACCATAGAGCAAAGAACATTTATATTAGAAAAAAACGTCGGAAAGATTCCTTGAAAATATTGTCTGAAAATACGTCAGGAGAGCAGCCAATATAACATGAAACAATCATTGCCTTAGTTGATTTAAGTATTGCTGCTAATTCAAAGGAACTCCTTTCTCAATGGGGTTTTCCGGATCGTTGCTCCACTCAAACCACCCTCCGTCATAGACCGATACATGGGGCCACCCCATGAGCCATGCATTAAAAAAAGCCTCGCTTCCACGCCAGCCTGTTCCACAATAAAATGCAAGATGTTTATCTGGTGTTATACCTGCATCCTTCCAGATCTCAGCTATTTCCTGGTACTCTCTTGTTGTATGGTCCAGATTTCGATAATTCTCCATATGGTATGCGTCTGTTCCACTTTACCGGCAAACTTCTTGCTCCCTGAATATGTCCCCCTCATTTTTCGTTCCTCATTGGCCAGCCGTTATACGCATCAACCGGACGTACATCAACGATCTCAAACCCTTCCCTGCCGATATGGGTTTTCAGTTCACGTGTTGATATTTCCTTCATGATGGATTTTTAATTAAAGTTACAAAATATTCATCCCAGGAAATATGCTGCCTTCCGGCTTCCATAAAAAAATATGATTCCCTTAACTTAAAAGAGTCTGTAAAACCATTGGTGACCAACAAAATATATTGTATTAAAAATAATTCATTTATCTTCCTTAACATGGTAAGAAAACTCTTTTTATCCTAATTTTGTTGTATAAGATATACTAAACTTAAACCAAAATATATTTGACATGAGTATACTTGATCAATTAAAAGAATTTACAGTTATTGTAGAAGATACAGGGGACATCAATCTGATTAAAAAACACAAACCCCAGGATGCCACAACCAATCCCTCACTGCTTTTTGCTGCGGCTCAATTACCGGCTTATCAGCATTTGGTGGATGATGCCATACAGTATTCCTCGATTGATGTGTGCGATCCGACAACAGAAATTCGCCCCTGCCTTGAAAAACTGGCCGTTAACTTTGCCAAAGAAATTCTTTCCATTATCCCCGGTCGTGTTTCGGTGGAAGTTGATGCAAGATTATCCTTCGAAACGGAAGAAACCATTCTTACTGCCAAAAGGATCATCGCTTTGTTTGAAAAGGAACAGGTAGATCGTTCCAGGATCCTGATCAAGGTCGCCTCCACCTGGGAAGGCATAAAAGCAGCTGAGCAGCTCGAGAAAGAAGGAATTCACTGCAATCTCACACTCTTGTTCAGCTTTGCGCAGGCAATTGCCTGTGCGGAAGCAAATGTTACGCTCATATCACCATTCGTAGGAAGAATTCTGGATTGGCACAAAGCTAAACAGGGAGTAGAACATATTCCTGCAACCGAAGATCCGGGAGTCCTGTCAGTAAAACAAATTTACAACCATTACAAAAAGTTCGGATACCAAACGGAAGTCATGGGTGCAAGCTTCCGAAATATTGAAGAGATCATTGAGCTTGCGGGATGTGATCTCTTAACCATTTCACCCAAATTTTTGGATGAGCTAGGTAACCAACAGGGAAAACTGGTCCGTAAGCTTGACCCGGAGGAGGCAAAGAACCAGAAACTTGAAAAAATTACTTTGGATGAGAAAACGTTCCGGTGGATGTTGAATGAAGATGCTATGGCAACGGAAAAACTGGCTGAGGGTATAAGAAGGTTCAATGAAGACCTTGTAAAGCTTGCCCAATTTATACGGGATAAGCATTGTGGTAAAT
>CAYQDZ010000117.1:0-9803 GCA_964416375.1 uncultured Bacteroidales bacterium
ACAATAAATCACTGAACTATAACATATTACGAGTTTTTGCGCAGGCACTAATTAAATACCGTTCTATTTGCATTTTAAATAAATATAATTACTTTTACATCTCCTACCTTATATCAGTCACACGCGCTAACGGTCTCTGGCTCTGCATTCCAATGCAGAGCTTTTTTTATTGCCCCCGAATTATAATTCTTAATAAGATACCATTTTAAATACAAAATATTTGAAATCTTAGCTGTAATTTTATTGTGGTATGTTTGCCATAGTAGATATTGAAACCACGGGAGGAAGTCCCATTGCTGAAAAAATCACCGAAATTGCAATCGTTGTGCATGACGGAGAAAAACCTGTGAATGAATTTTGCACACTGATCAATCCTGAGAAGAAGATACCTTATTTTATATCGGGCCTCACAGGTATAACCAATACCATGGTGTCAGACTCGCCCAAATTCTTTGAGGTGGCAAAAAAAATTATTGAGCTAACCAAAGATTGTATTCTGGTTGCACACAATGCCTCTTTTGATTACCAGTTTATTCGAAATGAATACAAACGATTGGGATACAACTATTCTCGTGAAAAAATATGTACAGTGCAATTGAGCCGAAAATTAATGCCCGGACTAAATTCCTATAGCCTGGGAAAACTCTGCAGCACTCTGAACATTCATAATTCAGCTCGTCACCGTGCCGGAGGAGATGCTGAGGCAACAACAAGACTATTTGAATATTTACTTAAAATAAGCACTAATAAAGAATTAAATTATAATATTTTAAGTTGTATTGATAAAAAAATTATTCATCCCAATTTATCTGTTGAAAAAATACATAATCTCCCTGATGAAACAGGAGTTTACTATTTTTATAACGATAACAATGAGCTGGTATACATTGGAAAAAGCAAAAACATCAAAACCCGGGTGATGAGTCATTTCAGAAACAATAACACGAAGAAAGCCATTGAGATGAGAAATGAAATCGCAAACATTGATTATGAGCTTACAGGAAGTGAGTTAATTGCATTATTGAAAGAATCACATGAAATAAAAATACATAAACCATTATATAACAGAGCACAATGGTATGGATAAGAAAATCGATGGTCTGTCCTTTCCCTTTAGATTTCCAGTTATTCACAATTTTCCGTTTATAAATCCGTGCAAAAAAAGCAAAACAAAAACATTTCATTCGTACTTTTGCAGCGAAAATAATAAGCCTCCAAATTTCAAATGTATGATTCTTTTCTTCAGAGACCAAAATGATACTCTAATTGCTGTTGAAACACAAAAATTACCAGATTCTGACATCCTTGACAAACTTTCGTGGTTATTCTCAGGAGCCAGGTATATCGACGAATTGCATATAGATGGTACGTTTATCGGACCCCGGCGTGAAATGATAACACCATGGAGCACAAATGCTGTTGAAATAACCCAAAATATGGGAATTCAGGGAATATCCAGAATGGAAGAATTTAAAAACACCAGGGATAAAGACCCGAATTACGACCCGATGTTAAACCGTATTTATCATGGTATTGATCAGGATGTTTTCATCATCGACAGTCGACCGGAAGCGATCCGGTTTATTGATGATGTAAGTGAATACAACCTTCAGGAAGGACTTGCTTTGAACAAAGATGAAATACAATATCTTGAACACCTCAGCCGTAAGTTGGGCAGAAGGCTTACCGATAGTGAGATCTTTGGTTTTTCTCAGGTAAATTCAGAACACTGCCGGCACAAAATCTTTAACGGCACATTTATTATTGATGGTAAAGAAAAAGAAGATTCATTGTTTCAACTCATTAAGCTCACAACCAAAATAAATCGCAATGCAGTTGTCTCTGCATACAAGGACAATTGCGCTTTTTTAAGAGGACCTGTCATCGAGCAATTTGCTCCTGCGGTCCAGAATCAACCGGATTATTTCGTTATAAAAGAAATCTCATCTGTACTTTCATTAAAAGCAGAAACACATAATTTCCCAACAACGGTTGAACCCTTTAACGGAGCAGCAACAGGCACCGGCGGTGAAATTCGTGATCGCATGGGAGGAGGAAAAGCTGCTTTGCCTCTTGCTGGTACAGCGGTATATATGACTTCTTATTCGAGGCTTGAGGAAGACAGAGACTGGGAAAAAAACATTCCTTCAAGAAAATGGCTTTATCAAACGCCAAAACAAATTTTGATCAAAGCGTCAAACGGAGCGAGCGATTTTGGAAACAAGTTCGGGCAACCCTTGATATGCGGCAGTCTGCTTACTTTCGAGCACATTGAAAAGGAAAAAACATATGGATACGATAAAGTTGTAATGCTTGCCGGGGGTATAGGATTTGGAAAAGCCGAAGACAGCGAAAAGGGGCATCCGAAAAAAGGAAATAAAATTGTATTGATGGGCGGTGATAATTACCGTATTGGCATGGGTGGAGGTGCCGTATCTTCCGTTGCTACCGGAGAATTTGAAAATGCGATTGAGCTCAATGCCGTTCAGCGATCCAATCCGGAAATGCAAAAACGTGTATGCAATGGAATCAGGGCAATGGCTGAATCAGAAAATAATCCCATTGTATCGATTCACGATCATGGCGCAGGTGGGCATTTGAATTGTCTGTCAGAACTGGTTGAAGAAACCGGTGGAAGAATAGATATGAGTAAGCTTCCTATCGGTGACCCAACCCTATCCGACAAGGAAATCGCAGGGAACGAATCGCAGGAAAGAATGGGTCTGATCATGGAAGACAAGGATATTGAATACCTTAAACAGGTTTCTGAGCGTGAGCGTGCACCCATGTATGTAATAGGCGAAACAACAGGAGATCATCAGTTTGTTTTTCAGAATAAGAACGGCGAAAAGCCTATTGATCTGAAATTGGAGGATATGTTCGGTAATCCTCCCAAGAGCATAATGCGCGATAAGAGCATAAAACGGGAATTAAAACCTGTTGAATATGACAAGAACAAAGTGCCCCACTATTTGGAGCAGGTACTTCAACTGGAGTCAGTTGCCTGTAAAGACTGGCTGACAAATAAGGTAGACCGATCTGTAACAGGCAAAGTGGCTAAGCAGCAAACGGCAGGACCTATTCAGCTTCCATTAAATAATATGGGCATAGCGGCTCTTGATTTTTCGGGATACAAAGGCCTTGCAACTTCTATTGGTCATGCACCTTCTGCTGCCTTGATTAATCCAAAAGCAGGATCGATACTTGCCATAACCGAAGCCCTGACAAATATTGTCTGGGCTCCACTTAGTAATGGATTAAAATCTGTTTCTCTTAGCGCCAATTGGATGTGGCCCTGCAAAAATGCGGGAGAAGATGCACGTTTGTATGACGCAGTAAAGGCAGCAAGTGATTTTGCAATTTCTCTGGGAATTAATATTCCTACAGGTAAAGATTCACTCTCCATGACTCAGAAATACCCCAACGGGGACACGGTAATTGCACCTGGAACTGTTATTATTTCTGCTACAGCTGAAGTAGATGATTTTCGTAAATCCATAGAACCTGTTATGCAAGCAGTGGAAGATTCCGAATTGATATATATCCCTTTTTCAGAAAATGATTTTTGTCTTGGAGGAAGTGTTTTTGCCAGTGTGGTGAATCGTCTGGGAAATGATACACCAAGGGTTTTCAGTGGCGAAAAAATTTCTCTCATTTTTAAAGCTGTCCAGGATTTAATAAAGAATGAGAACATAATTTCCGGACATGATGTTTCATCAGGCGGCCTAATCACTACACTTCTGGAGATGTGCTTTGCCAACAATGATGTTGGTATCGAAGCAGATATAACAGCACTGGGAAATGAGGATGTTGTCCGGAAACTCTTTAGTGAAAGCCCTGCTCTGGTTATACAAACAGGCCATAACAACAAGGCTGTGGATCGTTTGAAATCGGATCATATCAGCTATTATAAAATTGCCAAAGTGAATACAGGGGGAATTTTTACAATTACGAATGGCAGTGAGAATTATAAATTAGATGTAAATTCGCTAAGGGATGTTTGGTATAAAACCTCCTATCTTCTGGATAAGAATCAAACTTCAAAGTCCTTAGCCAACCAAAGATACAACAACTATAAGAAACAGGAATTGCAATTTCGCTTCCCTCAGAATTTCACGGGAAATCTTGAAAATTATGGTTTGAGCCTGAAGCGAAGAGGTCTTAGTGGAATAAAAACAGCCATTATTCGTGAGAAGGGTGTGAATGGAGATCGTGAAATGGCATACAGTATGCATCAGGCTGGAATGGATGTTAAGGATGTTCATATGACTGATCTGATCACAGGAAGAGAAAACCTGGAAGATGTGAATATGATTGTATTTGTTGGTGGCTTTTCCAACAGCGATGTATTGGGAAGTGCAAAAGGTTGGGCAGGTGCTTTCCTTTTCAATACCAGAGCTAAGGAAGCTCTCGACGCATTTTATGCAAGAAATGACACCCTTAGTCTTGGAGTATGCAACGGCTGCCAGTTGATGATGGAACTCGGACTGGTTGTTAAAAGTACAAAGGACAAGTCATACATGTCTGTCAATGATTCTCACAAATTTGAATCAGCATTTTTAAACGTTGATATTCCTGAGAATAAATCCGTCATGTTGCATTCACTCTCAGGCACAAGATTAGGAGCATGGGTCGCACACGGTGAAGGCAAATTCAACCTACCCATGCCGGAACAACATTACCATATAGCCATGAAATTCAGTTACGATCAGTATCCCGGCAACCCGAACGGCTCTGAATACAATGTCGCTGCCCTGCACTCTGAAGACGGGAGGCATCTGGCTATGATGCCCCATCTTGAACGATCAATCTATCCATGGAATTGGGCCTTCTATCCGAAAGAAAAAAGCAAGCACCAGGTTACTCCATGGATTGAGGCATTTGTAAATGCCAGAAAATGGATCGAATCCCAAACCAGGTGAAAATAGTCCTGCACAAAATTGATCTTATCTTTTATGCCGGATATATTATTTGCAAACAGGTGAATTGGTTACACAAAGTGAGCCTGGCCATGCGATAGAAGATGAATAAAATCTGCTGTATGAAATTTTGTAAATTCAGCTTAAAATGATATAATTGCTATATCAATCTGCCCTCTCAAAATTAAACCTAAAATATTCCTATGCTTAACTTGCAGGATAAACGATGGGTGATTCGACTGAAATCAGGAGAAGGTAAAGCTTTCGAGAAATTGTACCTGAAATATAACCGGAAACTTTTCAATTTTGGTTACAAAATGCTTCATTCAAAGCAGGAAGCCGAAGGATTGGTTCAGGATGTATTTCTAAAAATATGGGAGAAACGGTACACCCTGGATGAAAATCATTCATTTAGTGGTTATCTCTTTAAAATAGCTCAAAACAAAATCTACAATATTTTTCGCCAGAGAATCAACGAAAGGTACTACAGGGAGTATCTTGAAGAATATGCGGAATCACTTGAACACAGCCTTGAACAAAGATTCGATTATAAAGAACTTGAAAAGTTCTATAATGAACTGATTTCAAGACTTCCCGAAAAAAGGAAACGCATATTTATCTTAAGCAGAAATGAAGGTTACACTTACCGCGAGATAGCAGAAAAACTTCAGATCTCGGAAAATACAGTAGACACACAAATAAGGAAATCCCTGAATTTTTTCAGACAAAGCCTCAGAGAAAAATTTATACCTGTACTTCACTAAGCTGGCAAAAACATCGTGATTTGAATTGTATCCTTGTATTAGAATACTGTAGAATAATTCTAAATTAAATGCAAGGGAAAGTAAAGCTTCACGGAAATGCAGCTTTCGTGTGTATTGGATATATAAAACCTCTCTAAATGAAGAAGAAGAATATAAAAGATCTTCTTAATAAGTTTATTTGTGATAAGTTAAGCCGTGAAGAGCTTGACTTTATTTATCAATCAGTAAACCACAATATGCATGAGGATGAGATCAAGGCATGGTTTTACCATTACTGGGATGAATCTTCCATGAAAACCAATAAACTGCATTCATCAGATGTATTAAAAAAAATAAAAGAAAGCATACGTCTTACAACTCCATCCACTGATAAAAATCCTTTTTCTGATAACAAACTACATGCTAAGAAGAAAAAAATATTTGCCATAGTATTCAGATATGCCGCAATATTCTTAACAGGATTTTTGCTCGCGTCATTTCTGATACACCAATTCAATTACAAGGCAATACCGGATAAGATTTCTTATAACGAACTCACCACACCTCGCGGATCAAAATCAAGTATTACCCTCACCGATGGTACACAAGTATGGTTAAATGCGGGAAGCACGATAAAATATCCTGACAGATTTGGTACTGACCAACGTGAGATATTCCTGGAAGGAGAAGCTTTTTTTGATGTGAAACGAGACGAAAGCAGACCTTTTTTCGTGAAAACAAATGAGATATACATCAAAGTTCTGGGTACACAGTTTAATGTAAAATCTTACCCCGAAGAAAATACCATTGAAACAACCCTGGTTACAGGTTCTATTGAAATCGAGGCAAAAAAAGCAGGTACCATTCAAAAACAATGTCTCAAATTGAAACCTAATCAGAAAGCCACATTCTCAAAATCATCTCATAAACTTTCTTTGCTGGAAGAAAAAATACCTGGAAGAATAAAATCAGCACGTGTTGAGGAGGTAAAAATTTCCGATAAGATCAATACGGAAATCATTACCTCCTGGAAAGATGATAAGCTGGTATTCAGCAAGGAACGATTTGAAGATATACTGGTAAAAATGGAAAGATGGTATGATGTGGAAATCATTCTGAACGATGAAAACCTGAAAGACTATAAATATACCGGTGCTTTTGAGAAAGAAACACTGGAACAGGCACTTAATGCATTAAAAATGGCTACACCCTTCGAATATAGTGTAGACAAAAACTACATAATCATTTACAGCAGAAACTAAACAATTGTAATGAATCATTAGCCCTATGTTTATATTGAATATAAAAAGAAAATAATAACCTAAACACTATGAAAGTATGAACAATTGGATTTTCCGGCGCATACACAAGGCCTTCAGGTATGCAAAAAATTTGTCTTTTGCCATGAAACTGATATGTATTATTCTGGCGATTGGCACTATGCATGTATATGCTGCTGAACAGGCATATGCTGCAGAATCTACCACAGGCTCCAAACTCAATTTTCATTTTAAGGATGTTTCCATCGAGGATATCTTTAAGGAGATAGAGAACCAGAGTGATTACAGGTTTCTTTACCGAAATGAGACCATTGAAAACAAGAGAGTAACTGTCATTGCGAAAAATGCAGGAATAGAAGAAGTCCTCGGTAAAGCACTGGCAAATGCTGACATTGAATTTACCATTCTCGAAAACAACCTGGTCGTCATCAAACCCGCAGCAAAAAGTGAGAAACTACAGGGAGTGACTGTTACGGGACGAATTCTCTCCTCCGATGACAATTCACCCCTCCCGGGTGTAAACGTGGTTGAGAAGGGCACACAAAATGGTACGGTTACCGATCTGGATGGTAACTATTCCATCGTTGTTACCGGCTCAGAATCTGTGATTGTTATCTCTTTTGTTGGTTTTATTTCGCAGGAAATCAAGGTTGGAGATCAGACAGCGATCGATGTGAATCTGAAAGAAGACATTTTGTCTCTTGATGAAGTCGTTGTTGTTGGTTATGGCACCATGAAAAGAAGTGACCTCACCGGTGCTGTTGCTTCCGTTTCAGAAGAAACCCTCAGAAGCACAGTCGCTACCAATATCGATCAGGCCCTACAAGGACGTATTGCAGGAGTTCAGGTAATGCAGAACTCAGGGCAGCCCGGAGGAGCTCTTACCATTCGTATTCGCGGAGCAAGTTCCATTACAGGAACCAACGAACCTCTTTATGTGATCGATGGAATTCCATTCCAGGGTCAGGGAACCGAAGTTTCCGGTTTTGACTGGGCCGGTGGGGCCAACGGTCAGAACAGGGTGAATCCTTTGTCAACAATAAACCCAAATGACATTGTAAACATTGAGGTGCTGAAGGATGCATCAGCCGCAGCCATTTATGGTTCTCAGGCTGCTAACGGTGTGGTTTTGATTACAACAAAAAAAGGGGAAGCCGGAACAGCAAAAGTATCCTACAACACGTATTTTGCCCACCAGTCTTTACCAAAAAAGCTGGAAATGATGGATTTACCAGAATATGCAGAGTATCAGAACCAAATATCAGGTGAACTGAATGAAACACCAAACGAGAAATACGCTGATCCCAGTTTGCTGGGACCTGGTACTGACTGGCAGGATGAGGTATTCAGAAATGCCTGGAACAAGAGTCACCAGATTTCCGTTACAGGAGGCCTTGAAAAATTCGATTATGCTTTAACTGGAAGTTTCTTTAACCAGGATGGTATCATCGTAGGTTCAGGTTTTAAGCGTGTTACCGGACGCATTAACCTGAATGGACAGATAAGAAAATGGCTGAGAGTCGGAGGAGTTCTGAATTATGCCAAAACAAAAGAAATTATTACGCTTAACGATGGTGGCGATGGTGTTATTATGAACGCATTAAAAATGCAGCTTGATGTACCGGTTCGAAACATGGAAGGTGAATATGCAGGTCCCGATGTTACCTATGCAGGATCGAATTACAATCCGGTTGCACTTGCTCACATCAGGAACAATACGCTGAACAGGGAACGAATCTATGGAAATGTTTATGGCCAGGCAGACATTATTAAAAATCTCAGTTTTAAAACCGAACTGGGTTTTGATAATAGTAATCTGATCAATGTGGCCTTCCATCCTACCTATCAATTCGGAGCTATCACAAACGATGTAAACAAAATGCGGCAACGTAATGAACACAGCTTTTTCTGGATTTGGATCAACACACTTACCTACGATATAAAATTCGCTGAAAAACATCACCTTACTGCTCAGCTATTTGCCGAAGCCCAAAAATCCTTATGGGAACGTGTGGAAGTAACAAAAGAAGATTTTGCAAGCAATGAGATTCATGTCCTGAGCCAGGGTGATAACACAACCAACATAACCAATGGATGGAAAGATCCCTCTTCCAAAGCATCTTATTTTGGCAGATTAAATTACAATTACGATGATCGTTACCTGGCAACTTTTACTTTGCGTGCCGATGGTTCTTCCAAATTTGGTCCCGAGAACAAATGGGGGTATTTTCCATCCGGGTCATTCGCCTGGCGAATCAGCAATGAAAGTTTCATGAGCAATATAACCTTCATAAGAAATCTCAAATTGCGGCTGGGTTATGGTATGGTGGGTAACACCCCGAATACCAGTTACCTTTATGGGTCAACATTAACTCAAAAAGATTCCGAGTTCGGGACATCGTATCGTATGGAACTGATCGCAAATCCTGCTTTGAAGTGGGAAACCACCGAAATGTATAATGTAGCATTGGATATGTCTCTATTTCAGGGCAGAATTGACTTTGCTGTCGATCTTTACAACAAACAAACAAAAGACATGCTCTTGCGGCTTTCCGTGCCAAGCTATATTGGCGGACCCAATCCGTGGGAAGACGTTGCTGCCCCTTATGTGAATGTTGGAAAAATGGAAAACAAAGGAATTGAATTGTCCCTGACCAGTCATAACCTGAGTAAATCGAAACTTAGCTGGGAAACAAATTTAACCTTCTCGCTCAACAAAAACAAAGTGAAAGAGCTGGATGAAGAAACGAAAATATACTGGGAAGGTTTGTACTGGTATACGGAATTCCAGAGAGTTACGATGACCACAGCCGGTGAACCCATAGGCATTTATTATGGTTATATTACCGAAGGAATTTTTG
>CAYQDZ010000118.1:0-9792 GCA_964416375.1 uncultured Bacteroidales bacterium
ATCAATAGCCCCGGGCAACGCCGGGTTAAGATGTAAAATGAAAAAGCATTTCGACTACCAGCTTAATTCAGGGCATTAGCATTCTTCGAAATGCAAACTGCTGAACTTAACAAGCAACCAGAAACCAGTATCCAGCAACAAGGAATCCAACAACTTAACCGCCCAACTCAAAACTCAAAAAAACCTAACTTCATTTCATCAACCATTCCATTGTAAAATCCTTCATCAAAATATTCTTTTTAATAAAAAAGACAAATAACCTTTTTCAATTCCATCTGTTAACTACTTTTGCAGGCTGTTTTAAAATTATTGAGAAAAGAATGGATATTAGAAATATTGCGATCATTGCTCATGTTGATCATGGAAAAACAACCATGGTCGATAGAATTCTGCACCAGGTAAAATTGTTCAGGGACAACCAGGAAGTACGAGATCTGATTCTGGATTCGAATGATCTGGAACGGGAGAGAGGAATTACTATTCTGTCTAAAAATGTATCCATACGATACAAGGACACAAAAATCAATATCATTGATACTCCCGGTCACTCAGATTTTGGAGGAGAAGTTGAGCGTGTTTTGAATATGGCCAACGGGGTGCTGCTGCTTGTTGATGCTTTTGAAGGGCCAATGCCACAAACACGGTTTGTCCTGCAAAAAGCCCTGGAGTTGGGTTTAAAAGTTATTGTTGTGATCAACAAAGTGGATAAGCCAAATTGCCATCCGGATGATGTGAATGAACTTGTTTTTGAACTGATGTTTGCTCTGGATGCCACGGAAGAACAATTGGAATTCCCTACGGTTTACGGTTCATCAAAACAGGGATGGATGGGACCCGACTGGAAGACACCGGGCCATGATGTTGCCTATTTACTGGATACGATCCTTGATTATTTTGATCCGCCAAAACCAAATCCGGGTACCTTACAATTGCAGATCAGTTCATTGGATTACTCATCTTATACAGGAAGAATTGCTGTAGGAAAAATACACAGAGGGAGTGTAAAAATGGGTGATCAGGTTTCTATTGTTCAGAGAAACGGTTTAATCAATACATCGATAATCAAGGAACTTTATCTTTTTGAAGGTCTGGGAAAAGAAAAAACCAAGGAAGAAGTGAAATCCGGTGAAATAGTAGCCGTAATGGGACTTGAAAACTTTGATATTGGAGACACCATTGCTGATTTTGAAAAACCTGAAGCATTAAAACCCATCTCGGTGGACGAACCTACCATGAGCATGCTTTTTACCATTAACAACTCACCTTTTTTTGGTAAAGAAGGGAAGTATGTAACATCAAGACATCTCAGGGACAGGTTATTTAATGAAACGGAAAAAAACCTGGCACTAAAGGTTGAAGAAACAGATTCACCCGATAAATTACTGGTTTACGGCAGGGGGATTCTTCATTTGTCTATTTTGGTAGAAACGATGAGGAGAGAGGGCTATGAGATGCAGTTAGGTCAGCCTAAAGTAGTGATTAAAGAAATTGATGGATTTAAAAATGAGCCGATTGAATTATTGAATGTCAGTGTTTCGGAAGAGTTTTCCGGAAAAGTAATTGAGATCGTCACCAAACGTAAGGGAGATATTCTGAACATTGAGACAAAGAATGACAGGATCCATCTTGAATTCAAAATATCGGCCAGGGGATTGATCGGACTAACCAATCCCTTATTGACAGCAACCGAAGGTGAAGCACTGATTTCGCACCGGTTTAAAGGATATGAACCCTGGAAAGGTGAAATACAAGGCAAAAGAAATGGAGCATTGATTGCCATGGAAACGGGAACATCCATTGCTTATTCCATTGATAAATTGCAGGACAGGGGTAAATTTTTCATTGATCCTGATGAAGAAATATATGCCGGCCAGGTGATAGGTGAGAACACAAGGTATGATGATATAGTGGTCAATGTCATCAAGACCAAGAAATTAACCAATATGCGGGCTTCAGGTTCAGATGATAAAGTGTCCATAGCTCCGGCCCTTAAATTCTCATTGGAGGAAGCCATGGAATATATTGGCGAAGATGAATATGTTGAAGTAACCCCAAAATCCATTCGCTTAAGAAAGATATTGCTTAGCGAGCATGACAGGAAGAGGAATAAAAAATCGGAATAGAATATCTGAAAGACCTAAGTAATGCCGGAGAAATTTTCGTGTTTCTCACTCACCTATTTCACTTTAGTTTTATAAGAAACTGAAATTTACCTGTTTGTGATAATACTATATGCAGATTTATGTAAATTGCATTGTGAAATGCATGTGATGTCATCTTTCGCCACTAGCATTGATTGAAGAGGATGACGCAACCTGATGCAATGGAACATTATGTGTAATACTTATAAATACTATCCATGAGTATAAAATTCAGATATGAATTTGATCATTCTACAGGGATCCTTTATAAATACTATTATGGACCGATAACTATTGGGGATCTGACATCTTCATGGGAATATGCTTTTGAAAACAATCTCATACCAGAAGAAGTTAAGGGATTTATACTGGATTATCGGAGTGCGAATTTCAAAATAGATGTGGAGGCTCATAGCGAAATTGCTGATTTTTATAAAAAACATCTTGAGGTTTTTGGGAATTTTAAAATAGCTATAATTACAGAAGAGCCGAGGGATGTAGTCATACCCATATTGGTTGAAAATAAAGATGAAGGTTATTCATCTAGGCCGTTCAGTACACTTGAAGCTGCCATCAAATGGGTGTTAAGCTGATCTTATATCAACAGAAAGCTATAATCCAAAATAAATAAGTCCAAACCATTGCATATCAGGCACAAACGATAACAAATACTAATTTTTGTTATTGATTCTTCTTCTCAATCTGTAAAAATAGAAAGCTTGTCCATTGGATATTGTTTCAGCAAATATCCTTGTGGTAATCCTGAAGTGATTTTACTACGGTTTTCTTTTTTTTACGTGCTTCAATACCTTTTGTAGCAGCTCTTGCAGCCGTAGTTGTTGTGATATACAAGATCCCGTGTTTGATGGCTTCTTTCCTGATGTAGGAATCATCGACTTCGCTATACTTTCCTTTTGGCGTATTAACCACCAGATGAATATCACCATTTTTAATAGCATCAATTATATTTGGGCGACCTTCGTTTATCTTTTTGATAAATATGGAAGAAATTTTATTTTTAGCCAGGAATTCATGGGTCCCTTTAGTTGCCAATATCGTGAACCCAAGTTCCGCAAACTTTTGAGCCGAGTCAAGAACACGTGATTTATCTCTGTCGGCAATGGTAATGAGAACAGTGCCTTCAAGCGGCAATGGTGTTTTTATGGCTTCCTGGGATTTAAAAAATGCAAGTCCGTACGAATCTGCCAGACCCAGTACTTCTCCAGTTGAGCGCATCTCCGGACCCAGAACCGGATCAACTTCGGGGAACATGTTAAAAGGAAGAACTGCCTCTTTCACTCCGTAATGATCAAATTTCCTGTTCTTTAGATCGAAATCGATCAATTTCTTTCCAAGCATGATCTTTGTGGCTATTTTGGCCATTGGAATGTTACAAACTTTTGAAACGAGCGGAACAGTCCGCGATGCCCTGGGATTAGCTTCAAGAATATAAACCTTATCGTTCAGAATGGCGTATTGAATATTCATTAGTCCCACCACTTTCAGTTCAATGGCTATTCTTTTTGTATACTCATTGATGGTATCCTGATGTCTCTGAGGTATGTCGACAGGCGGTATAACGCAGGCTGAGTCACCTGAGTGAACCCCTGCATATTCAATGTGCTCCATAATGGCAGGAACAAAAGCATTTGTACCATCAGAAATAGCATCGGCTTCACATTCGAGTGCATTCTCCAGAAATTTATCGATAAGAATAGGACGTTCGGGTGATACGTCTACAGCTACTGCCAGGTAGTGCTCAAGCATATTACGGTCGAGTATAATTTCCATAGCTCTTCCTCCAAGTACATAAGACGGACGTACCATGAGCGGATAACCTATACGTACGGCAATTTTCAATGCTTCGTCGAGGGTACTGGCCATACCCGATTCAGGTTCGGGAATATCCAGTTTTTTCATGACATTTCGGAAACGGTCGCGGTCCTCGGCCAGGTCGATCATATCAGGTGAAGTGCCAAGGATCTTTACACCTGCTTCGGCCAGTTCGTTCGCCAGGTTTAGTGGTGTCTGTCCGCCAAACTGAACAATTACTCCTTCGGGTTTCTCTTTGTGATAGATACTCAGCACATCTTCTGCTGTTAGAGGCTCAAAATACAATTTATCGGAAGTGTCATAGTCTGTTGAAACCGTTTCGGGGTTACAATTTACCATGATTGATTCGTAGCCCAATTCGCGAATAGTAAAGGCAGCATGCACGCAGCAATAATCAAACTCAATACCCTGTCCAATTCTGTTTGGTCCGCCTCCGAGCACCATGATCTTTTTCCGTTTGCTTACTTCAACCTTATCGGGAGCGTTGTAAGTTGAAAAATAGTAGGCTGCATTTTTAACACCGCTAACCGGTACAGGTTCCCATGCTTCACTCAGTCCGAGAGACAATCGTTTTTCACGAATGGTTTTTTCAGGAATGGCAAGCAGTTCTGCCAGGTATTTATCGGCAAAGCCATCTTTTTTAGCCTCTAAAAGCAGATCATCGGGAAGGGATTTTTCTTTGTATGTTAGGATTTGTTCCTCAAGATCTACAAGCGACTTCATTTGTTCAATAAACCAGATTTTGATATGTGTTATACGATGCAGCTCTTGTATATCGGCACCTTTACGTAATGCTTCGTACAGGATGAACTGTCGCTCACTTGATGGTGAGGCCAGCAAAGCCATCAGATCTTCAAGAGGCTTTTTGTTAAAATCCTTTGCAAAGCCCAGTCCGTATCGATTGATTTCCAATGAGCGTATGGCTTTCTGAAACGCCTCCTTATAGTTTTTTCCTATACTCATTACTTCGCCAACGGCACGCATTTGTGTACCCAACTTGTCTTCTACTCCCAGGAATTTTTCAAAAGCCCAGCGTGCAAATTTCACCACTACATAATCGCCCGAGGGTGTATATTTTTCGAGGGTCCCATCACGCCAGTACGGGATCTCGTCCATGGTAAGCCCGCCTGCTAACAAGGAAGAAATATAAGCGATGGGAAAACCGGTTGCTTTTGATGCCAGTGCCGAAGATCGTGAAGTTCGCGGATTGATCTCAATGACTACTACACGTCCTGTTTTCGGATCGTGGGCAAACTGAACATTTGTGCCCCCTATTACTTCGATGGCTTCAACAATAGCATAAGAATATTTTTGCAGCTTTTTCTGCAGTTCAGGTGAGATGGTGAGCATAGGAGCTGTGCAAAAGGAATCGCCTGTGTGAACTCCCATGGCATCGACATTCTCAATAAAACATACTGTGATCATCTGGTTTTTGGCATCGCGTACTACCTCCAGTTCAAGTTCCTCCCAGCCAAGCACCGACTCCTCGACCAGTATCTGGTGAACCATGCTGGCAGCCAGTCCTCGGGCAGCAATGGTTTTTAGCTCTTCGACATTGTAAACCAGTCCGCCACCAGTTCCACCCATGGTATAGGCAGGACGGATAACCACAGGGTATTCCAGTTCATCGGCAATTTTTTCAGCATCTTCCACCGAGTTTACGGCTTTACTTTTGGGCATTTCTATACCTAGCTTATCCATGGTGTTCTTAAAGGCTGTACGATCTTCTCCACGTTCTATGGCATCAACGTTAACACCAATCACCTTCACCCCGAATTTATCTAATACTCCTGCTTTATGGAGCTGTGATGAAAGATTCAAACCGGTTTGTCCTCCGAGGTTTGGAAGCAGGGCATCAGGTTGTTCTTTCTCGATTATCTCTGTAAGGACTTCAATGGTAAGAGGCTCTATGTATGTATAGTCTGCCATTTCAGGATCGGTCATTATGGTTGCCGGATTGGAATTAACAAGCACTATTTCGTATCCGAGAGATCGAAGTGCTTTGCATGCCTGGGTTCCGGAGTAGTCAAATTCGCATGCCTGTCCAATGATAATGGGACCGGAACCGATGATCAGCACTTTATTGATATCCTTAAGTTTAGCCATAGGGTGAATTGTTTAAAGTTTTAAATTGACAGGAAAAAATCAGATATATACACTATAACTTTTAAATTGATATGAATCAACCGCAAAATATGAAAAAAAATAAGCAGGGGAAACTTTCATGAGAAATAGGAGTTAATTAATTTTCAACCGGTTATTAACATAGCATTGCATTTCACTTGGTTTTTTGATCCGGATTGGTATCCTAATATATTTACATCCTGGGAAACCTATGAATTAACAGGTTGTGGCGAGTTTTTCAAAAAGGCACTCCACGGAAATCCTGAATAATTGGTATTAAGTGCAATTTCCATTCGATTCAGATCATTTTGCCGGTTGTTCAAAAGGATCCTCTCCATTCCATTTTCCTGTACCTGACAAAACGGTATACAAGGCGTCATAAGTCATGGTTTCAAAAATGGTAAACTCGGTAAAGGAAATAGCACGGATATCGTCCACAAACTGTCGCTCTTTTGGCAGGTCTTCGGTCGCCGGAAGAACCTCTGATTTTCTCCACCAGCTTATTACACCGGGACCGAAAACGGTAATTCCCGGTTTGGGTCCCCAACCCTTGCTCTGGGTATAGGCACTTTCCCGGTCGTGTGGATTGTGCACCTGGTGAGATCCAAGGCCTGTTACATAGCTTATCCCAACAGGATTAAGTCCCAGCTTATAATCAATCAGTTGTGAAGCGGCATCAAAGTATTTTTGCTCTTTCATAAGACTCCAGTACAACAAGGGTGCGCATGCATATTTTGCTTGTTTTACATTGTGTCCCCAACCCCCATGTCCGGAATTGTTGCCCACAGGGTAAGCATATTTATCCAGTTCGGCAACATTGCTGTCCGCTGCTGCTTCTATCGAGCCTATGAAGTACTCTTCAACGACAGGATCTGTCGGAACATCCTTTTCCACAATGTAAGAAAAAAGATAGGCAGGATTATCAAAACGCTCATCGTTTAAGGAATAGCCCTGGGTAGCAAACAAATGGTATTTTAACGAGTCAGTAATGGTATAAAGTTCTTTTACTTTTTCGTGTGCATCATTCTCTCCGGTAAGTAAATATTTTTGGATGTTGTAATAGAGTTTCTCCGGATCGGCCATATCATCGGCACCATATTCCATGGCTTTTTCTGCCCGCTGCAGAAGAACTGCAGAGCGCTCAGGTTTATAGGGTTTGAGCAAACGGGCCAGATGCAGGAAGAGACCGGCTGCAGTGCAGGTAGCCCGGGGGTCTGTTTTCACGGTTCCGTACTTTTTGTTGTCCTGATCCATGGGAGCTGCAAATGGATCGGGGTAGCCATTTGTTTCTGTTCCAAAATGCACACTGCCATCATCGTTTTGCAAATATTCCCATACCAGGGTGCCCCATTCTGCTTCATCCAGAATATCAGGGATACCGTTGGTGTAACTCACAATGTTGTACTCCTCATCAAACTCTCCGGGGATATCGTATTGTCCATCGTAAAAGGTTTCAGGAAAGGCCTCATATAGCATTAAATTGATTATAGGATTCAGTATATGATAAGCCCTTCTATCGGCATCCCCTGCATCATGGTATCCGCCATAGCAGGTAAATGTGGGTTCAGAACCCTCCACTACGATATTCGCTTCGCCAATGGGGCCGTCCACATCATAAACAAGGGTATGGCAGGCTTTTTTTCTGATATCCGGATCGTTTATCGGGCATCCGCAGCGTTGTAAATATTGTGCCCTGAAAATGGTGTATGCCAGTCGTTTTGAAAAATCACCACCCACTCCAAAAGGATAGGATGAACCATATCCTTTCATAACGATTTTGTAAGGACCTCCTTCAGGTACTTCAGAAAGATTGATGCGGTATACAAAATCTCCCGAGGAAGTATCGTGTCCTATTTCCTTTAAGGTTCCCTTTGTAATAATCTTGCATGTATACATTTCTAATACCTCGTAATCGGGCAGGGGACCTTCGATTTTTTTGCTCCCGCCTGTACCAAGCCATATGGCAAAATTCGCGTAGCGTACTTTAGACAAAGCACTGTAGCCAACCTGGTTTGTTTTAATAGACTCACAAAAGATCTTACGTTCGTTAAACTGAAATTCCAAATTCCCATAAGGAGTCTCTATGAAATAGTCTTTGTCCTGTACAAGGGGCGATGTCTGGATGTAAATATGATGATCGCAGACATTCGCCTGGGTGGCATAACGAAAAATCTGGGTTACAGCTTCGCCATTTACTTTCCAGTCATCCTTATTCTCTATATTAACTTCGAATACATCTATTGTATCGCTAGTGAAAAATGCTACCAGTACAGTGTTGGAAGCAGTGCGTATTTCCTGCAGAGTTAATTTTGCATCCATGTATTGAATTGAAATCATACTCATAAAAAGCATTGCTATTGCCGTTTTTCTTAATTTCATATTCCTGAGATTTGTTTTTATATCCATTTCAATACCGGTCTGTTTTACTTTCGTCAATTAAAAAATATGAAAATATCGAATAAATTACAAAATGTTAATAATAAAGTTTATTTTCTTTCAGGACCCGGGAAAAAATAGAAATATTACAGATTTCAAATCTTTGTTCCGGGTGCAGCGAAATATGCACATCAAATCTTACCCCTAAGCTTTTTCCTTTCTATCAGAATATTTATTGAAGACAGGGTTTCGGAAGAATCAACAGCTACACCCTCATTTTATGGTGGTTTTATTGCAAGGATATAAATGATGGATGAAAAAACTTACATTGAATACCAATTTGTATGCATATTCATCTCAAACATTCAAAAGCAAGTATGGTGTAGCTGAAATAGATAGCAAAATCATCCTGAATGCCAGGCTATCTTATTAAGTTTATAATGAAAATGCAATAGTATTTGTTAATGTACGTAATCTATTGAATGAAAAACAGGAATTTGCTTACTTGGATAAGATTTGAAATCTTTTTCTATTGGGCTTAACAATTAATTTTTAAATTAACTAATATTATAGAATAATGAAACAAACATGATTTTTTTAATCAAAACTTCAAATACAAACACAATTAAAATAAATTCATATGAGAATTAAAGTAACGAGTGGTTGCAGACGTTCTCAAATTTTTAAATAATGTATTATTAATAAGTAAAATTTTAAACGGATGAAAAAAACAAATGTACTACTCATTGCATTGATAGGTTTAATGATGACCATGACAATGTGTAAAAAGGATGATAACGATCCTCCATATGTCGGAAGTTGGGAATCTGAAGAATTCAGTATGGGAGATGTTAATGTTAAAATGGGCTATGATTTTACCACGACAAATTTTGATGGTGAAATTCTGGTTGCGGGCGGACCTGATATATATGTTGGCTACTTAGGACTGAAAGGGGACATATCTGAAAAAGAAAATCAGACACTTGATTTTAGTATTACTGATATTGGACAACCGGATGTTACAGGTGCATATGACTATAAGAACCGTGTTGCTGATGCAGGCGAATTTGATGCATTGTATAACGGTTTTCTTTCCAACCAAATGCCAAAAGATTTTGAAGCGATTTATAAGGTAACCGGAAACGAACTGGATTTATATATTCCTGCTATCCAGGATACTCTCGAATTGTATGCTAAATAATCTTCTGTAAAAATTCGAAAACCCAATGAAATACTCATTGGGTTTTTTTATGTCTTTTTCTGCTTAACCTGCATTATTCATGCGTCAAGTTTGGGGCAGATGCGAGGCGTCGGAAGC
>CAYQDZ010000119.1:0-9662 GCA_964416375.1 uncultured Bacteroidales bacterium
TATATCAAAACTCATTTACTACAAGTAACTCTGGTTTTCAATAACTTGAAGGAGTCCGGTCTACTTTAAAATAAGACCTAAAACAAGAGATACCAATACACCCAGGTAATTGCCGGCAGCATAACCCACAATTCCTACAGTAAGACCACTCACAATCACTTCTTTATTTTTTAATGCACCTGCTACCATGGGGACAAAGGGAGGTGAACAAATCAGCGCAGCAGAAGTAACCATAAGTGTGTCGGCATCCACTTTGTATAGTTTACATAGTATGGTATGAACTAACAAAGAACCAAAAATAGAAATTGTAATGAGTGCAATCAATGCACCGGATATATCCAGGAGCCTTTGATAATTAGCCATTGAAGCTACGGCAATGCTGAACACAAGGATAAAATACATACCCAATTCAAAAGTTTTCTCAATTTTGTTAATGGATGGAATCAGAGACAAGAGTATACTCAGTGTTGTTATGATCATGACCACAACCAGCATTTGATTTGATTTGTTAATAAATAGTGTAGTTGAACCGGCCAGGGCAAAAATGACCAGGGAAAGTAATAATGCCAGAAACAAGGGAAAGAAGATTTTCTTCCTGAATATTCCCTTGTAAGCATTTTCGCTGAAAGAAATCTGGTTATAAACCGACGCATCTTCCTTATGCGGATAAGGACGCATAAACTTTCGGAATATGGTTTTTCCTATAGATACTATAAAAATAAGATACAGTAATGATGGGATCATATCATAAGTATGTACTTTCAGATAGGTTTCGGCATCGACATTCAGCATGATTTTAAGCGCCGCCAGATTAGGAGTGCCTCCCGAATACAATCCTACCAGCATGCCGCCAATTTTTGGTAAATCTTCGATACGATTTCTATATGCTATGGTAACAATTCCAACAACCAGAACAACGGATATCATTGAAAATAACATGGAAATGGTAGTCTTACCTGCCATTCTGAGCCATGTTTTTATTTTGAGAGAAAATAAGAGCAAAGGAAGAGCTATCGGTATGGTAAGAGTGAGCACTAACTCCTGTAATGTACTAATTTTGTATGCCACTACATCGTTCGCATCAATTAATCCTTTGTTAAACAGGAGCAAAATATCAGACAAATTTACAGTCTCCGTGTTGGCTAAGTAGCATGTGAGGTATTCGCCGGGAGTGGGTATAAGCCCTATATTTCCTATCAATAGTCCAAGGCCATAGGCTATAATAATTGCTCCAATCCGGTTTGCCAGCTTACTTTTGCCAGTGATAAAAATAATCAGGATTGGTGAAACAAGAAAGATGAAAACAAGTGTTAATTGCAAGAACATATCAGGAAATTTAGGACGAATATAAAATTTTCCTGCTAATGAAGGTTACTGAATTATTTAAGTATTACTTTTTGATATGCTTCAACAATTTGATCGGGACCTCTTCTTTTTTTAAGATAGTTTTCAAATTCTTCGGTATCCTCAGCATACAGGACTAAAGCAGAATTCAAACATTGGAGGAATACGCTTTTGGCAGCAGTTTTTGTTATATTTCCTTTTTTAATCTCTTTCTTAAAATATCGATTCAGTTTCATTATTGAATTGTAGATTACATGCTTTACAACAATAGTCCTGTTACTTGGTGAAGTAGGACTAGCCGGCTCGATATAAGTGTACCTGCTTTTAATTAATTCAAGTTTAATCGCCACCTCATCTCCCATCGGATGATCTTTTGCTTCAGTCTGAATGGAAGAGACATCCAGTGCGTTCTCATTATTTGCAAAAACAAATTCAACTTCATCCTGCGAAAATCCAGGTTTAAAAAGGCCAACTGCTAATAAAATCAAACAATAAAACCTCACCTTCACTCTCTTCATTTTGTATTAAAATTAATAATTATCATTTCATTGATCATACCTGTCAATCGTATTCACAAATTTATAATTTGTAAAAAATTACAAGCAATTGTTTCAGGTTGTGGTTCATGAGAAGAATCAGTCAATCAGGATGCAATATAATAAATAAAAATAAAATCAATACGCATTGATAAAAATTAAAAATTAATCACCCTCCCCCGGATAATCCCTGAAACTCTTATCATACTGAGTCATGGCTTTCAAGCTCATGCCCATGCTGGAGAACCCTCCATCATGAAACAGGTTTTGCATGGTTACTTTCCTTGTCAGGTCAGAAAATAAGGTTACACAATAACCAGCACAATCTTCAGCTGTTGCATTGCCCAAGGGAGACATCCTGTTAGAGAAATCAAGCAATCTGTCAATTCCTTTCACACCACTACCTGCGGTAGTCATGGTGGGCGATTGAGAAATGGTATTTACCCTGATTTTCTTATCCCGTCCGTAAATGTATCCAAAGCTGCGCGCAATAGACTCAAGCAAGGATTTGGCATCGGCCATATCATTGTATCCATAAAGAGTTCTTTGTGAGGCAACATAAGAAAGAGCGACTACTGATCCCCAGTCTTTTATGGCATCCAGTTTTCGGCATACAAGCAAAACTTTATGAAATGAAAGAGCCGAAATATCAAGGGTGGATTGATAGTATCCGTAATTCAGACGATCGTAGGCCAGCCCTTTTCTAACATTGGGTGACATACCAATGGAATGCAGTATAAAATCTATTTTTCCTCCATATTTCTCCATGGTTTTTTTTACCAGATTTTCCAATTCTTCCACATCGGTTGCATCGGCAGGAATTACTTCGGTTTTGCATTTTTCAGCCAGCTTATCGAGTGTGCCAAAACGCAAAGCTACAGGGGTATTTGTAAGGATAAAATCAGCGCCTTCCTCATAGGCCTTTTCAGCAACCTTCCAGGCAATTGACATTTCATTGAGGGCACCAAAAATGATCCCTTTTTTACCAGATAATAAATTGTATGCCATGATCAGATTTTATTTTTTTTCGCAGTCTGCAAAGATACGGCAAGTTGAAAAAAGTCAAAAGCTATTTAGAATAAATTTAAATTACTGTCTGCTAAGCCATTCGCCGGATTTATTGTTGATTCAAAAGTACTTTCGCGTTCTCAATTGCAGCCCCACTTATTGAATCACCACTTAACATTTTGGCAATTTCGTTTAGTCGGCCGGAATGATCCAGTTGTTTTATGAAGGTTTCTGATTTGCCTTCATTTGTGTCTTTATAAACCAGGTAGTGGTGATCTCCTTTGCTTGCAACCTGCGGAAGATGAGTGATATTGATTACCTGCATGTTTGTTGACATTTGCTTGATAAGGTTTCCTACTTTATCTGCAATTTCCCCTGAAACTCCACCGTCAATTTCATCAAATATTATGGTTGGCAATCCAAACGAATCGTAAACAAGGTATTTGATTGCCAGCATCAACCGGGAAAGTTCTCCACCGGAGGCAACTCTGGAAATGCTTTGGACAGCTACATTTTTGTTTGCAGAAAAAAGAAATTGAATCTTATCCATCCCGCTTTCTCCGGGATCTGTATGTTCATGTTGGACAGAGAATTGCACATCTTTCATTCCCAGTTCAAAAAGGAGGGTCAACACCCTGCCCTCAAACTCCTGAATAGGCTTTTGCCTTTTTTCTGACAGTTCCCTGGCTTTTTCATTCACAAGATTCTCCCGGACGGCTAATTCCTTCGAGAGTTTTTCCAATTCAAAATCTCCAACGGAATATTTCTGAAGTTTGTTGTCAAGATCGATTCTGATGTTAATAAGATCTTGTATGGTATCTGTTTTGTATTTCCTTAACAAAGAATACAAATGATCCATGCGGTCACTAATTCTTTTCATGCCTCCTGAATCGAAGTCAATTCTTTCATTTTGCATGGATATTTCACCTGCCAGATCTTTCAGTTCAATATAAACAGATTCTATTCTTTCTTCCGTGTTTTTTGCCGCTGGCATATGTTCAATAATTCTTGCCAGAGAGTCTCTGATCGATTTCAAGCTGGTAATGACACCCGATTCATCACCTTCCAAACGATGTGTTGCCTCTTCAAGGATTGATTTGATTTCCTCGGCATGACTGATCAATTTGTATTCTGCCTCCAGTTCAATCAATTCGTTTTCTTTCAGGTTTGATTCCCTGAGCTCATTGAACTGATGTGAAATAAAATCGAGGTTTTCTTTATCGGAATGATACGATTCACGCGCCGTATAGTATGTCTTTTTTAACTCTTTATACTCGCTGAATAATCTCTTGTATTCATTGAGGATTGGTAAAGTATGGGCATATGAATCAATAATATGTCTTATATACGCCTCATTATTTAACAGCAAATTCTGATGTTGTGAATGGATATCAATCAGCAAGGATGTCAATTCCTGCAATACATTCAGATTTACAGGTGTATCGTTAATGAAGGCCCTGCTTTTTCCTTTGTTTGTAATTTCTCTTCTTATCAGGGTTTCATCCGCATAATCCAGATCATTCACTTCAAAGAATGTTTCCAGTTTGTATCTCTTCACATGAACTATTCCTTCAACAACACACTTGCGGTTTTTATCCTTAAGTACCGATGTATCTGCTCTCTTTCCCAGTAAAAGACCCAGCGCTCCGATCAGTATTGATTTACCGGCACCTGTTTCACCTGTAATGATAGATAAACCTCCATGAAGCCCTATCTCAAGCTTATCTATCAGAGCATAATTATCAACAAAAATTGACCTCAGCATAGACTACAATTAAGTAAAACAAAGCTATGGATTTCTGGTAAGTTGATGTGTTGATGCTACACAATTTCTTTGAACATGTTATCAAACAAAGATGGTTTATTTGTTCAAAGCTTCGTATTTTGAAAGATTTGCAGGATCTATCTCTGCCATGAGATTGTAAATCCGCCGTTTATCTTCTGCAGGAGCTTCCGAAAATATTTGTGTAATCTCATTTGATTTTGACTCCAGTGCTACCTGAAAATAATGCATAAAAGGATCAGGTTTTGACTTGTAAAACTTTTCCAAGTCTATGATGGATTCTTTTATTGTCATACGCGCACCTTCTATAGATTTATCCATCATGTCCAATCCAAGTCTGTGGTATTGGTAATTAAATGCTCTTAAAGGTTTATAATCCTGATCAAGAATATTATGTACCAGCCAGTACCTGTTTGTTCTTCCCCTGCTATCAGAAGCTCTCCAGCCAGCCTTACCTGATGACTGTGCATTGTTAACAATTTTCTCTGCTTTTTCAAAATATGGTGTACCTCCTTCATTTGAGAAAGAATCATAATCAAGGCCTATTATGATGTAGGCATAATAAGCCAAAATGGAGGTTAAATTTGAAATATGTGTATTTTCAGAAAACTCAAGAGGATCGTATTCTATGTAATCAAATGTTACATCATTATCAATATAATTTAACATCACCGTATTGTACGAAGAAGCATAAACCGGTCTTCGTGCCTGTATACTAAGAGTGGCAACAAAAGAACCTGCACTTTCCTCTTCTGTGATATTGAATAAAAAATTGCATTCAATTTGCTCATTTATTTCGAATACATTGTTTGTCCAAACCATATTGTTCATGAATTCTGATATGGCCGTCTGAAGTGTAGTGAAAACCTGTTTGTT
This sequence comes from uncultured Bacteroidales bacterium, assembly GCA_964416375.1. Lineage (GTDB taxonomy): Bacteria > Bacteroidota > Bacteroidia > Bacteroidales > UBA10428 > UBA10428. Next base: position 5,548 of record CAYQDZ010000119.1, read on the forward strand.
TGTGCCCTGTAATTTTCCTGTACTTACTGAAGCATTGCAATTTAACTCTTGAGAATACACATGGTTTACTATCAGGCAAAAGAAGAAAATTAAGGGATATCCGAAGTATTTCATATTATTGAATTTTTTCTGTTATCATTTTAAGAATATCAGAGGCAACCTCATCCTTTGATTTTAACCCGAATTTATGCATTTTATTGTCTCTGTCAATAATTGTTACTTTATTGGTATTGTATCCAAAACCGGCCCCTTTATCCTGCAATGAGTTCAAAACTATCAGATCGAAATTCTTTTTCTCCATTTTTTCTTTTGCATGGATGATCTCATCTTCTGTTTCCAGTGCAAAACCAATGGTCAGTTGGTTCTTCTTTTTTTGTTTGCTTAATTCAAGTGCAATGTCAACTGTCTTTATCAGACTAATATCCACGTCTTTGCGTTTACTTTTTATTTTCTGTGAGGAAGTTTGCGCTGGTTTATAATCTGCTACAGCGGCTGAAAATATGGCAATATCGCAGTGATTGAATAGTTTATTACAATCCTTATACATCTCATCTGATGTTTGCACCTCATAGAAATGTTGGATCAACCGTGAAGGTTTAATATTTGCAGGACCGCTAACCAGGAATACTTCACAGCCTGAACGGGCAAATTCTTCGGCTAAAGCAAAACCCATTTTGCCACTTGAATGGTTACCAATATAACGAACAGGATCGATAGGTTCGAAAGTGGGGCCGGCAGTTATTAATACTTTCCTGCCTGATAATTTATTTATTTCGTTTTTTTTTTCGACAGTTTTCCTTTAAAAAAGTTGTCTAATAACTTCATCATTTCTTCCGGTTCTTCCATACGCCCCTTGCCTTCCAGCCCACTTGCCAGTTCACCGGTTGCCGGTTCAATAATAACATGTCCCCTGTCTGCTAAATTCCTGATATTTTCTCTTGTCGCAATATGGTTTAGCATTTCCAGATCCATGGCAGGAGCAATAAACACCTTACATTTGACAGACAAATAGGTAGTGAGCAACAAATTATCGGCTATTCCGTGTGACATTTTGGCAATGGTATTGGCAGTAGCCGGAGCGATTACAAATGCATCGGCCCAATTTCCAAGATCAACATGATTGTACCAATCTCCATTTTCGGGATTAAAAAAATCGATAAGTACAGGATTTTTTGCTAAAGCAGCGAGAGTCAGAGGCGTAATGAATTCTTTCGCCATTTCGGTCATGACAACCTTCACTTCTGCTCCTTCTTTAACAAGCAATCTGATAAGAAAAGCAGCCTTATAGGCTGCAATGCTACCGGTTACACCGATCAATATTTTTTTCCCTTTTAGCATGGGGGTTTTGTTGTTCTATTCATCCGGATTGCGGACATAGATCTGATCGTTCTCAAATTCATCGAGAGCTATAAGCGAAGCTTTTGGCATGCGCTCATAGAAGCGCGATATTTCTATTTGTTCCCTGTTTTCAAATACTTCTTCCAGGTTGTCGGAATAGCTGGCAAATTCTTCCAGTTTGCTATTCAGTTCTTCCTTTATCTCCACGCTAATCTGATTTGCCCTTTTTGACACAATAACAACAGCTTTGTAGATATTCCCTACTTTATCTTCCATATCCATTGTATTACGCGTAATTGTTGTAACCGCGGCTTTTGATTTTTTATAGTCCATAATGTGTTAATTAATTTTGTATTGAATCATTCTCTGTGTCCAATTCATCGCCAACAATATCTGCAGCATTCCTGTAAAAGCGTTTGGCTTCTTTTATGTATTCACTTTCAGGAAATTCTGATGCGAATGAATAGTATTCATCGATGGTATCCTGGTAACGTTCTTTTTGTTTTGATCTTATACTCTTGAAGGCAAGCATATAACTTGATTTCACAAGCATAAACATAATTTTTTCACGATACTTCGTGTCCGGAAATTTAAACAGGCTGTTGTTCAAAGCTACGATAGATGCTTTGTAATCCTCAAGATCGAAATATAATTTTGCAGACATGTAAGATTTTTCTACCAGTTTATTCCTCAGTTCATTCAGATAATTCTTTACTTCTTCTGATCTTTTGCTCTCCGGATATTTTATAAGATAAAGCTGAAAAGCCTGAACTGCCTGCACCGTACTTGTCTGATCGAGACTTGGACGAGGCGATTGCATGTAATAACTATAAGCTCCCATATATTCAGCATTTTCTACAAAAGGACTGGCTCCGTATGTACGTGAAAACATACGAAAATAATGCCCTGAGAGAATATAATCCCTTTGATGGAAGTAACTCATTGCCTGATAATAATATACCGTATCGGCCTGAGATGTACCTCTCAGAACAGGGGATATCTGATCAAACAGTGTTGCCGAACGGGTATAGTCCTCGTTGTTATAATACCGAAGGGCTTCTTTGTATTTCAATTTATAATCAGAGCTTTTAAGTACTTTTTCGTATCCGCTGCAACCGACAATAAATATCAGAATAATCCCTGCAATATAGATTTTAAAGTAATCCTTCATGTCTGTGAAAAATATCGCGCAAATTTACAACAATTTCAATGAAACAAAAATGTATTTTACAATGAGTCCCCTAATCTCTTAAACTTTGACATTTTTTAACATTTCTCAGTTTGTTTGGAATGCCATACAATTTGTTTTCATTTTACTGTAGTTCATTCCATTCTGTTGTTCCGGAAGTAAACGTAATTGTTACGAATGATATTATACATTTGCTATGAATCTAAAATAAATTACATTTGTGCTGTTTTAATCAAAAAATAAATAGACGTGGATATTTTTGATAAAATTCGCAAAGACCGGGGTCCTCTGGGGCAATACCAAAAAGTGGGCCATGGTTACTTTTTGTTTCCCAAATTAGAAGGAGAAATTTCACCTCACATGAAATTCAGAGGTAAGGAGGTTTTAAACTGGAGTTTAAATAATTACATAGGTCTGGCAAATCATCCCGAAGTACGCAAGGCAGATGCAAAAGGGGCGAAACAATATGGCATGGCTGCTCCCATGGGTGCAAGAATGATGTCAGGTCAGACAGTAAAACATGAGGAGCTGGAAAACAAACTTGCTGAGTTTGTTGGAAAAGAAAGTGCTTTCTTACTAAATTATGGTTACCAGGGAATGGTATCCATCATTCAGACTCTGGCTGGGAGAAAGGATGTGATTGTTTATGATTCCGAATCTCATGCCTGCATCATGGATGGTATTTTTCTGCATAAAGCCACCGGCGGAAAGAGCTTTGTTTTTCCACATAACGATATTACACGATGTGAGAAAATGCTTGGCTTTGCTACTAAGGTAGTGCAGGAAACAGGAGGCGGAATTCTTGTCATTACAGAGGGTGTTTTTGGTATGGCAGGAGATCTTGGCAAGCTGGATAAGATAACTGCATTAAAGAAAAAATTTAATTTCAGGTTATTGGTTGATGATGCTCATGGTTTTGGGACCATGGGAAAAACCGGAGCAGGCACAGGAGAACATTTTGGTGTACAGAATGATATAGACCTATATTTTTCAACCTTTGCAAAAGCTATGGCAGGCATTGGAGCATTTATTGCAAGTGAAGAAGATGTTGTAGATTTTCTGATGTACAACATGCGTTCTCAGACCTTCGCCAAGTCATTGCCAATGCCAATGGTAATCGGAGCGCTCAAACGTCTGGAACTCCTCAAAAATGATTCATCATTGCGTGAAAAACTCTGGAATATTGTTCACAAATTACAGAAAGGATTACGCGATAATGGTTTTGACCTTGGACACACAGAATCACCGGTAACACCTGTGTTCCTTAAGGGACAAATTGCGGAGGGCACCAATGTGGTAATAGACCTAAGGGAAACCTATGGAATTTTCTGCTCTATTGTTGTTTATCCCGTGGTACCAAAAGATGTTATTATGTTACGAATTATCCCCACAACAGCTCACACCATGGAGGATGTTGACTATACCATCAAATGTTTTAAGGAAGTTAAAGAAAAACTTGCATCCGGCAAATACCAGGCTGAGTCTGTCGGATCTCCACTTGACAAATAAGGAGTTAAGATAACGCAAATGATAAGAGGCTGTCCAAAAAGTCTTTGTGTACCTTTGTGTATACTTTGAGTAACTTTGT
>CAYQDZ010000120.1:0-9657 GCA_964416375.1 uncultured Bacteroidales bacterium
CAGCTTCCGACGCCTCGCATCTGCCCCAAACTTGACGCATGAATAATGCAGGCTAGAATTCAGCACTTTTTGGAGTGCGTGGAAATGGGATTACATCTCTGATATTGGACATCCCCGTAACATACAATACCATACGTTCAAATCCCAGTCCAAAACCGCTATGAGGTGCTGTACCAAACCTTCGTGTATCAAGGTACCACCAAAAATCATCTTTGTTAAGGCCCATTTCTTTTATGCGTTGAACAAGTTTATCATAATTTTCTTCCCGTTGCGAACCTCCAATGATTTCGCCAATGGCCGGAAAAAGGATGTCCATGGCACGAACCGTTTTCCCATCGTCATTCTGTTTCATGTAAAAGGCTTTAATATCCTTGGGATAATCCACCAGAATGACGGGCCGCTTAAAGTGCTTTTCAACTAAATACCGCTCATGTTCACTCTGCAGATCGGTTCCAAATCCATTTATCGGGAACTGAAACTTGTTCTTTTTGTTTGGTTTTGAATTTTCCAGAATATCAATGGCTTCGGTATAGGTAATACGTGCAAATTCATTATCCAGAATGAAGTTTAATTTCTCTATCAACTCCATTGAACGCTGGTCCTGTGGTTTGCTCTTTTCCTCCTCCTGCTGACGGGCACTAAGGAATTTCAGATCATCAGCACACTTATCCAGGACAAAGCGTATTAAATATTTCAGAAAATCTTCTGCCAGATCCATATTGTCATTCAGATCATAAAAAGCCATTTCCGGCTCAATCATCCAGAATTCTGCCAGGTGGCGCGGAGTGTTTGAGTTTTCTGCCCTGAAAGTAGGCCCAAAGGTATAAATATCAGACAGGGCCATAGCCCCCAGTTCTCCTTCGAGCTGACCCGATACGGTTAAATTGGTCTCTCTTCCGAAAAAATCTTCCGAATAATTGATTTTGCCTTCTTTTGTAACAGGAGGCTTAACAGGGTCAAGGGTGGTTACACGGAACATTTCTCCGGCCCCCTCGCAGTCAGAACCTGTAATGATAGGTGTATGAAGATAAACAAAGCCTTTGTCGTTAAAATATTTATGAATGGCAAAAGCCAGGGCATGTCTGATCCTTAACACCGCCCCAAAGGTATTGGTTCGCGGACGAAGATGAGCAATGGAACGTAAAAACTCCATGCTATGTTTTTTTGGCTGCAAAGGATATTGTTCCGGAGGACTATCGCCTAATACCTCAAATTTCTCCGTTTGAATTTCAACTTTTTGTCCCTTCCCCATCGATTCGGTAAGCTTTCCTTCAACTTGTATACAAGCTCCTGTAGTAATGCGGCGAAGTTCTTTCTCGTCGGCATTTTCGAAATTCACTACTGCCTGAATATTGTTAATGGTAGAACCGTCATTGATTTGAATAAACCTGTTGCTTCTGAAAGTACGCACCCAGCCTCTTACCAGGATTTGGGTATTCAACTCACCTTTTTCTATGATCTCTTTGATTTTTGTTCTTCTGATAGCCATATCCATTGCTTTGAAAATTTCTTCAAAATTAAACTCTATTCTATTATTAGAAAGATTTCCGGTCAGAAAAAAACTTTGAACCTCATATAACATGCATAATTTATAAAAATGCAATTCATTTTGTGTTGCTATTTAAACTCAATCTATATAAATAAATTTTCATTTCAACAGTTGGCAGAAATTTATTTTTACAATATCTTGCCTGTTCAATTTCAAATCGTTAATAGTAATTTATAATTTATTCTATCATGAAACATATGTATTTTAGTTTTTTCAGCATAGTGCTGACAGCACTTGTTATAGTAATTTTTGTATCCTGTTCTAAAAAGGATCATTCTTCTCCTACTATTTCCGGTAAGCTAACATTAGATGTAGGAGTAACTGTCGCTGCATTTGATGTATACAATTATCTGAAAGCAGCAGATGTAAATGCATTCATTATTTGTATCTGCAATCAGCAGGACGAGATCATAGAACAATTCAATGGTGCCGATGAAATACCTGAAACAATTGAGCTTCCGGAAGGAACGTATTATGCAACAGCCCATTCCAACAACAACCTGCATGCCGAATTTGACAATCCTTACTATTTCGGAAGCACGGAAGACTTTACCATTGCAGCCGGACAAACAACTTCTTCAACCATCACCTGTTCTTTGGCTAATATTATGGTAACTGTGGTGTATTCAGAAAACGTTATGCAAGATTTTACAGATTACTCGACTTCCGTTTCCAACCCGGCAGGCTCCCTTGTTTTCGGTATGAATGAAACCAGGGCCGGATATTTTGACTCAGGACCCTTGCACATCGAATCAAATCTTTATTACACGGATGGTGTTGGAGATGTGCAGATAAAAAATCTATCGGAAGATATCAGTACCCCCGAAGAGGGAAAACATTATGAAATCCATATCGATGCATCCTTGTCCGGCGGAAATGCGATACTCAGTTTGAATGTCGATGAAAGCTATGAAACAGAAATTGTACCCATCGGCAATGAAACTGAAATGTCGGGAGAACTTCTGATTACGGAAATCATGTACAACCCTGAAGCTCTGCCGGATGCATCCGGCGAATACCTGGAAGTAAAAAACGTGTCGGACGAAACCGTCAACCTTATGGATCTGGTTATTCGAAGAGGCTCAGGCAATATTCATGTTATTTCAGATGATCTGCCACTGCTTCCCGGAGAAATTGCCCTTCTGGCAAGTTCGGATACAGCTGCTGCTGAAGTGGATTATGTATACTCCTCTATTTCACTGGTGAATTATGGTGATGAGATCTGTATCAATACTTATGGGTCCGACGGAACGGATGGTTCGGTTATCTGTATGGTAGATTATGGTGCTCCGGGTTTTAACACTTCGCTCGAAGGTGTTTCTATTCAACTGGACCCGGGCATATCCGATGCAAAGGATGCCCTGCCCGGCACGAACTGGTGTGAAAGTACAACGGCCTTTTCAACAGGGGATCTTGGCACTCCCGGATTGGAAAATGGATCTTGTCAATAAAACAATAATAATCCTTTATAATTCCCGGATATACTATTAAGTAAGAGCTATGTCACAAAGTTGCACAAAGCAGACACAGAGATGCACAAAGAAGTATTAATTTCATTTATTTGTTTTAATACTAAAAAATAGAATTAGAAGAATATTTTATTAAGAAATACTCTGTGAAACTTTGTGTCTTCTTTGTGTTTCTCTGTGGAACAGCAGTTTTAATTCATTATGTAAAGCAGATACTAAGAAACAAAAAGAAAAAAATGATTGAAAATGATTTTTCAAAAGTAATTATAGGATGTGCAATTGATGTTCATAAACAACTTGGTCCCGGTTTATTGGAATCTGCATATCAGGAATGTCTTTTTTATGAACTGAAAGGAAAGGATTTGTTCGTAGAAAAAGAAAAACCTATGCCTATTATTTATAAAGAAGTGAAACTTGATCATGGATATCGTATTGATTTGTTGGTTGAAAGAAAAGTGGTTGTTGAACTTAAAACAGTGGAAACCTTAACAGATGTACATACTGCCCAAGTCTTAACTTACTTGAAATTAGGATTACTAATTAATTTTTATGTTTCAATGCTAAAAAACGGGATAAAAAGAATTATTCATTAACTCTTTTCAAGCTATATGGATTATTTAAGTAAATCCATCTTATTAAATAAAAACAGAAGGAGATTTCTTGACAGTTTCGTTCCTATTTGCAATAATCAGAATAGATTTTTTGGATGCCATCATCAAGTACGATGCTTTCTTTCCATCCCAGCTTGTGCAACTTGTCTACATTTAGAAGCTTGCGCATTGTTCCATCGGGTTTGGATGTATCCCATCCCAATTCACCTTCAAACCCGACAATGTTTTTAACTTTCCCGGCAAGGTCTTTAATAGTAAGGTCTCTGCCCGTACCAATGTTGATATGAGTATTCCGTATTTCTTTCAGGGCAAGGTCCCCGATTTCTTTTCTTCTTTGTTCTATCAAATCTTTAAAATCAATGTTTTCCATTACAAAAACACAGGCATCAGCCATGTCGTCGGAATGAAGAAATTCTCTCATAGGAGAGCCTGAACCCCATAAGGTAACCGAAACATTATTCCCTTTACTGCCTATTCCGTACTTATTCAATTTATCCAGAATATCCTTTTCCCCGGCTGTTCCATTCACTCCTTCGACAGGTCTCTTATCAAAATCCTTTCTTATATTCTCCCAATCTCCATTCAATAAACATTTACCAAGATGCATTTTACGCACAAGAGCAGGCAGCACATGCGATTTTTCCAGGTCATAATTATCATTCGGCCCATACAGATTGGTAGGCATTACTGAAATAAAATTCGTATTGTATTGCAGGTTATAACTCTCACACAATTTAATACCGGCAATTTTTGCCATGGCATAAGGTTCATTCGTATATTCAAGATAGTCAGTAAGCAGATATTCTTCTTTTATTGGCTGTGAACATTCTTTGGGGTAAATACAACTACTGCCTAAAAATAACAGTTTTTTTACCCCGTGCTGATAGGCATTATGAACGATGTTGTTTTGTATCTGCAGATTTTCAAATATGAATTGAGCACGATAGGTATTGTTTGCAACGATTCCGCCAACTTTTGCTGCTGCCAAAATTACATATTCAGGGCGCTCCGCACTAAAGTAAGTTTCTACTGCTTTAAAATCGGACAGGTCCAGTTCATCAATGCTCTTCCCAATAATATTCCTGTATCCCTTTTTTTCCAGGTTACGAACCAATGCGCTTCCCACAAGTCCCAGGTGCCCCGCAATATAGATCTTACTATTCTTATCCATAATTAATTATTGAAATGAATAATATACCTGTCGTCAATCATAATTATTCGAAATAATTCATAATCTTATAGCCTCCCTGACGAAGGTATTGTTCTTTTTTCATCAATTTGATGTCGGACGATACCATATCTGTAACAAGTGCCTGAAGATCATATTCCGGTTCCCAACCCAATTTTGTCTTTGCTTTTGTCGGATCTCCAACCAACAATTCAACTTCTGTAGGCCTGAAATAACGAGGGTCAACTGCCACGACTTCCTTGTCTTTTTCAAGTTGATATTGCGGGTTGCTGCATGATTTAACGAATGCCCTTTCGTCAATTCCCTTCCCTTTAAATTCAAGTTCAATTCCTGCTTCCTGAAATGCCATCTTAAGGAACTCACGAATTTCAGTAGTAATACCTGTAGCTATAACGTAATCTTCCGGTTCTTCCTGCTGCAAGACCAGGTACATGGCCTTAATATAATCTTTCGCATGTCCCCAATCTCGTTTTGCCGACAGATTTCCAAGGTACATTTTATCCTGAAGGCCCAGGGCTATTTTGGCAACAGCACGTGTAATTTTCCTGGTAACAAAAGTTTCACCACGAATCGGAGATTCATGGTTAAAAAGGATCCCATTGCAGGCAAACATTCCGTAGGCCTCTCTATAATTCACTGTTATCCAGTAAGCATATAGCTTTGCAACTCCATATGGACTCCTGGGATAAAAAGGCGTTTTTTCGTTCTGAGGAACTTCCTGTACCATCCCATAAAGCTCACTGGTTGATGCCTGATAAATTTTTGTTTTTTTTGTAAGTCCTAAAATACGAACTGCCTCAAGAATTCGCAGCGTCCCCAATCCATCGGCATTGGCAGTGTACTCGGGTGTTTCAAAGCTAACTTGTACATGACTCATAGCTGCCAGATTATAAATTTCATCCGGCTGAACTTCCTGGATAATACGTATCAAATTTGTAGAATCTGTAAGGTCTGCGTAATGCAAATGAAAATTTCTGTTTTCTACATGAGGGTCCAGGTAAAGATGGTCAATTCGATCCGTATTGAATAGTGAGCTTCTTCTTTTGGTTCCGTGAACAAAATAACCTTTTTTCAAAAGGAATTCCGCCAGGTATGCACCATCCTGACCTGTAGTTCCCGTAATTAATGCAATTTTTTTGTTTGCCATATTAAATATGTCTTCTTAATTTTTGCCATTATTTATTTGAATTTAAAGGATGGTATTCCCCTTTTTTCCCTTGCGGTTTTGCGTTTCTAATGTTATAAACAACATCGATCGCCGGCTTCGACTCCAAAAGCGGAAAATGATTCCCTTCTAATATCCTTTTATAGCTTTCGGTATGCAAATCTGTAAATCCGCCACTGAACTCAATTTCCTTATTATCAATAGTGATTGAACGGTAAGTTCTGGCGCCGTTGTTTTTAATATTCAGGGGAATATCATTATAATCAAGGCTCAAAAACCATTTTATCCGGGCATTTTTCAATTCAAGGTATCCTGAAGCTTTATTAGCATTAAGCGTATGTACCACATTTTTTTTAACTCCTCCAAAAATCCAGATAAGCATATCAAAAAAATGAACGCCAATGTTTGTAGCAATGCCCCCTGATTTATGAATATCTCCTTTCCAGGAAATATGGTACCATCTGCCACGGCTGGTAATATAGGTTAATACGATATCATGTATCTTATCCTTCGGCCCATTTTCAATTTGTTTTTTCAATTCAATTATCGAAGGGTGCAACCTAAGTTGTAGAATATTGCAAATATTCTTCCCGTATTCTTTTTCAATCTCAGTAAGGGCTTCAACATTCCAGGGATTTAAAACGATGGGTTTTTCGCATATGGCATGCGCCCCTGATCGCAAAGCAAAACGAATATGTGAATCATGCAAATAATTGGGAGAACAAATACTCACATAATCAACCTGTGTGCCTGTTCGTCTGAGTTTATCAATATGCCTGTCGAAGCGTTCAAACTCGACAAAAAAATCACTTTCCGGAAAAAAACTATCTATAATTCCCACACTATCAGAAGGATCCAGAGAAGCAAGGAGTTTATTCCCGGTATCCTGTACTGCTCTCAAATGTCGACTGGCAATATAACCTCCAACACCAATTATGGCGAAGTTTTTATTTTTTTCTGAGTTTTCCATTTTCATTTTGTTGATAGCAAATTTATAAATAATAAATACTTGTGAACAAGCTTAATGAGGAAAGACATAATTTCCTTGATTAGTGTAAGTTGAAATTTGAGGAAATATACAATCTTTCCTACAGACTCAAATATGTGAATTGGTTGGATAATTTATTATATAGTCCTTTAATATCAAATAGAATTCCCTCTTTATTAAGGTGTTTCCGGAAAAACTCATCCTTAAAATTCGAATATGAATTGTGAGCCACCGCCAGTACTATTGCATCGTATTTCCCAGATATTTCATTCTTCAAAGTCAAACCATATTCTTTTTCTACTTCGTCTGCATCAGCATAAGGATCAACTACTTCCACGTTTACTCCATAAGATTGCAATTCATAGATCACATCGGCAACTTTTGAATTACGAATGTCACTGACATTTTCCTTGAATGTTATACCCATGACCAGTATGCGTGATTTCAGAACGTTGGCCCCCGATTTAATAATTCCCTTTACAAGTTCCGTGGTGATGAATTTACTCATGCCATCGTTCACAGATCTTCCGGAAGTAATTACCTGAGCAAAATGTCCCAGTTCATTGGCCTTGAATGTCAGGTAATAGGGGTCTACACCTATGCAATGACCCCCGACAAGACCAGGGTAAAAATTCAGAAAGTTCCATTTTGTGCCAGCTGCCTTTAACACATCGTAGGTATTGATTTTCATCTTATGAAAGATTATCGAAAGCTCATTCATCAATGCAATGTTCAGGTCGCGCTGTGTATTTTCAATGATTTTTGCTGCTTCGGCAACTTTAATAGATGACGCACGATGAATGCCAGCCTTAATAATGTGTTCATAAACTTTGGCAATTTCATCTGAGGATTCTTCATCACAGCCTGAGGTTATTTTCACTACATTGGTTAAGGTATGGACTTTATCGCCCGGATTAATTCTTTCAGGAGAATACCCGCCTTTAAAATCCACAATGTATTTCAATCCGGAGATCTTTTCAATGACAGGAATACAAATTTCTTCTGTAGCACCTGGAAATACCGTTGACTCAAAAACAACATAATCTCCTTTTTTAATTACCTTCCCTACAATCTCTGAAGCAGAAATTAAATTCCTTAAATCAGGAAGATTGTTTTTGTCGATTGGAGTTGGAACAGCAACAATATGAAATGAGGCCTTTTTGAGATCCTCTAAATCGGAGGTAAATTGTATATCAGAATTTGCAAAATCGTCAGAGACAAGTTCTTTGCTTGGATCGATTCCCTGCTGCATGAGAGCCACTCTCCGATGATTAATATCATACCCGATAACTGAGAGTCCCTTTGCAAATTCAAGGGCAATGGGTAATCCTACGTAACCAAGACCAATAACTGACAATTTTTCTTCTTTTTTCAATAACTTCTCTGAAATAGTCATGATTTTTTAGAATATTTTAATTGGTAAAGTACAAAAAATGCATATGATCTATAAATCAAACTCTTTTTTTAGTATATCAACATAATCCAGTTTTTCCCATGCAAAAAATTCAACTTCTCTGGTTTCAGTATTTCCATTAATAGTAAATACCACTTCCTTTGTTTCCGGCTTTCTTCCCATATGTCCATAGTTTGATGTAGCCCTGAAAATTGGATTTTTCAGGCCCAGTCTTTTAACAATTACATTGGGACGAAGGTCAAATACTTCTTCAATTTTTTTGGCTATTTCTCCATCACTGAGCTTTACATTCGATTTACCATTTGTATTCACAAAAATTCCTACCGGCTTTGCAACGCCAATGGCATATGCAATCTGAACCAGAACCTCATCAGAGATTCCTGCAGCAACCATATTTTTTGCTATATGCCGTGCAGCGTATGCCGCAGAACGGTCCACTTTTGAACTGTCTTTCCCCGAAAAAGCACCGCCACCGTGGGCGCCCTTGCCTCCATATGTATCAACAATTATTTTCCTGCCGGTTAAACCCGTATCGCCATGAGGCCCTCCGATAACAAATTTCCCTGTTGGATTTACATGCAAAATAAATTCATCCTTAAACAGCGATTGAATTCTTGAGGGTAAAAGATTTTTTACACGAGGTATTAAAAGATTCTTTACATCCTCTTTGATTTTTTTCTGCATTTCCCCGTCTGACGCGAATTCATCATGTTGTGTCGATACAACAATTGTATGTATTCTTTCGGGTTCATCATGATCATTGTATTCCACAGTAACCTGCGATTTAGAATCAGGACGCAAATAAGTCATTTCTTTCTTCTCACGTCTGATATCAGCAAGAACCAGTAATAGCAAGTGTGATAACTCCAGAGCCAGAGGCATATAATTATCGGTTTCCCTGTTGGCATAACCAAACATCATTCCCTGGTCTCCGGCGCCCTGTTCTTTTTCCTCTTGCCTTACAACTCCACGGTTGATATCGGGTGATTGCTCATGAATAGCTGATATGACACCACATGAATCTCCTTCAAACATATAATCTGATTTGGTATATCCGATATCTTTAATAACCTCACGTGCAAGTTTCTGAACATCAACATAAGCTTGTGTCTTCACTTCACCGCTAAGAACAACCAGTCCTGTTGTTACCAATGTTTCACATGCAACTTTCGATTCGGGATCTTCCCTTAAAAATTCATCAAGCAATGCATCACTAATTTGATCCGCAACTTTATCAGGATGTCCTTCTGAAACTGATTCTGATGTAAATAA
>CAYQDZ010000121.1:0-9549 GCA_964416375.1 uncultured Bacteroidales bacterium
AATGATGACATAGTTAAGGCTCCGGTTGAAATGATCAGCCAATTCGTTGATTCTTTTTTTGATTCTGTTACTATAGCAATAACTTTATCATAGAAATTGTTTTTATTTTTAGTAAAATTGAAAAGTCTTTTTCTATGGACAAGCCAATAAACTTTTAAAAGAATAATTGGTTTACTATTTGTATTGTAACTCGCTATTTTATCAATGAGTATTTAAAATGAAAAGAATTGCATTGTTGTTATTTGTAAAGATTCTTCTTTCTCAGACCCTTGCTGGTAAATTATCAGATACTTTTGAAGGAGGAAAAATTATTGGCAAAGTGGTTGATAAATCAAATGGTTTACCGCTTGAATTTGCCACGATCTCCATTTTTACTGCCGATTCTGTCCTGGTAACCGGCGGGCTGGTTGCTGCAAATGGTTTGTTTACCATTGCAGTAAAACAGGGTAAATATTATGCGGAAGTTCAGTTTATTTCCTATGAAAAGGAAACTATTCCGGGTATTGTTATTTCATCGGATAACAAAGTTTTTAAAACCGGTACAATAAAATTATCTCCGGAGCTAACTTCCCTTGATGAGGTAACTGTTTCCGCTGAAAAAAGCGAAATGATTATTCATCTGGACAAAAAGATATTCAATGTGGGCAAAGATTTAAGCAACACCGGTAAGTCTGCACTAGACATACTCGATAATATTCCATCGGTAACTGTTGATCTGGACGGGAATGTAAGTCTCAGAGGCAGTCAGAATCTTCAGATATTAGTGGATGGCAAACCCTCAGGATTGGTTAATGCCGGTAATACTGATGCACTGCGAAACATACAGGGTACTCTGATGGAGCGGGTTGAGATTATCACAAATCCAAGTGCCCGATATGAAGCAGAGGGGATGGCAGGAATTATCAATATAATCCTTAAAAAAGAACAACAAAAAGGAGTAAATGGTTCTTTTGAAGTCACTGCCGGATACCCGCATCAATACTCTTTAGGAGCAAATGTGAATTTCAGGAGGGAAAAGATCAATTACTTTCTGAATTACAGCATTCGCTATAATGAGCGGCCAGGCGCAGGATATTCTTATCAAAATTTCACCCTTGCCGATACCAGTTATATTACCGAAATTGACCGGAATCGACTTAGAACAGGAATGTCAAATCGCTTACGCGGAGGTGCCGATTTCTTAATAAATACTAAAAATTCAATAACTGCTGCATTTCTTTTAGGCTATAGCGATGAGTTCAATACTTCTAATATCAGTTATCAAGATTATACAATTTCCCATGAATTAATCTCCCGTACTCATCGGCTGGATGAAGAAGAAGAAGATGAATTCAACATTGAGTTTTCAATAAATTACGAGAAGAAATTTGATAAGGAGGAGCATAAATTTATTGCTATTTTTCAATATCTGGAAGAGACAGAAACCGAAAAATCAAAAATAGGAGAAACAATTTCACCAATTGCAGGTGAAATTATTGAAGATGAATTTATTTCACAACGTTCTCTTAATGAAGAAAATGTGAAGAATCTATTGTTCCAGGCCGATTACATGTATCCATTTGGCAATAAAGGCCAGTTTGAAACAGGCTACCGCAGCGAACTCCGACACATTACAAATCCTTACATCGTTGAAGAAAAGGATGAAGTTGAAGACTGGAACAAGCTACCGGAATATTCAAATAATTTTGATTATATTGAAAACATCCATGCACTTTATATTCAAGCCGGAAATAACTTTAATAAAACCTCGATACAACTGGGACTTCGTACTGAATTATCGGATGTAGCGACACACCTGCGGGAAACAGATGAAAGCAATAAAAGTATCTATGTCGATTTCTTTCCTACTCTTCATACCACCTACCAGTTTAACGAAATTAACTCGATGCAAATTAGCTACAGCAGACGAATTCACCGTCCTCACTTTTGGTTACTTAATCCATTTTATAGTTATACCGATTCCAGAAATATCCGAACAGGAAACCCGAATGTAAAACCTGAATATACTCATTCGCTGGAAGCAGGTTATCTGATGAATCGTCCTAAATTAAATTTTTATTCAGGCATATATTACAGATACACTTCAGGAGTGATCGAAAGAATTAGTGTTATTGATGATTCAACAGGTATAACTTATATTATTCCTTCCAATCTATCCGAAAGACAATCATTTGGTCTTGAAACAAATATGTCAATAAATCCTGTAAAATGGTGGACACTCTCAGGCGATCTCAACTTTTTCCGTTCCATCACAGACGGAGAATATGAAGGTGAAAAGCTCAATAGTGATGATTATTCCTGGAACACACGATTGAATTCCAAAATGAGATTTCCGGAGAGTATTGATTTTCAAACTATCTTTTTTTATCGTGGCCCTAAAGAAACAACTCAAGGCAGGCGCGATGCGTTTTATATGTTGAATATGGCGCTGAGCAAAGATATTTTTAAAGGCAGGGGAACGCTTACGTTTAATGTTCGGGATGTACTCAATTCCCGCCAGTACAGGTTTACTATTGATCAACCTGATCTTTATTCAGTAAATAAATTCCGGCGATCAGAGCGTTCTTATACACTCACATTTATATACCGCCTGAACCAAAAGAAAAGAATGGGAAGGAATGGTGGAAGTAACGGAGAAGATCCCGGAGGAGATGATATGGGATTTTAATACAATCCACCTGAATTTAATCGGGAAATAAAAGTGTCCGGTAACAAATTCAATTTTTCAATCAACCGAGCCCGATGTTAATCGGGTGAGCTCGTGAGCGACAGCGAACAAACCACTCAACTGCATGAAATCTCTATTATCCCCGGAAGATAACTGATATATCTTATTCAATTTTTCAATCAACCGAGCCCGATGTTATTCGGGTGAGCTCGTGAGCGACAGCGAACAAACCACTCAACTGCATGAAATCTCTATTATCCCCGGAAGATAACTGATATATCTTATTCAATTTTTCAATCAAACCACAACAATAGAAAAGAAGATTATGAGATAGAGTGAAATCTGATAAAAGCAAACTATTCAGTTGGATAATCTTTGGATATTATTTTCCTTAATAATTCTCTGTCCTTTTTAGCTTCGGCAAGCTGTTCCCTTAATATGGATATTGTTTCCCGCAATTCCTTCAATAATGATCTGTATTCTTCACCCGGATCCTCAATTACAAAAGCATTGTCTTCTTCTTTCCTGTCATATTTGTCCTGCAACATTTTTCCCTTACCGGTAATAAGCCAGGCAGGATTTAGCTCCGGACATGCATGAAGAATCTTTTCAATATTGTCCGAGTGTAATCCGCTTCTCTTTTTTCGGGCTGATCCGATCAATCCAACTGAAAGACCCGCCTTAACAGTCATCTGGTTATTGTTAATGCCTTGTGAGTTCATGAATTGTTCTAACCTGTTAATAATGCCAGACATTGTGTTGATAATTTTCTATATTAATCTTTGAAAAATAGATAATATTCTATATAATCGTATTATAATTCCATATAAAAGTAGAAAAAAAAGATGCAGGACAAGACGAATGAAACTGATTTATGTCTAATCCCTATAAAAAGTATCATGAATACCAGAGATCTCGTTATTCACTTAATAAAAGAAGAACTCCGCAATAAAAGGTTAATGCATTCGCTGGAAGAGCTGGGATTCGATTGTTCTTTTTTCACACTGAATATAAGTCAGGTAATTCTGGAACTTGCAGGTTTTAAAGAAAGAACAGATGAGTTGTACCATTGGTATTTCGACCTGATAGAAAATGCATTGGAAGAAATAACGTTTTGGAATCTTCACGAAATGCTGGATAAATGGTCGATGAACATTTATGTTGAGCTGCTGGAAAAACAATTGTAGAAAAAACAGGCTGTTTTGCCCGGCGCTACCGGAATCCTTTTGGGTACAAACATATTCCTGCATACGGATTGGTCTTCATTTTCTTTAAACATGATCCGACTTACAAAACAGAAAACCATAAGCAGCGGAGAACCTTTTAAAACTTTAGGGTTTTTCAGAGAATCAGGTTAAACGTTTACACGTATCGGCCCGGGAAAAGCGCCGGCGAAATAATGGATTCAATCTTGAAAATCCATCAATACCTTCAGATCAATGTCAAGACTTTTGGCTATTGCCACCAACAAACACAAATTGGGATTTGACTCACCACGTTCTATCCTTCCGATCGTCGACTGGGGAACATTGATCATATTCCCCAGCTTTTCCTGGCTGATCTTTTTGCTTTGCCTGATATTTCTGAGCTGCCTGCCAAAAGATCTTAATACAGCTTTATTCCGCGTATTTGATTTCATCTGTTTTTGCAATAAAAAACAAAGAATGAGAAAAATATTCTCTCAAAACAAGAGCTTCAACGCTCTTTCTTGTTATATTTGTCCGCACAAGAACGTATAAAACGGGGGTGTATATACCCGATATTGAAATAACAAACCATCCTGCATCAGGTATTACTGATAAAGGTATAGCATGGAAAACCTGTAAATATCAGTCTATGGAAACGATCAAATCCTTTACGGCTCATGAGCTTAAACACAGATTCTCCGGTAATCGGAAACTTTTACGGATCAATAAAAACTTGATTTCAGGCATCTGGATATGGTATTCGGTGGAAGACCGTTTGCTTTTTTCAGAAGGATTTTCGCTAATTGCCGGCATTTCAAAAAATGCCTTTAACAATTTTAAAACTTTTTTCGAGATCATATACGGCAATGATCTGCTGCAATTTCTAAACGATATAGAGAAAATGTTGCAGGGAGCTCCTCCACAATGGACATACATAAGGATTGTCAGGCCGAACAAAACCATCTGCGAACTTTATTGCTACATGGAATCCATTACGACTGAATTCAGCGATATCTTTGATATCGCGGGAATATGTTTTGATATCACTGAATGAAAACAAAAATCCATGCTGTGTACTCCAGGGACAGTATCTCTTTTCGCTCGCTCCTGTTGCATGATCCTATCTTTCCATATGCATCCTGTTTCTGAAAATCAAACTTCTCTTCAGTATGAGTGTGTGAGAGTGAATTTAGAGAAAAACAGAGTGAGAGTGTTCGCTCCCACTCTCAATTATTAAATACAGCTAAAGATTAGAAATCGAAAAAAGTGTGAGTTTGAGTGTGAGTCTTTAGGGACAAAACAGAAATGAGTGTGAGTCCTGAGGGAAAACAGTTTGGAGTTTGAGTAGATCGCTCTTGCTCTCTACTCAAACTCCAAACTGTTTTAGTGGTAGCACCTGGAATCGAACCAGGGACACACGGATTTTCAGTCCGTTGCTCTACCAACTGAGCTATGCCACCTTTCTTTTTAAGCGCTGCAAATCTATACAAAAAAATTGTGTTTCACAAAACGGAAACTGCATGAAATACCGGATTATTATATCCTCTTTTCATTCGCTCACATTCCATTCTATAATGAGAGCTCTCAACCAGAAATAAGGCCATCATTTCACAGGTCTGAAATTTGTTTTTCAATTTTGGTATGTCTGCTTGAATTGCCTAACGACAAACAGGGAACTTACATGAGATTTAATCATGCTAATTGCATATTTTAGCATTTCAAAATTTATGATCGTTTCATACTTTTGAATTTTTTTTTATTCTGACCCATGGAGATGGAATATTATACGCATGTTTTAAACAACGGCATTCGATTGGTTCATCAGCCTGTAACCTCGCCTGTAGCGCATTGCGGCATAGTAATCAATACCGGATCAAGAGATGAACTTCAAAACCAGCATGGCCTGGCCCATCTGATTGAACACCTTATTTTTAAAGGCACAAAAAAAAGAAAGGCATACCATATTCTCAGCAGAATGGAAGATGTTGGCGGAGAAATAAATGCCTACACCACAAAAGAAGAAACCTGCATTTACACCACTTTTATTCATAATTTTTATCCCAGGGCATTTGAGTTGCTATCTGATATCGTCTTTCATTCCGTTTTTCCACAAAAAGAAATTGATAAAGAAAAAGAAGTAATTATTGACGAAATCAATTCATACAAAGACTCACCTATTGATCAAATTTATGACGATTTTGAAGAAATGATTTTCAATAGCAACCCCATTGCAAGAAATATTCTTGGAACGAAAAAAGCACTTAACTCCTACTCAAGAAATCATATTATTGATTTTTTCACCACGGGTTATCTTACAAATGAAATTGTAGTATCAAGTGTTGGAAGCATTCCATTTCAACATATTGTAAAGTATTTCATTAAGTATTTTTCCGATATTGCGCAAGTACATCGAAAAACTCCCCGGATTGAATACAATTTTGATTCCTACCATCCTTTGAATAAGAAAGAGAAAAAGAATACCTACCAGACACATTGCATTATCGGCAATCAATCATACAGCAATACCGATGAAAAAAGGTTTGTTATGCACCTGCTCAATAACTTGCTTGGAGGACCAGGAATGAACTCACGCCTGAATATGACATTGCGTGAAAAAAAAGGACTTGCATACAATGTAGAGTCAAATTATTCAAGCTATTCTGATGCAGGAATCTTTCATGTGTATTTTGGAACAGATACAAAAGATCTGAATCAATGCCTGGCCCTTATCCAATCTGATTTTAAAAAAGTGAAAGAACAAAAATTAGGAACAATCCAGCTAGCCAGGGCAAAACGTCAATTGATCGGTCAAATTGCAATCGCTGCAGAACATAATGAGGCACAAATGCAATCGAACGGACACAGCATTTTACTCTTTGATAAAGTGTATTCATTTCATGAAATAGCTAATAAAATAGAAAAAATAACTTCAAATGAAATCAGGGAAATAGCAAATGAATCTTTCATTCCCCATCAACTTTCATCATTGATTTATTATTAATCCTCTATCTATGAATAATTCAGAGCTGTCAATTGATAGGTATGTCATAGCCCACTCAACTCCGGAAAACGAAATCCTTGCCGAACTTAGCCGTGAGACAAATCTGAAAGCAATATATCCCAGAATGCTTTCAGGCCCAATTCTTGGAAAATTTCTTGAATTTGTATCCTGCATGATAAAACCCAAATACATACTTGAAATTGGAACATTTACAGGCTATTCGGCTATTTGTCTGGCAAAAGGATTGTCTGAAGGCGGAAAATTAGTTAGCATTGAAAAAAACGATGAGTTGATCAAATACCCGGAAAAATACTTTGAAAAATCAGGACTATCAGATAAAATTCAACTATTAGCCGGTGACGCAGTTGAAATACTCCCAAAACTGGAGATGCAATTTGACCTGGTATTCATTGATGCCTGTAAAAACGAATACGTGGATTATTATACACGATGTTTTGATAAAGTAAACTCAGGAGGATTCATTATTGCAGACAATGTATTGTGGGATGGTAAAGTAGTTGACAAAACAAAATATCAGGATAAGGAAACCCAGGGTATCATCGCATTTAACAACTTGATATCAGAAGATCCGCGGGTGGAAAATATAATCATTCCATTCCGCGATGGAATCAGCATCATAAGAAAAAAATAATCCCTTTTAAACAAACACGGTAATTTTCATGTTTACATGATGAGAATTCATTTGAAATAGTAATTTTATTGTGTCAAAACGATAAAAATCCCCATGGCAAATTATTCCATAAAAGATCTTGAGCGGCTTACCGGCATTAAGGCTCATACCATACGCATATGGGAAAAAAGATACGGACTAATTGATCCTGAAAGAACTTCAACAAACATTCGCGCATATTGTGATTTCGATCTGAAAAAATTATTGAATATTTCAATCCTGAATAAGAATGGCTTTAAAATTTCCAAAATTGCTCAGTTGTCTGCAAATGAAATAGCAGATAACATCCATAAGCTTACTGAACAACCTTCTGATTCTGAAAGTCTGATTGAAAATCTTGCTATCGCAATGATTGATCTTGATGAGAGCAGATTCGAAAAAATTCTGTCAAGGGCTATTATTCAACTTGGATTTGAAGATACAGTAATTCAAATCCTTAATCCTTTCCTGATTAGAATAGGCATTATGTGGCAAACCGGTTCAATCAATCCGGCCCAGGAACATTTTGTCTCCAATTTGCTAAGACAAAAGATGTTGGTTGCCATTGACAGCCAAATGGGTGATAACCAATCTGTTGCTAAAACATTTATCCTTTTTCTTCCGGAAGGAGAAATGCACGAATTGAGTTTGTTATTTGCAAGTTATATAATTCGTAAAAGAGGACATAAGGTTATCTATCTTGGTCAAAATGTTCCTCTGAACGATCTGATTGAGGTAGGGAAAATTTGTGATCCTGATTATTTCCTGACCTCATTTATTACAACCATGGCCAGTTGCGATGTGTTTAATTATTTACTTAGTCTATCAAATGAATTCTCAGAAAAAACATTCTATGTTACCGGCAATAAAGCATTACTATTGAAGAAAGATTTCCCCGATAATGCTGTGCATATCAACTCTCCACATGAACTTATCTCAAAAGTAGATTCAATATCTAACTAATTTACTCTTCTTAAATTTTTTCTTTTGCATGACTCCATACTTTAATTTCACAAAAAATATTTGTAACTTATATCCTTATTTGAAGCTTTTTTCACTTAAAAACCCTTTCAATCTCATTTGCAGTATAATCTGATAATTCAAATACGGGTGTGAATCCGGAGGAGTTTTATTGATTTTAATATTCATGTTTCACCATGAAAACGGACACTTGAAAAATAGAAATTCATGCGCAATACATACAAAATTAAAAATTATATAATGTTTAATCATCAAAATTGTACGTTAAACATAATATTTTTGTTAGTTTGTTATTTATAACTTATTTAGAATTGTTCCATATAAATCGATTTCATCCATTATCACTGGTGGTTTTCAAAGTTTTCACTTATTTAAAATAAGGCTTAAATAGGCCTGTTCTGAAGCATTCAGAGCTTGATTGGTGTTTAACTTATATGTATTTTTGTTAAACATTATTAGATACGATCAACCTTAAAAAACAGACAAATGACAGCAATAGAATTTAATTACCAGCTAACAAATCTTTCAGGAAATCTTGAAAGATTTGCGATGAGTCTTACTTCCAACATGGAAGATGCAAAAGACTTGCTTCAGGAAACATTTGCAAAAGCTATAGCATATCGCGATAAATTTGAAGAAAATACAAATTTAAAAGCATGGACTTTCACCATAATGAAAAACACCTTCATTAACAATTACCGACGCAATGTGAAAGCCAATACAACATTTGACAATACGGAAGATTTGTATTATCTGAACCTGAACAAGGAGTCTTCCTTTCAGTCGCCCGATTCTGAATTTTCCGTAAAAGAAATCCAAAGAAAAATAGATGAACTGAGCGATGAGTTTAAGCAACCCTTTTTGATGCATACTCAGGGATACAAGTACAAAGAGATTGCAGAACACCTGAATTTAAAAATTGGCACAGTAAAAAGCCGTATTTTCTTCACAAGGAAAAAATTGATGGAAAAACTGAAAGATTACAGTTTAAATTAATGCTTATTCATCGGCTCACAATTTCTAAACCAGCACAAAAGTGAAA
>CAYQDZ010000122.1:0-9536 GCA_964416375.1 uncultured Bacteroidales bacterium
GGATTGTTAACCCTGGTCATTACATCTGCCAGCCATTTTCCATTCGATGAGTACCCACCATGGTTTTCAACTATGACACCTATGCCCATTTTTTTTCCATATTCGCTTAATCTGCTTAAACCGTCCACTGCAGCTGCAGCAACTTCCTCAGCGCTTCCTTCCCCTCTGGCATTGACCCTGATTGAATTGCATCCGAGAAATTTCGCAGCATCGATCCATCTGTAATGCCGTTCAACAGCCTGGATACGTATAGGATCAAAAAGATCACCCAGATTTCCTTCCCCATCGATCATAATGAGTACATTGGTAATGCCGTTGTCTTTTATTTTTTTATACAGTTCATTTAAGTAATCACTGCCGGTTCCTTTGAAAAAAGTGCTAACATATTCAACGGCATCAATTCCAAATTCCTTTTTTGCTACCAAAGGAAAACCAAGGTTATCTATATCACCTGCGAACAAAGCCTTATGTAATGACCATTTGGCCAATTACAGTTTGAATCTGTTTTCTCCCATGATGGCAGCCAACGCCGGTGATCCGGTAGCTAATACGGTAGTGCCTATTGAAGCAGCCACTGTATTTTTAATAAAATGTCTTCTGGTTTGATTCATAGTTAGTAAGATTTGTAGTTTAATCCCATTGCATAAACTTACGAAAGGGGGAGATAAATAAATTAATACCAGATTGTTACGTAGAACTATGATTTCTAAATAATTTTTTTTTTATCTATATATGTATATTTTAAGATGTGTATAATATGGCAACACGCAGAGATTTTATAAAAATATCAGAACTTGGTTTTGGGGGTATGATGCTCGGAGAAAATGCGGCTTATCAGGCCATGGCTCAAACCTTTGGAAAAGATAGCCTGGGAGCTACTGCTCTCTCACGCACACCAACCTACTGTGAGATCTGTTTTTGGAAATGTGCTGGTTGTGTCCATAAAAATGCAGAGAAGCAGGCCTTTTGGGGCCTGCTTTTTTATTAATTTTCTTTTTACAAAGACTAACCAAAAAGTCTTTGTGAAACCATTTGTCTACTTTGAGAACTTTCCACGAGCGCTGACAGCCGTCGGCCAAAGCCTATGGCGTCGGACGAATCTACTCAGCGGAGACGCTATGGTATAGTTTTGATAACTGGTATGTAGAGTTTCACAAAGAATCCACAGAGTTACACAAAGAAAGAGCATATTTTTTCATAATTTGTGCAGCACTGCATATATATAATACGTCTATTAAGTGACAAAAGGCAAAAAAGATAAAGAGCTTTATGATATTCATAGCGATCTGGTGAAAGCATGTAAAAAGGATGACAGAAAAGCTCAGATCAGGTTGTATGAATTATATTCTAAAACAATGTTCAATACGAGCCTAAGAATAGTAAAGAATACACAATTAGCCGAAGATATCATGCAGGAAAGTTTCTTATCGGCCTATGCTGCACTGAAAAATTTCAGACAGGAAGTTCCTTTCGGCGTCTGGTTAAGAAGAATTGTGATCAACAAATCTCTGGATGAACTCCGAAAACAAAAGCCTGTAATAGAAGAATTGAAAGAAGAGAATTTGAAAACAGATGAGCAGATTGATTGGGAAGAAGCACAAAAAGATAACAAACATTTAATTCAGACAATAAAAAAAGCCGTTCAGGAATTGCCTGAAGGGTACCGGGTTATTCTATCCCTCTCTTTATTTGAAGGTTATGATCATGTGGAGATCGGGCAAATTTTGAATATTTCGCCATCAACCTCCAGATCACAACTTACAAGAGCTAAGAAAAAGCTTACAGAAAAATTAAAAGCTTTAATTCATAAGCATGATTGAAGACATCATTCGAAACCATAAGACTTCATTTGAAGAAGATCTGCCGAAAGGACATGTTAAAAGGTTCAGCAATAAGCTCAGCTTTTCCTTCGATTCTAAATGGAGGACACCACTAAACAGGTACCTGGTTGTTGCAGCCTCTGTTGTTGTGCTCATTACTTTTGGATATATTGCCTTGTTAACCTCTGACGTATTTCTGCCTGATCATGATCTTCTTGTCAATCTAACACCGGAATTGCATGAAACTGAAATGTACTATCAGAATGAAATAAATCAAAAGATAGACATTTTATCTGGTCAAAACCATGCAGATGAAACCATATTGGATGACCTGAAAGAAATTGATAAATCGTTTACTACAATTAAAAAAGATCTTGATGATAATCCAGGAGACGAAAGACTTATCAGTGCTATCCTGAATACATATCAAATAAAACTTGATCTTTTGAATGAGATTCTTGAACGACTCAAGTGATTTGTTTTACTATGCATAAAAAAATGAATTCGATTACAATAAACAAAACCACCATGAAAAACACAAGTAGAAACAAGTATCCTTTTCCAATTATCTTGATTTTGCTGCTTTCAATAACATCAGTAAAATCACACTCGCAAGAGGATGTTGTGGAAAATATTACCAAAGCATTTTCTGCAGGCAATAACACGGTATTGAACATCAATACCAAATATGGCGATGTGGATATCAGGGATTGGGAAAAAAGAGAAGTAAAAATTGCCGTTCAGATTATTATCCGCGATTTAAGCCCTCAAAAAGCAAAACAGGTGTTGGATAATATCGATATCAATATTTCTGAATCAGACAATGTGATCTATGCCGAAACAAAATTAAATGATGCCTTTTTCAAAATTGTAGGAGAAAATTACCATAGCGATGAGAAAAAATTTGAAATCAATTATGTAGTAAATATGCCTGTTGATGTAAAGCTTTCATTGGAAAATAAATATGGTAATATTTTTATCAATAAATTAACATCCAAATCTGACATTACTCTCAAATACGGAAATTTGCAAGCCAATCAGCTTTTCTCATCAGGAAAAGAAAATATGACCGAGATCAACCTTGGATATTCCAAAGGAACAATTGAAAGCTGCCAGTGGTTGAAGCTGAAT
This sequence comes from uncultured Bacteroidales bacterium, assembly GCA_964416375.1. Lineage (GTDB taxonomy): Bacteria > Bacteroidota > Bacteroidia > Bacteroidales > UBA10428 > UBA10428. The sequence goes on from CAYQDZ010000122.1 coordinate 2,952, forward strand.
ATCAAATACTCCAAAATAAATATTCAAAACAGCAGGGCGCTTATTGTTCTTAGTAAATATTCCAAGCTAGGCATAGAAAAGAGCAGTTCAATTGTCAGTGAATCAAAATACGACACCTACCAGATAGGTATACTCTCAAACTTCGTAACAGAAGCCCAATATTCCAATTTCAAATTCGATAAATTAATGAACAAACTTCGGATCAATACTACATATACAGATATAAAAATAGGGTATGTCTCACCAGCTTTTGAATCTATTGAGATAGAAAATAGTTATGGCTCTGTCAGCATAGGAATTGATCCTGAAGCTTCTTACAAAATTAATGGCCATGCCAGATACGCGAAAATTCATTACCCTTCAAACTCGAAGGTGAACAGATTTCAGGAAAATACGGAAATGACCGTGAAGGGAGTTGTTGGAAAAAAGAATGATAATCTTCCTTACGTGAAGATTGAAACGAAATATGGCAGCATAAATCTGGTTAAATAATCTTCCTGATTATAGAATCGAGGTTTTGATTGTACACAATAAACCACGGATTCAGAAGATCCTGTTTGTTGTACTCAAGTGGTTTTTTATCCGGCAGGCGAATTATTTTACATCCCGCCGATTCAATGATTGCATGACTTGCAGCCGTATCCCACTCCATTGTTGGACCAAGGCGTGGATAAACATCAGCACTGCCTTCAGCTACCATGCAAAACTTTAGTGAACTACCATAGGAACTGGTTTCACAATCTCCGCATGCTTTCCGGAGTTTTTCTATAAACTGCTTTGTCTCATCCGACAAATGTGACCTGCTGGTCACAACAATTAATTTTTTATGTGTATCCCCCGATTGAATTTTTACTGATTTTTCCCTTAAAAATTTAATCTCAGTCTTTTTACCAAGCTTTACTTTGTAACTGCCATCATCCTTCAAACCAAAATACAGGATAGATTGAACCGGAAGATAAACTACACCCAAAACAGGTTTTCGGTCTTCAACAAGCGCAATATTAACGGTATAATCAGGACTTTTGTTAATAAACTCCTTTGTTCCGTCCAGAGGATCAACCAGCCAGAATTTTTTCCAGGCCGATCTTATGGTATAGGGGAGAATTTTGTTTTCTTCACTCAAAACAGGTATACCTGTTTGGCGGAGGTAGCCATCAATTACTTTGTTTGATTCCAGATCAGCTTGTGTAAGAGGAGAGTTATCGTCTTTCAGCAATACATCAATCTCTGACTGATAGTATTTGAGTGTTTTTTTTCCTGCTTCCAGCGCTGCTTCAATAGCAATATTCAGCAATTTTTGTGTATTGTTCATACTAAAAATACAAGAGTGAAAGGATCGTTACTGTTGTGATCATATAAAGAAATGTCAAGGGAGCACCAATTTTAAAGAAATCAGTAAAAGAGTAGTTCCCGGGACCATATACCATCAGGTTTGTCTGATAGCCTATGGGGGTCATAAAGTTCGCCGCAGAAGCATAAGCAACCGTCAAAATAAAAGGCGTTGGAGATACGTTCAAATTGCTTGCAATAGTAAGTGCTATTGGAAAAATAATACCCACTGAAGCTTTGTTGGTAATGTATGCTGCAAGAACGGTTGTGATCAGGTATATTCCAAACAAGACCCCTGTTTTCCCGAGTGGCAAAAAAAGTGATATGATTCCGTCAGCGATCAATTCTGCTGCCCTGGTTTTTACCATGGCGGTTCCCAAAGCCAGTGACAACACAATGATCAGTGCAAGATTGTAATCAAGACTTCTTGGAAAATCCTTTGGAGTTGTAATCTTAAATGCCATGGCCAAAACGATCAGAATCAGCAAACCATGGAAAAGACTCAGGATATTGAAGGCAGACAAAAGAATAGCCAGCATTAGTCCGCCAAGCAAAGTATAGACTTTATAATTCTCAACCTTCACATAATCTTTTATCCTGGAAATAAAATAAAAATCCTGCGATAGCTGAGTCCGGCTATTGAACGCAGCACCGGCATATACCAGCAATACATCCCCTGCACGCAATTCAACTTTACCAATTTTAGTGCTTATATGCTCTGCATTTCGATGCACAGCCAATACAGCGGCATCATACTTTGCCCTGAAATTCACTTCCTGCACTTCCTTCCCAATGAGAGCTGAATTCTGTGATACAACTAGCTCAACAACTTCTGCCATTTTTGCTTTTGACAGCATTCCCACTTCAGGAACAACCAAGCCGGATTCTGTTTCAACGAGATCAGCAATTTTTTGTGTGTCACCTGCAAAAACAAGTATATCATCCTCGCTAATGATTGTATCCGGTTTTGATCCTTCAATGGAATGGCCTTCACGAACAACTTCAACCAACAGCAAGCCTTTCAGAGTTCTAAGATTGGTTTCCCCGACTTTTTTCCCAATCAGATAGGAAGCACTTCTTACCCTGGCCTCAATGAAATAGGTACGTGTTCTTACTCCTTCCTTTTCACTATCCGGTTTCCTGTCGGGTAGCAACTTTTTGCCAATAAGTAAAATATAAAAAAATCCTATGAATAACATAGGTATACCCACATAAATAAAATCAAACATTTGAACAGGCTGTAATTCAGGGATAATTGTTTGTTCCACAACCATACTTGCAACAATAAGGTTTGTTGATGTACCGATCAGAGTTATGGATCCTCCCAATATAGCCGCATAAGATAAAGGAATAAGAAATTTTGAAGGAGCATAGTTGTTCCTTTTACACCAGCTATGCACGTATGGCATCATAATGGCCACAAGGGGTGTGTTATTCAGAAAAGATGAAAATGTTGCCACAATGAGCATCATTCTGCTCAAAAAACCATTGTAACTTCGTGCTGAACGAAACAGCCTGTCAAATACCCTTTCAATAATTGCTGTTTTGCGAATCATATCTCCCAAGGCCAATAGCAACAGAATAATAGCTACCTGGACATTGCCAAGTCCTGCCAGTATTTCACCGGCCGTAAGTACATTAAAAAGTCCAAGGAATAAAATAGCAAGAAGAAAAGTAAATGCCGGCCCAAATATTTCCCTGTAAAGAGAAAACAAAATGAAAATGATGGCTACAAAAACCAATATAATATCGAAAGTCAACATTCTTTAACAGAGCTTATGCATTCTCCTTGAGTGAAATATTCAGGCTAACGAAAGTATAAAATATCTTGGGTTTTAAAAAAATAAAGACAGCAAAGCAATTTACATGCATCCGATATTTCGGAGTACTTGCTTTGTTATTGTCTGTATGAACGATTATTTCTAACTTTAAAAGAAAAACAATGGATACAATTAAGAATCTGAAACCACATCTGGTGTGGAAGTATTTTTCCGAAATTCTTCTAATACCCAGGCCCTCCAAAAAAGAAGAAAAAATAATTGCTTACATCATAGCTTTTGCAAAAAAGCAAAAATTAGTATACAAGAAAGACAAAACCGGTAATATTATCATTTCAAAACCTGCAACAACTGGCTATGAAAACAAAAAAAGCATTGCACTTCAAAGCCATGTTGACATGGTATGCGAAAAAAGTGCGAACGTAAAACATCAGTTTGAAACTGATCCTATTGATGCATACATTGATGACGGCTGGATCAAAGCAAGGGGTACCACACTGGGAGCTGATAACGGAATAGGTATTGCAACTCAACTGGCACTGCTGGCAGATAAAACGATAAAACACGGTCCCATAGAATGTTTGTTTACTGTCGATGAAGAATCCGGACTCACAGGCGCCTTCAATATTAAAAAGGATTTTTTTAAAAGCAAAATACTGATAAACCTCGACTCAGAAGATGAAGGTGAACTTTTCATAGGTTGTGCAGGTGGTACGGATACGCTGATCACCATGCCTTATAAGCGCAAGCTTTTAAAAAAGCCATGTAGTGCCTATACTGTATCTGTCAAGGGACTTAGAGGCGGACATTCGGGAGATGATATTGAGAAGGGTCTTGGAAATTCCAATAAGATTCTCATTCGATTCTTGTGGGAAGCAACAAAACTCTTCAAGATCAGATTGTTTGATTTTCAGGGGGGAAACCTGAGAAATGCCATTCCCCGTGAGGCAAAGGCTGATATGGTTGTTTGTATACATAAAAAGGAGGCTTTTCTGCAATTTTTCGAAGAGTATAATCATACCATGAAAAATGAGCTGAAAGTCACAGAACCCAACATGAATATTCAGCTTACCACAGCAGCCAGACCTCAATCGGTGATGACAGGCAAATCTCAGAATAGATTTTTACATGCGGTTCATGCCTGTCCGAATGGTGTAATTGAAATGAGCATGGACATTCCAGGATTGGTTCAGACTTCCACAAATCTGGCATCCGTAAAATTTACCGGAGACCATGTCATTGAGATTGTAACAAGCCAACGAAGTTCTGTGGATTCTTCAAAAACGAATATCTCAAACCGAGTGAAAAGCCTGTTCACACTTGCCAGGGGGAAAGTTGTTCACACGGATGGGTATCCGGGGTGGGTTCCGAATGCAAATTCAGAAATTTTGAAGATCACAAAAGCATCCTATAAATCTCTTTTCAAGAAAGAACCTGTTGTCAGGGCAATACATGCCGGTCTGGAATGCGGATTATTCCTGGAAAAATATCCCGATCTTGATATGGTTTCTTTTGGTCCGACTATCAAAGCTGCGCATTCACCCGATGAGCGAATGGAAATTTCTACGGTGGATAAATTCTGGCGGTTGCTGTTAAAAGTATTGAACAGGATCCCGGAAAAATAATTATTCAACCGGTTCAAAATCTTCTTTGGATACACCACAAACAGGACATACCCAGTCATCAGGAATGTCTTCAAAAGCTGTTCCCGGTGCAATTCCTCCATCAGGATCACCTTCAACCGGATCGTATACAAAACCGCATACCGTGCACTGGTATTTTTTCATTGAGACTTCGTTCATAAATCAATATTTGCAAATTATATCTAAAAAAAAATTAAACAAACCATAAAGAATAAAAAAAAATATTGATAACGCAACATTTACAATAGTTTTTCTGTAACATATAGGAAGTGCCGTTTTTTTTTTACTTTTATTCACTTTAACATTTATTTCATGTTTACTCAAGATATACTTAATGATTTTCAGAAAATCTCATTGCAGGAGATGGATGGTGTGAAGTTGATGAACAGAACGGATACAAAGTATGTTTTGAATAACGATGTATTGCCGCATATTTTTCAAAGGATCAACAAACACTACAATATCCTGGAAATTGACGGAGAAAGAATTTTTGATTACAACTCATTATATTATGATACGGATTGCAATACCATGTACCTTGCTCATCACAACGGAAAATTGAACCGGTACAAAATTCGGTTCAGGCAATATGTTGCAAACAATTTGTATTTCCTTGAAGTTAAATACAAAAGCAAGGGAGCACGCACCATAAAGCACAGAACTCCTGTAAAATTGATTGAAACTTCTCTGTCTGAGCAGTCTGTTGATTACATCAATAAATATACTCCCTTCAGGTACCATATTCTTCTGCCAAAAATATATACAAATTTTTCCCGGATTACACTGGTCAGTAAAGCTATGACAGAACGGGTTACCATTGATCTTGACTTACGGTTTCAAGCCAATGGCCATTCAAAAGAACTGGGTAAGGTTGTGGTCATCGAATTGAAAAGAGATGCAACTGTTCATCATTCATATCTGCTTGACACACTCATTCGTTTCAGGATATTCCCGCAGGGATTTAGCAAATATTGTATTGGCAGGGCTTTGGTGGAAGATCATTTGAAAAGCAATAATTTTAAAGAACGGATATTAAACATTAATAAAATAAACGATGGAAAGCGTAATTACCGCCATTATGGCTAGTGCCGAAGTATTTGGTATTGAAGTAATAGATGTTGAAGATTTTGTTGAACTGTTAGTAAGATTTTCTTTTAACACACTGGTGATACTTATTGCAGTTCGCTGGTTGTACTATCCTATTGCCAAAAGAAAAGATTATTTATTTACCTACATTCTTATCAGTGTAGTCATTTTCCTGCTCTGCTTTTTATTGGATAATGTAAAGCTGCAGTTAGGATTTGCCTTGGGTTTGTTTGCTATTTTTGGAATTATCCGATACCGTACTAATCCTATTCCAATAAAAGAAATGACCTACTTGTTCCTGGTCATTGGTGTTTCTGTGATCAATGCCCTGGCGAATAAAAAAGTGAGCTATGCAGAATTGATCTTTACGAACTTTATTATTTTGCTTGTGGCTTTCTTTCTTGAAAAGGTGTTCCTTCTGAAACATGAGTCTACAAAAACTATTCTTTATGAAAGAATTGATCTGGTACGCAACGACCGAAGGGCAGAATTAATAAAAGACCTGGAAGAAAGAACAGGCTTGAAAATAAACAGGATAGAGATTGGGCGAATCAATTTTCTGCGTGATACCGTAAGAATTAAAATTCATTACTGGGAAGAAGATATCAATGCTTTTCAGAACGATGATTATGCAGCACGCGATGATGACAGCAGCTTCTGATGAATTGGCATACTCTTTTTTTAGTGGAAAAAAACATAAAAAAACCCAATGAGTATTTCATTGGGTTTTCGAATTTTTACAGAAGATT
>CAYQDZ010000123.1:0-9506 GCA_964416375.1 uncultured Bacteroidales bacterium
GTTGGAAAAAACGCAGTTGTTCCCTTGTTTAACTACAAGGTTCCAATAATAGCAGACAGAAAAGCTGATCCTGAAAAAGGAACAGGAATTGTAATGTGCTGCACTTTTGGTGATTTGGTTGATATTGATTGGTGGAGCGCATATAATTTAAAATTAAGAATAAGCATAAATACAAATGGCTTGATGAATGAGCTTGCAGGCAAATACAATGGATTGCGGATAAATGAAGCAAGGGAAAAGATAATTCAGGATTTAAAATCAAAAAATCTACTTGTGAGGCAAGAGCAGATAACCCATGCTCTTAATGTTCATGAGCGCTGTGGAACAGAGGTTGAATTCCTTTTAACAAAGCAGTGGTTTTTGAAATACCTTGATATTAAAAACAAATTACTAGATGCTGGAAATAAACTAAACTGGTATCCAAAGCACATGAAAGTTAGGTATGACAACTGGATAAATGGCTTACAGTGGGACTGGTGCTTATCAAGACAAAGGTTTTATGGTGTTTCAATTCCGGTCTGGTATTGTGAAAAATGCGATGAGGTAATCCCTGCAAAAGAAGAGGATTTGCCTGTTGACCCTTTTTATATTGTTCAGCTAAAAAACCTGGGAATACAGGTAATTAATGTATCCAAATGGTTTAATGGGGCTATCATCTCTACCTACGATTCATATCTTTTGGACACACTGATTAGGTATAACTTTATCAAATCAGTACCCCGATTGATTAAACCTGCTGTTTCTGACAAAATGATTCCGCACAAAAGGCCAAAAAAAACCAGTTCTTATTATACTCCGCCCTATGGGTATTCTTCCAACCAAATAAGAATGATGCATGGAGAATATCTTCATCGTGGTAATTTTGAAGGACAGGGAATGCTCATTGCAATTCAGGATGCCGGCTTCACAAATGCTGGCAATATAAGTTCGCTGCAACACATATGGAATGAAGAAAGAGTTTTGGCTTTTAAAGATTTCGTAAAAGACAGTCTCGATTTATTTCTATCCCACCAACATGGTACACTCGTTTTTTCAATCATAGGAGGTTTCTTCGAAGATAACATCTATGGAACGGCCACCAAAGCAAACTTCGCCCTGATAAGAACAGAAGATGGAAATTCAGAATATATCATTGAGGAATACAATTGGGTATGCGGAGCCGAATATGCAGATAGTCTGGGTGCTGACATAATCAATTCATCGTTGGGGTATTCTCTTTTTGATGATTCCCTGCAAAATCATAGCTACAGCAATATGAATGGCAAGACCACACCTGTAACCATTGGTGCTAATATAGCTGCATCCAAAGGAATGATAGTTGTTTCAAGTGCCGGCAATGCCGGTGACGACCCATGGTTTCGTATTCTTGCACCGGGAGATGCCTTGAACATCCTGACTGTCGGAGCCGTTGATAATGAAGAATTTATCGCCGATTTCAGTTCTAGGGGCCCCAGTTACGATAAAAGAATCAAGCCTGACATCTGTGCACAGGGACTTGGCACCTATACTCAATTGTCTAATGGCAACATTACTCTTTGCAATGGCACATCATGTTCAGCACCTCTTATTGCAGGAATGGTTGCCTGTTTATGGCAAGCCAATCCAAATGCTACAGCTATACAAGTTATTGAAGCTATTAAAAAAAGCAGCTCTCGCTATGAAAATCCTGATTCACTTTACGGTTATGGAATCCCAAATTTTATTCTTGGAGACAGGTATTTGAATAATATTAAACCTCCGCCGGAAAATAATATCGTAACATACAATTTGTATCCTAATCCTGTCCAGGATTTTTTTTACCTTGAAATTCTCCGCCCACTTAATGCCCCGGAATTGACTCTTCTTATCAGTTATTATGATATACTTGGTACCATGGTAAAAAAGGAGGAAACAAAATTAATCGGAGCACATAATGTTCTGGAGTTTGAAGACATTGAAGATTTGGTCACCGGCATGTATTTATTGAAAATTGAATTTCCTGGGGGAGCTCACACATTGCCTTTTATGAAGATAAAATAATCAAATGCAATCAACGCCGCTTTCTTTATTAGAGCTTAACACACGCATCAAAGAAGTTGTCAGCACAAGTTTAGAGCAATCTTACTGGATCACAGGAGAACTCAGTGAAATGAAGACCAATCCAAGCGGGCATTGCTATCTGGAACTGATTCAGAAAGATAAAAATTCAGATCAGATAGTAGCGCGATCGCGTGCTATGATCTGGGCAAATACTTTCAGAATGATCAAGCCCTACTTCGAAACAACAACAAACCAGGTTCTTTCCATAGGTCTTGGTCTGATGGTAAAAGTTAGCGTTGAATTTCATGAAGTATACGGACTGAGTCTTAATATCACTGATATTGAACCTGCCTATACAGTAGGTGAACTTGCCCTTCGAAAACAAAAAGTCATACAAAAACTGGATGAAGAAGGTGTCCTGAAAATGAACAAAGAATTAAACCTGCCTTTTCTATGCCAGAAGATTGCCGTCATTTCTTCTTCAACAGCTGCCGGATACGAGGATTTTTGCGATCAATTACTCAACAATCCATACCACTATACTTTTTATCTTAAACTTTTTCCGGCTATCATGCAGGGTGAAGATGCTGAAAAATCAATTATTTCAGCCCTTGACAAAATCTATAATTTTGAATCGCTGTTCGATGTAGTTGTGATCATCCGCGGTGGTGGTTCAAAAGCAGATCTTAGTTGTTTTGATACCTACTGGCTTGCCTATAACATCACGCAATTTCCTCTTCCCGTGTTTACAGGTATTGGCCATGAACAAGACGACTCAGTGGCTGATCTTGTCGCTCATTCACGATTTAAAACTCCAACCGCAGTGGCTTCATTTCTTATTGATTCATTGACAGAGCATGATTCGGAACTTTGCCAGCTGGAAGAACAAATAATTGCCAAATCGAAAGAACTTATCAGAAGCTCAAAGGAGATCCTTAGATCAAACATAACAAGCATTACCATAAAAACAAAAGCACTGGTACTAAGAAAAAATTCCATCCTTCAAAGCTTCAATTATGTATTTGTATCCTCGGTAAAGCAGTTGACCCATCACAAGGAAATTCTGCTGAAGAAAAGAGAGATCAGCCTGAACATATCTTCAAAACGATATAGAGACGGCAAACACCATACATTAAATAATGTTGTGGAAATCCTGAAAAAACACCTGAATTTTACATTTGTTCAGAAGCTGAATCAGCTGGAGAGAATGGATGATAAAATAGTTTATCTTAATCCACGGCAAATCCTTAAAAGAGGGTATTCCATAAGCATAAAAAGCGGTAAAGTATTAAAGGATTCGAATTCGATTAAAGTGGGTGATCAATTGGAAACTATACTATACAAAGGCAAAATTATAAGTGTGCTAAAAAAGAAATAGCTATGACTCAGAAGAAACTTACGTACAAAGCAGCATTTTCAGAATTGGAAGATATTCTTATAAAACTGGAGAACAATGAATTGGATGTGGATGAATTGACTGAAAATGTAAAAAGAGCATCAGAATTGATTAAATACTGCAAAGCCAGACTCTTTGATACAGAAACAGAGGTTGAAAAGATTATGAATGAACTGGATTCCGAAGGGGGAAAATAGAAAACCGGGAGTGAGAACTCCCGGCCTTCTAAAACCCTAAAACTAAACCTAGAATAAGTCGGTTTGTAGCATTAATTAATGAGAAATAGCAATGCTAACCTCTTAATTCTTTGTGAAATATCAAAATAATATCGAGTTTGGCCAAATCTTTTTATTAACAATCAAAAGCGCAAACTTAAGCCTGCTAAAAAATGAATTCCTGCCTGTGGATAGAACCCATCAGCCTTTTCCCGAATGCCCTCCAAAAAGTATGAATATACCCAGGCATTTGTTTCATATTTAACATCCGTAATGTTGTTAATAAGTAAATGAAGATCGATTTCTTTTATCAGTCGTGTATGAAAAGAATACTGCAATTTCAAATGATTTACAAAATAAGAATCCAAAAGTCTGTCTTCATTCGAAGTATTGTCTATATACTGCTTCCCAACATAATTTGACATCAGAGCAAGCGATACATTTTTCACAGGGCCAATTTGCACCTTACTGTTAGCCATAATCTGAGGAGAATAGGCAATGTTTGTTTTGCCCAGGTTTTCAGATCGTTGTCCGCTGTAGTTCCAGTTTTCATCATATTCATCCACATATTCAGTAAAATCATGAATAAGGTTTTCACTAAAAGTGGCGTTTGTATTCCATCTTAGCCCATTTGTTATTTTCCAGTCAAAAATAATTTCCACTCCTTTTCTTGAGCTCTTCTCAACATTGGCCATGATGGCTGCACCCACATCATTGATCTCCCCAGTAAGGATCAATTGATCTTTATAATGCATGTAATATAAATTGATTTCCGCAGACATTGATTTGAAATGGTATGTATAACCTGCCTCTATATCTGAAAGTCTTTCCGGCTTGGGCTGTGTGCCATCCGGATCGGAATCTGTATAATTGCTCCGGTTGGGCTCTCTGTTTGCTATCGCATACATGAAATAAATATCATGGTGGTCATTCGGCTCATAAAAAATTCCTGCTTTAGGGTTCACAAAATCGAAGCTATGCGATTGAGAAATGTCTCTTAAATCATTGTCGATGCCCTCTATTGTATGATGTATTTTTCGGTACTGAACATCAAGATAAAGGTTGAGACCTTCGGCCAGAATGAAATTGTATTTAGCGAACAGGTTGAAATCAGTTTTTACTCCTTTCCCCCTGTACCACTCATGATCTTTCATTCCATCACTCATATACCTTGCCCAAATCACCCTGCCAAAATGATGCCCATCGTATTTGTTCCATGCTCCTCCAAGGGTTAAATCCGATCTCTTCTGCCTGTAATTCATGGAAAAGGTAAAACCGTAAAAATCATTATCCAGCCATTTTTGTCTTGTAAGATCCGTTTGACTGATCACCGTATCTGCAATAACTATTGCATTCAGGTTGTAGTCAGAAAGGCTTTGATCCTCCCTGAATTCTTCATAATAACCTCGTCCGTAAGTATAATGCACGCCGGTATTCATCGTCAGATATCTGTTGAATTTATGTGAAAAGAAGAATTGATAATGATCTTGCTGATAATTGTCCGTTTCATTATTGTAATAAAGGATTTCACCATTCAAACCGGTATATTCTCCTGCAGGATTATAGGTGCGCAAGGTATCCAGCAAATAGGAAGGCAAACCGTTCCATGCCTGATAAGTATGCTCTCTGCCTGAGAAAACGTTAACTTTCAATACACTCTTCTCTGAATAGTACCCTCCCGAAAGGAAAAATGATTTTAAATCACTCCAACCCCGATCAATGTATCCATCAGAATTCAGTTTCGATAACCGCAGGTCAAAACTTAATCTGTCCCTGATCAATCCTGTTCCTGCCATAAACGTATTCTTGAATGTATTGAAAGATCCAAAGGAAGAATTCACTTCAGCATAGGGATCTTTTCTGAGCACATTGGTTTGCATAATGATGGTGGCACCAAAAGCACCTGCTCCATTTGTCGAAGTCCCCACTCCACGCTGGATCTGTACACTTTCAAGCGAAGAAGAAAAATCGGGCATGTTCACCCAGAATACTCCATGAGATTCAGCGTCATTTAATGGAATTCCATTGATGGTCATGTTGGTTCTGTTGGCATCCGTTCCTCTGATTCTGAATCCGGTATACCCGATTCCGGTTCCTGCATCCGATGTAGTAACAAGGGAAGGTGTCAGAGAAAAAAGGTAAGGCAAATCCTGTCCGAGGTTTCTCAAGTTAATCTCCTCTTCCGAAATATTGGTATATGCAACAGGAATTGTGCTTTCTGCTCTTGTTGCCCTGATGATCACTTCCTCGCCAAGGATGGATGCACTCTTTAATGAAAGTTCCAGTTCATAATCTTTGTTAAGATAGATTTCATGTTCGAGGTTTTCAAAGCCAACATAACTTATTTTCAGAATATAATTTCCCTCATCCAGTCCGGTGAAAGAAAAATTGCCAAAAATACCTGATGTGGTTCCTCTGTATGTATTCTCCAGTAAAATGTTGGCCCCAATAAGCGGATCCCCTTTCTGATCCTGAATTATGCCACTGATTTTGTACTGAGCAAACACAAAGCCTGTATTGCACACAAGCAATAATATGATGACAAATCGCATCATAATGAATATATGTTTTGGTTAACTACTCATCCACAACGATTTTCGTTGCTTCACTTTCTCCCTTCGCCGGCATTATCCGGATCAGGTCCATGGGGTATGATCTCAGCCCGAAATATTAAGGCACCCCCCAATCGAGAAGTTGATGACAAAATTAATGGAAATAATTCTTAGAACAAGAAGATACAGTCCCAAATTATGATGGTACACAGAAAAATAAATGTATTGCCATTTCTGATTCCAAAGGGCTATTCATCGAGGATCAATTCGATATTGACTCCCTTACAATAATTAATAATTTCATTTAGAATATATTTTGGAGGGTATTCTAACGATATGTTCTCTCCTTCTACAGTTGATAATTGCCTGGATTGAACCCAGAAAACCTCTTCTTCTTCAGCTAATAAGCTTAAATTCTGCATCAGACATTCCTCACCGACGAGGGTATTATCATCGCTTATATTTTCGCTGGCGGGCGTTATGTTCAGATTTGGAACTATTGAATAATGCCAGAAATTATCCTCCTTCCAACTGAACAAAAATTCACCTTTCAGTGATTTGTTCTCCAAACGCACTGAACTGTCCTGAAACAAGGAAAGCATATTGCATTCGGGGATCGGATTCTCCTGATCTGAGCAATTCATGGTCAGCAGAAATACCAGGGTAGTCAGGATTAATACCTTAACAGATTTCATTTTCATCACTTTAATGGAGATATATTCCAAGATGAAAAACAAGGCGAAAGGGTTGCGTCAAGGATCAATACTTTTGAGATTTGGATCTAATCTTAAAGATCCAAAAGCTGAAACCTGTTGTGTTTTAAGGATATGAAGAGCATTTTATTGTTCAGGACTTCACCAACACCTGTGAGTATTTTTATTGCTTCTGCAGCCTGCAGGCTACCTATAACTCCCGCTATAGGACCAATCACTCCAACAGGTTTATCTATAAGCTGATCTCTTTTTGAGAATAGATCTTTGTAGCCTTTACCTCCTCTATAGTTGAATACTGACAATTGCCCTTCAAAATCGTGGATGGCCCCATAAACAAAAGGAATATTTCGATCTCTGCTTACAGCATCTGTTACATATCGGGAAGCATGATTGTCAGTGCAATCAATCAAGACATCATATCCTTCTGAAAGTTCATAAGCATTTCCTTCATTCCACCATTCCTCGTGTACAATGATATCACCATCATCGTTCAATGATTTGATTTTTTCAGAAGCTTTTTGTGCTTTTCTTTTACCTACATCATCTGTTTCATAAAGTATCTGACGATGTAAATTCGACAGAGAGACGCTATCATTCTCAACCATACCAAGATGCCCAACTCCGGCTCCTGCAAGATACATCAAAACAGGGGAGCCAAGTCCACCCGCGCCTATGACCAATGCTTTGCCTTTTCTGAGTTTCTCCTGTTCTTCGATACCAAATCCGTGGATCAGGAAATGACGGCTGTATTTTTCATAATCTGCTTCGGAACCCATAACTTAGCATATGAGTGGTACATTCCATAGGGTAATGGTAAAGAATACCTGCTTTTCAGAAGGCTATTCAACAAAAAGAACATCTTTGAATGCCTTTAAAAATGTTTCACGCGGCAATGCTCCTTTGGCCATTTGCGGCTGACCCTTCAGGGGAATAAATAACAAGGACGGAATACTCTGAACCCTGAATACTCCTGCTAATTCTCTTTCTTTCTCAGTATCCACTTTGTAAATGTTTAATTTTTCCTTGTATTCATCTGCGAGTTCTTCAAGCAGAGGCACTACCATTTTGCAGGAACCACACCAATCGGCATAAAAATCAACCAGACAAGGCAGATTTCCTTCAAAATTTCATTCTTTATTGGTTTCATAATCAAATACTTTCTTCTTAAAAGAGTCCTTGGTAAGGTGTTCAATTGGCATGCCAATGATTTAATGTAAATATTTCAAGCTATGTCTATTAAAGGTATATAAAATAAGTGAGCAATCTCAGAGAATACGTACAATATGCCTTACTGTATTGTTAACCTCAGAGATTGTCCCTCAGATAATTTTGCAAATCATCAGGTGTTCCAATGTCCAGAGAATTGCCGGTGTTAAATTTTACATTATCAACCTGTAAACCATCAAGCATAGCTGCCTGAATAATATCTCCAACATAAAGTTCTCTAATAGATCCATCCGGGAATTTTATTCTGCCATCAGGATTTTTAATTAAAAACTCTTTCAAATATTTATTCATATACTCTGTGAAAGATGGTTTCCAGACAACAATGGTCCACCCAAATTTCAAATCTGGTCTGTCTTGCTTTATAACAATATTTATAACCTTATCGTTGCTGTCAAATTCAACCATATCCCATTTCAGATAATTTTCTATTGGAAATATCCCCAAGACAATATCGGAGTCAGTTGACATAAGTTTTTCTATTGCCTCCGAATATGCATTTTTTGGTTCGAAAAAAATATCTGGAAAACCAAGAGCTATAATTTTATCTTTTACAAAAGGATATGCCTGGTCAAGTGTGAAGGGAGTACCATACGTGAGGTTTACCAGCAGATAGCCAATGTTCAGTCCCAAATGCGAACCATCACCATAATAATCCGGAATATCCCATTTCCCTTTTCGAATGATAAAGTAAACTTTTGTTACGTCAGCTTTCTTAAAACATTGGATCAGGTTCTCTGATACTACCGAAATAGTATTTTCCGAACCGGAAAATTGTATGGGAAAAATTTCTTTACTGCAGGGTATTTTACCAAGGCGACTGGCTATTCCTCCTGCCGGTATTAAACCAACTACTTCCATTTTGGTGTTCTGCTTATTTAACTTGACTGGCATTAAAATTAGTTCATATAAACTATTTTCAATGAAATAAATGCAAAGTCTTACCAGGAAAAACGATGATCGTTGATTGGTGAGGGGTTGTTTGTTGCCGGGTGCTGGGTGCTGGTTGCTGGGTGCTGGGTGCTGGTTAAATGGGTTATTAGGTTTTTGGGTTGTTGGGTAAAATGAGTAGTTGAGGAGGGAAGAAGTCGGGAGTAAGAAGAATTAATAATTAAAAATGAATAATGGAAGAAGTCTCTTGTCTCAAGTTGCTGGCTTTGCCCGCCGTAGCTTTCTTTGAAGGCTGAAGCCTTTGGCGAAGGTCTTAGCGAAGGAGGGCAAAACTCGAAACACAAAACTTTTCACTTGTATCTTTTGTCTTTTGTCTTGTGAATGGTGAATGGTGAATTGATCCTGGTTATTGGGTTTTTAGGTTGTTGGGTTTTTAGGTTATTGGGTTTTTGGCGAATTCTTTGATTCTTAGAGCCTTTGTAGCAGAAACAGGTTA
>CAYQDZ010000124.1:0-9334 GCA_964416375.1 uncultured Bacteroidales bacterium
ATTTAAAACAATTATTAAAGATGAATCCTCTTATAATTTAGCATTACAAAGGATTCGGGAAATATTTTCTGCTAAAGAAGGTACCCCGGAATATGATGAGCTTGAATTATTAGGCATCTTAGTAGAAGAATATGAAGACAAAATGTATCTCATTCCTCAGTCAGATCCTTTGGATATTGTTCATTTTGTTATGGAGCAACGTAATATGAAACAACAGGACCTTGTTGGAATCCTCGGTGATAAAACCAGTGTTTCAAAGGTATTAAATCTTAAAAGACCTTTGACTTTAGAAATGATACGTAAATTCTCTATGGCTTTTAATATCTCTGCAGACCTTCTGATCAAAGATTATGAATTAGCAACTTGAGTTGAAAGAAATTTTTCTTAAAAATAGAACTCAGAAACAGTAAACTTTAAAGATTTAGGAAAAAAGAATGATGGTAGTTGAATGACATTCCTGCGGATGCAGGAATCCAGTTTATAATTCTGGATTCCTTGTCAAGCAAGGAATGTTGCATTGCGTGTAATTAAATCCCTCGTTTTCAAGAATTTGTAATTTATAATCCGAAGAAAATATGAATTCGTTTATAAACAAGACCCCGGAATTCATTCAGAAGATTACTTTTGTGATACTGATCATAACAACACCAATGATACCATTCATTGGCAGACAAAATCATTATGGGAAAAGTGCTTTTTGTTTTCTTAAAATTCTTTAAAGCCATCCGCCTTTTCCGGTTGCGCATGGCCGGAAAAACCGAAGCTGATGTTCATGCGAACAGAATTGTTACAGGAAAAGCATGGGAAGATTTTTGTGAACGCCTGAAAACTGCAGGCGCCGCATTAACCTATCCCGGTGCTCCCAGGGATGCATTCCAGCAGGCAGAAGGAGTGCGCTATCTATCGCGACTTACAAGAGCTGCTCTGGAAGCCAATGTAGAATATGGCGATACCGCATTCCCTGAATTAAGAAGGATGGTGCACGAAACAGTGAAATTGGGAGCTGATAATCCCGACAATCACTACCTCAACGCACAAATAAGTGGTGAATATGAATACCGCATTGTAGGAAAACGGAACACCATCGATTACCTTGGTTTTTTCACTCAAAATGGCAATTATGGTACCACAGGAGACTTGGCCCCTTGTGGGGTGCTGGAAGATAAAGACTTGCAGATTGATGCTGACGGCAGCTTTGAGATCATTCTTAGCAAAACAAAAAAAGGCAAGAACTGGCTAAAAATTGAATCTGATACAAGTTCATTAATTGTAAGACAAACCTTTTCAGACCGGAATAAAGAAAAACCTGCGGATCTGAAAATTGAGAACCTGAATGATCAGAAAGCTCCTGCCCCCATTACACCAGAGAAGATCGATAAAGGTCTTGATACCGCAGCTCTTTTTGTTGCAGGTGCTCCCATGTTATTTGCCAAATGGGCCAATGGATTTAAAAAACACCCCAATACCCTTCCTGTTTTTGATCCGGGAATATCAAACGCTGCCGGAGGTGATTCCAATATTATCTATCACCATAGTTATTGGAAACTGGAAGATGATGAGGTTCTTGTCATTGAGTTTATCCCACCCGATTGTGATACCTGGAACTTCCAGTTGAATAACTACTGGATGGAATCATTGGATTACAGGTATTTTCCTGTATCCATAAATAAAAGTTCTGCCGTATTACAAAAGAATCGTAAAGTAAAGATAATCGTATCAAAAACGAATCCCGGGTTGCCAAACTGGATTGACACATGCGACCACAAAGAAGGAACCATGTGCCTGAGATGGTATCGCTTAAAAGATGGCATAAAGCCCATTGAACCGGATTGTAAAACAGTAAGGATTTCAGATATAGCAAACGATGAGTAAGCAAAAGACAGTCTCTTCAAAAAACTTCAACAAAAAGCCTCTTTGGTTCAATATGATAAATAGTGCCTGGAGAGGTACCTATGTTTTGGGTACTAAAATAAATCTGGAAAAAGATCACCTGATAAAACTTGCCCGCAAACAAACAGGTTTACATTCATTTGGTGAAGACTTCTGGGAAGAGCCTCTTGAAAAACTTATTGATTCGATAAATAACGAAGCCGATCTTCATCCTGTGGGAAGATTTATTTCGCAAAAAAGATTAACAAGTCTATTGTCAACCCGACTAAGAACTGAAATGTGGTTCAAAAAACTTCCTGAAATTCTCGAACAAGAACTATATCCTGTAAAACTTATTTGTGGACTTCAGCGTACCGGAACAACAAAATTGCACAGGCTGCTTAACGCAGATCCCGAAAACCGAACATTATTAAGCTGGGAGGCATTAAGCCCCATACCACTAAATAATGATGCAAGAGAAATCCATCAAAGGCTAAAAGCGGCACGCATGAGCGAAAAAGCATTGCGTTTGATGGCCCCGGGATTTTTCTCCATTCATCCCGTGGAACATGAAGCTCCTGAAGAAGATATTCTTCTGATTGATTCTACCTTTCTGAGCACAACTCCTGAAGCAACCATGTATGTTCCTTCTTATGCAGCCTGGCTTGAAAAAACAGATCAGTCTTATGCTTACGAGTATACTGTCAAATTGCTTAAATTTTTACAATGGCAAAGACCGGCAAAAAGGTGGGTATTGAAAACACCACATCACATGGAATTTCTTGACCTGGTAAAAAAGTATTTTGGCCATGTGCATTTCATCTGGACTCACCGAAGTATATACGAAAGCTTACCGTCTTTTATGAGTATGGTAGCACATAGTCAGTCTATTTTCAGTAACAACGTAAGGTTGGAAAAGGTGGCACAACACTGGGTGCGAAAAACGAAGTATATGCTTTCAAAAGGTATTGAATTTAGAAAGTCAAATCCAGATCAAAAATTTACTGATGTGTTCTACAATAATTTTATTTCTGATCCCATTCCTGTTCTTAATGAAGTTTACCAGAATGGTGAATCAATTTCAACAGATCTGCTTCAAAGATTCATTAAGACAAACAAATTAAACGGGCCAAACAGATATGGAACTCATATATACAATCTTGAGGATTTCGGATTAAATCTTCATGATGTGGATAAACAGGTATCTGATTATATGAATTTTCTCAAAGAACTGGAAAACTAAATTAATGCTTGAAAAAGAAAAATATTCAAACCCTTTTACTGCAACCCTGAGTGGAATTATCGACCTGTTCAGAAAAAAGAAAAATGTTGTTGTTTTAAAGGATGATGAAAAACTCGAGGGCAAAAATGTATTGATAACAGGCTCCAGTTCGGGACTTGGGTTTGAAGCTGCCGTGCAACTGGCTAGAAAAGACGCCCATGTTTGGATGGCATGCCGAAGTGGTATACCTGAAAAGGGTAATCTGGTGAAAAAATTATCAGCTGGCAAGCATGTTGAAATGCTGCATGTAGATCTTTCCGATATGGCCTCGATTAAAAACCTGGTAAATAAGCTGAAAGAATTATCAGTAAAACCGGATGTACTGATTTGTAATGCAGCGGTTGTTCCTTCCAAAAGCAGGAAAACAAAGCAGGGGATTGAGGAAATGTTTATGGTCAACTACCTGGCTAAGTATCTTTTTGTGCGAATGCTGCTGCAGAATAATCTGCTGAATAGGAGCAATGGCCATATTCCAAGGATCATTTTTGTATCCTCCGAAAGTCATAGAAATCCGAAATCATTCGACTGGGAAGGTTTCGGAAAATACAAAGAATATTCTATGGGCAAGACCGTTGAACTTTACGGATATTACAAACTTTTAATGACCACTTTTGCCAACGAGCTTTCCCGGCAACTGAACTCGTCCGGTAATACCCGCTGTTCTGTTTTTGCTCTTTGTCCCGGCCCCGTGAATACCAACATAGCCAGGGAAGCTCCGGCAATCTTCAAACCTTTATTGAGAATCATTTTCTGGATTTTCTTCCGATCGCCGAAGAAAGCCGTTAAACCGGTAATTTATTTTGCCTGTTCGCCGGAGGTTGAAGGAAAGGCCATTGATTACCTCTTCCTTATGAGCAGAAAAGAGATGGATCCAAAAGCAGGGGATGAAAAAAACGGAGAAAAACTCTGGGAACTATCTGAAAAGTTTCTGGAAAATCATGGAATTATTTTCCGGAATTGATAGAGCCAAAAACATAGTATAACTTCTCAATATGCATTCCTGATTAAATTTCCACACCTGTTATTTTCCGTGTGATCTATCCCTGGTTTCTTCTGAACCTGAGCCCAAAATCGAAGAAAGTTATAGCTCTCCACAACCATTCCATGGGTCCATAATAAAAATGTTTGAACCAATACTTACAGAACAGCAATTGCAGGATAAAGAATAATATTCCGTAACACAAACTTAGGGTAACTCCCAGGTATCGATATATGCCCAAGCCATATCCATAAAAAATGAATACGCCCAAGAGGGGTTGCAAAACATAACTTGTTAAACTCATCCTTCCGTAAGATGCCAGTATGTTAAATCTTTCTTTGCTTTTTACTGTCAGGTAGATCAAAATGAAACCCAAAATAAGAATCGCGGTAAAAAACAAATTGGAATAGGATGTAGATAAAGAATTTATCAGTCCGATTTGTGTTTTAGATAAAGTAAATAAAGGCAGAATATACTGAATGGAATAGAGAGCAAGAAAAGCTGCAATGCTACCAATAAAAACTCTGAATATCCCTAGTTTATTATCCGCTATTTTTTCAAAAAATTGATACCTGCCTAACAAAATTCCTATAATGAAAAGCCCTGTCATTTGCAGATAGCGCCCGGTATTATACATAAAGGTCCATTTCGCCATATGACCGGAATAACTATTAAATCTTATCACTTCCTGAAAAGACCCGGTTGCAAAGATTTCGACTGCTTTATCAAAAATGCTCCAATCCTGATGAAATACAAAATCGGGATCTGTAAATGAAATGGCAATATTGTATAATGTTGGAATTTGTATGAGCAATAGAACAGTTAGCCAAATAAGTACATTGTTTTTCAATTTATGAACCAACACCAGAGGTAAACCAAGCATTGCGAAAACCGTAAGTACATCGCCCAGGTACAACAGTGAATGCAAATAGCCAAAAATAAATAGTACAATCAGGCGCCAAACAAATCTCAGACGAAAATCAACTCCCTTTTTCGCCTGGTTCTCCATCTGAATAAAAAAGCTGAATCCGAACATGATAGAAAACATGGAATAAGCCTTGCCACCAAAAACAAAAAATACAGCTTTAAATATGCCCGGATCTGACCATGCTAAAAATCCCATACTCTCGGGATATCTATACAATTCGAAATGCTCAATTGCATGGATCATAAGAATCCCGAACAAGGCAAATCCTCGAATAGCATCTACAACTTGTATACGGGGTTTGCGAATGAATTTTGTTTCAGTCATCGTGAAAATAATAAAGCTGACGTTCCGGTGTATGTCTTATTTTGGATTTTGTTTCATTTCATGGTACAATATAAATAAAAACCCATTAACTTATAATATGATACTCCCTGGTTAAGTAGGTCTCCATGCTTGGATAATCTATGAATGATCTTGTATCGGAATATACCTGAAGCATTCTGGGAATGATAATGAAAGGATTTCCAAAGAATTGAAAAGGATTGAGAAGATCCGATGTCTTTCTGACTTGTTCTTCTACTATTCCATCAAACCAGGCAGACTGCTCAAATAGCTTATCGTGAACCACATTTCGTACATAGTTCCATAAAGGATGTATACGAAGTGAAAGGGGTGTATGACCGTTGTGCCATCGGTTGATAAAGGTGTAGTAGTCTATGTTTTTCTTCTTTGAAAATAAGGTAAGCAGGCATGCTCCGGGAGTAGGTTCTCCATCCCTCCAATCCTTTTCGTAAGCCACAGGCAATGCCTCTTCAACTTTATAGGCTCCATAAAACCCATCCGCAGAGCTGAGTGATTCGATGGGTGTATTATCTTTCTTCCGGACAGAAATTACGGCGATCTTGTTCTTACTAAATGGAATAACAGAAAATTTTGGCGGGGCTTCATCGGTAATGGTTAATTTCAGAGCCTCCGGTTTTAGTGTTTTTACCAGATCTGTAACAGATTTTAATATTCTGGTTTTGAAAGCCTGATAATTTTCAGAATCTTTTCCCCGTATCAGATAAATTTCTTTATTCATGTTGCTATTCGTAATTAAAATAATATTTTGTGCTATTTTATAAAAATCTCATGGCAAAATCAAAAGATAGTAAATCGAAACTGAATATTCTTGTCACAGGGGGAGCAGGGTTTTTAGGTAAAGCCATTGTGGCTGAACTGCTGGATCCTTCATCTCCCATATCCTTAAACGAGCTTAGAGTTCTGGATATAAAAGAATATCAGGGAACAAAAAATGATCGTATCCAATATATAAAAGGAGACATATGCAATTATAGCGATATTAATCCGGCATGTGAAGGAATAGACCTTGTTATTCATTCTGCAGCAATAGTCGATTGGGGAACCAAATCGGAGACGGAGGTATACCGTGTTAATTTTGTAGGAACCGAGAACATAATAAGAGCCTGCCAAGAAAACAAGATTACCAAGCTGGTGTATACAAGTTCTCTTGATGTAGTGATCGATGGTAAACCCCTGGTGAATATCGACGAAAGTCAGGCTTATCCCAAGAAACACCCCAACATGTATTGCAGAAGCAAATACCTGGCTGAAAAACTGATATTGGAAAATCACAATGAAGCGCTCAAAACGTGTGTTTTAAGGCCTTCGGATATTTACGGTGAAGCAGATCCTTACCATATTCAACCCTGGATCAATATGGCAAAAGGAGGCTTCTATACCAGGATAGGAAACGGAACTGCAAAAAGTCAGCATGTTTATGTAAGAAATATTGCCTATGCGCATGTATTGGCTGCCAAGGCGTTAATTGAAAACAATTCAAAAGTCTTTGGGAAGGCTTATTTTATTACCGATTCTCCAGGCACAAACTTTTTCACATTTTTTGATAAAATTGTTGTGGGAGCAGGTTATAAGATCTGGCCGAAAAACTTCTGGTTGCCTCGTTGGCTGGCTCACTCGTTGGGAGCAGTTTCGGAAAGTATTGCCATGGCAGTACGTCCTATAAAACATTACAATCCCAAGTTAAGCCGGTTTGCAGTATTGTATACATGCACCGATTTTACTTTTCGCTCAGAAAAGGCAAAACACGATTTTGGATTTACTCCCAGATACAGCAAAGAAGAAGCTCTTGAGAAAACGGTCAATTTTTTCAAAAAGTAAATTATTGATTATCTCGTGAAAACCAGACTTTCATTTTACCAACGCCCCTGTTAGACCATGAATAATAAGGAATAAATACCAGATTTCGAGAATTGCTTTTATCCTGTGCAGTAATAACATTTACTCCGTCTAACAAATCATCTCTTCTTTCCATGGTAAAATTTGCATTATCAGGGAGGTATAATTCATCCCAATTATCATTATCCACTTCCTCGGCACAATACACAAAAGGACCATATTCCAAAGCGGCAAGGTTCTGATTATCTAATACTTTATCGTTGGTGATAATATGCCGTATTTTCATAGGTAAAACCATTTCAATCCGGTCGCCGGTTTCCCATTTTCTTGAAATTTCAATATATCCTTTATTACTTACTACTGATTCTTTTTTGCCATTTAGCTTTACTACTACCTGCTCCCTATTTTCTTCGATATAATCATACAAAGTTCCCGGGCTTACCTGATTTATTGCCCAACCGGGAATTCGTAACTTAAGAGTAAACTCTATTTGCTCTTCCGGTTGAACTAAAATCTCTATTTTCCCCTCTTTGGGATAGTCTGTTTTCTGAATGATAAGAACATTGGTATGATCTAATTTAATGTTCGCTTCATTGGCCATAAAAAGATTGATGTATAAATTATCTCTTTCAACTGCATAGATCAATCCGGGTATTGAAGGAACAAAACGAATAATATTTGTCGGGCAGCATGAACAGTCGAACCATGGCTGACGAGTACATGCCCCCTTGTTAAATTCATATTCGCCATCTGCTTCTAAGGGATTGGGGTAAAAAAAATTGTTCCCATCCAGTGAAATACCTGAAATCATACCATTGTAGAGAGTTCTTTCCATGACATCATAATATTTAGATTCGCCCGTAAGCAAAAACAAACGATGGTTCCAGTAGATACTGCCTATTGCTGCGCATGTTTCACTATAGGCAGTGAGGTTTGGAAGTTCATAATTCTCTCCAAAAGATTCCCCTTCGTGCCGTGCACCAATACCACCTGTAATGTATAATTTTTTGTTTACCATATTCTCCCACAATGTGTTTACAGCAGAAAGGTAAGCAGTATCTCCGTACAGGGCTGCTATGTCGGTCATTCCGGCATACATATATACGGCACGAACGGCATGACCTGTTACCTCATCCTGTGCTGTAACCGGAACATGATCCTGGTTGTAGGCCCCGTACAATTCCCGGTCCGTTGCATTCCCTCTTTGGTCAAGAAAATGTTTTGCAAGTTCAAGGTATTTTTTGTTCTTAGTAATCTGGAATAATTTTATCAATCCTGTTTCAACAATTTGATGTCCGGGAACTTCCGGGTTTTTACCGGGACCAAATGTTGCAACCAACAAATCGGCATTTTTCAAAGCAATATCCAACAAGTTTCTCTTTCCCGTGGCATCGTAATGTGCCGCAGCAGCCTCAAACAGATGCCCGCTGTTGTATAATTCGTGACTTGAGGCCAGATTTTCCCATCGATCTCCGGGGGGTGCCCAATGGGCAGGCGATTTTGTGGGGTCAATCGTTTTCCATGTAGTCAGGTAGCCATCTTCTTCCTGCCCGATCGAAATAATTGCGATCAACGAATCAATATAAGCTTCAAGTTTTTCATCAGGAAATGAGATCAATGAATAGCAAGCTCCTTCAATAATTTTGTACAGATCGGTATCATCAAACGGCATTTCTCCTCTTGTCTCACCTTTCAGTTTGCCTCCTGCTATCAGGAAATTGTCCATCCTTCCTTCTTCTCTGCATTTCTCCAAAGCATACCGGATAGTAGTGTTTTGTATTGTTTTGATTTTTGGCAGCCAGAAATCATCCCTAAGTTCAACATGATTAATTTTTACAGGAGTGATGGGATAATCGGATAAGGATTGGTTGTCTTTTTTGCATGCGATAATTGCAAAAAACAACAGAAAGCAAATTATTTTTTTCATGGATAGTATTTCTTGTTTAACAGTTTGGCGGAAAAATTATTTTTATCCTCCAAATTACATTATTCTATTTCGAAAAAGAAATTACCCGAATGTAAATTTAGCCTGCATTATTCATAAAAATGAATGAATTTTAATTATTTATTTGTGATA